>NZ_JBFAZB010000080.1:0-21387 GCF_040681575.1 Kitasatospora sp. NPDC051702
CCCCGACCGCGCCGCCCACCCCAGCCCGCCCCCCGGCCGGCCCCCGCAGCCCCCCGGGCGAACCTGCCCGGGGGCCTGCGGGTGCGTGGCCGGACAACGGCCCGCCACCGCACTGCTGGGCGGGCGCCGCAGGCACGCCGGAGCGCCGGCCACCGTTGCGGGTGACCGGCGCTGCCGGGGATCCGCGCGGTTCGGCCCCGCACCCCGGAGCTGAAGGGGCGCGGACCGCTTCATCAGGTGTGGATGATGCCCTGGGTGGCGTAGCCGTCGCCGTTCCAGTCGCCGGTGATCGGGGTGTCGCCGGAGTCGCCGTACGAGGTGGCGGTGACGGTGCCGTCGTCGTGGCGGAGGTAGAAGGTGTGGTTGTCGGGCATGTAGACGCCGATGTTGGTGTGGCCGGTGTGGTCCCAGTCGCCCGCGAGGGGGATGCTGTTGGGGTTGCCGAAGGTGATGGTCTGGTCGGCGCCGCCCGCGGTGTTGCTGTTGCGCAGGTAGAAGGTGCTGGTGGCGGGGTCGTAGAGGCCGACGGTGACGGTGCCGTTGCCGTCCCAGTCGCCCGAGACCGGCCGCCAGTCGCCACCGTTGCCGAAGGCGAAGGAGTTGACGCTGCCGTCGCTGTTGCGGAGGTAGAACTTTCCGCTGTCGGGCATGTAGACGCCGATCTGGGAGGTGGTGCCGTCCCAGCGGCCGAGGACCGGCCGGTTGCCGGGGTTGCCGAAGGTCAGCGTGGCCTCGGCGGCGCTGCCCGAGTTGGCGAGGTAGAACGTCGAGGTGGTGGGGTCGTAGGCGGCCTGGGTGTCGGTGCCGTTCCCGTCGAAGTCACCGGCCAGCGGGACGAGCGGGGTGCTGCCGAACGCGAACGACGCGCGGGTGGCCGTGGTGGACGACGCGCTGTCCGACAGGTACCAGGTCAGCGTCTTGCTCTCCGGCTGCGGCGGGGTCACCGGCCCGGAGCCGTCCGGGTAGGGGTTGGCGCGGTCGGCCGCGAGGCGGGCCTTGGGGCCGCAGACCGGCCAGGCGCCCTGGCCCTGCACGGCGAGGACCTTCTCGGCGATCAGGATCTGCTGCTGCTTGGTGGCCTGGTGCGGGTAGGCCGCGTACTGGCCGCCGCCGTAGCCCTTCCAGGTGCTCAGGTTGAACTGCAGGCCGCCGTAGTACCCGTTGCCGGTGTTGATGCTCCAGTTCCCGCTGCTCTCGCAGTCCGCGACCTTGTCCCAGGTGGCTATCGAGGCGGCCTGCGCGGACTGCGGGGCGACGCCGGCGAGGCAGGCGACGGCGAGGGCGAGCGGGCCGGCGGTGCGGGCGAGGGCGCTGGTGAAGCGGGGCATGGCTGATGGACTCCTGTCAGAGCGGGGCAGGGAGGGTGATGGTGCGTGCCGGCCCCCGACGACAGGGCGGAGCAGGGCCGCGGAGCGGCCCGTCCGAACGGTCAGGGGGTGCCGGCGGGGCGGAGCCCACAGGCAGGGTGACGGTGGGTCGCGTCCCACGATGACGCGTCCCGCCCTGCTGCCCGGGCCGTTGCTTCCCGGCGGCGATCACCAGCTTCGTCGCTGCGGGGAGGGAGCGGAAGGCCCGTCAGCTGGACGCAAGCGGCCCAGGACGGTTCCGGTCAGGGCGCGACGGGGAAGCCGGACGTCCGGGCGGAACGGGCAGGCCCGGGCCGGTGGACGTGCCCCGCCGGGCAGCACGAATCCGGCGCCCGTGGGGGCGCCGGGGGAGGATGCGGGGGGAGCGGGTGCACCGTCGGGCGGCGCGCTGCGTCGCCCGCGGCCCGGTCAGGCCGGTGGGGGTGTCAGGGTGCGGCGCAGGCCGGGGCGGGCGAGTTCGGTGAGGGCGTCGGCGTGGCCGAGGAGTCCGTGGGCGCCGAACGGCTCGACGGAGGCCAGGGAGCGGGCCGCGTCGGCGAGGCCGAGGTGGAGCTCGCCGGTGCTGCCGTCCGCCGCCCGGAAGGTGACCGTGCGGGCCTCGGAGAAGAGGTCGAGGGCGCGGTCGCCGGTGAGGTCGCGGTGCACCCGCACGTCGACCCAGTCGCCGGCGGGCCGGGCCCTGGCCAGGTAGTCGAGCCCGGTGGGGTCGGCCACGACGCGGCCGCCGGCGAGCGGGAGCCGGCCGCCCCAGGGCGGGTGGTCGACGTGGCCGACCAGCCGGGCGCCGGGCGAGGGCTCGCCGTCGGCGGGGAGCGGGAGTTCGACGACGAGGTCGAGCGCGAGGTCGGCGCCGCCGACGGTGCCGCGCAGCCGTTCGCGGACCCGCACGCCGCGGGGGGCGTCCCGCATCACCGTGCAGGTCGGGTCCTTGGCGACACCCGTGGGCCGGGCGGTGTCGAGGTAGTCCCAGGCGTCGCGGTAACCCGTGTCGATCAGGGTGTCGGCGGTGATCCGGCCGGTGAAGAACTCCGGGTCGAGCGGCAGCGGGTGTGCGGGCTTGACCACGTGCAGGACGAACGGCCGTTGCGCGGCGGCCAGTTCGGCGAACAGGCCGCCGTTCGCGCTCATCTCGATCATGTGGACGTACTGTTCCAGCGGGCCGTCGCCCCAGTACCGGGAGTTGCCGATGCACCAGACCAGCCAGACCTCCTCGGCCCCGCGGCGCAGCGCCTCGCCGAGATTGGCGTCCTTGACCCACACCGCGTCGGTCCAGACGTGCCCGTCGCGGCGCAGCGGCGGCATGAACAGCGGCAGCGACATGCCCGCCGTCATCAGGTCCAGGTCGATCTCGGTGTGCGGCACCGCGACGCAGGCCTTGGTGGTGAAGTCGACGAGGTTGAAGGTGCCCTCCAGGGGTGCGGCGCGCACGGCGTCGACGTCGATGCCGAGCGCGGGGAGGACCTTGTGCCGCACCCCGTCGGCGCTGCCGAGGGCGGGCAGGGACCAGGGGCCGCGGAGGTAGTCGCCCGGCGGCAGGGCCGCGGTGAAGTCGTGGACGTCGAGGGCGGACCACCGTCGGGCCATCTCGGCCGGGTCCTGACCGGACAGCAGCATGCCCGTGGTCATGATCCCGCCGGAGGTGCCGTCGACGTGGTCGAAGCCCAGGCCGTACTCGTGCAGGGCCCGGACGACACCGGTCTGCCAGGCGACCCGCATCCCGCCGCCGGCCAGGACCAGGGCGCGTCTCACGGCTGCTCCCCGGTCGCGGCCGGCCGCTGCCCGGTGGTGGCCGGCGTCGTGTCCCGGCGGGCCGGCCGCCGCCACATCACCGCGCACAGCACGGCCGTGGCGAAGTCGAAGGCGGCGACGAGCAGGGCCAGCGGTCCGAAGAGGTCCCGGGCGACGGCGACGCCCACCAGTACGGAGGCGGCGAACTTCTGCAGCCCCACCCACAGCGGCAGGTAGGACGGCGGCGAGGGGGACAGCAGCCCCTGCACGACCAGTCCGCCGATGACGACCATGAACATCCCGACGGTGCCGAAGAGGTGCCGGGTGGTCGGCGTCGACTCCGCCGAGAGCACGTCCAGCAGGGGCCCGGGTGCCACGAGTTGGCACAGCCCGGTGAGCACCGTCACCGCGCCGATCAGCACCAGCACGAGCCGCAGCGGATCCCCGGTGACCCGGCTCGGCAGCAGGCTCACGACGGTGCCTCCGCCCTCAGGGCCGTGCGCCGACGTCGATGCCCGGCGGGTCCAGCCACTGCTGGGAGAGGCCGAGGCCGACGACGCTGCCCAGCGGCTCGCCGTAGCTGCGGCCGGCGGCCTCGCTGGTGAGGAACCAGCACTCGAAGTGGTCGTCGAGCACGCCGCGGGTGGTCGGCAGGTAGCAGGTGAACAGCGGGTCGGGGGCGATGCCGAGGGTGTGCAGCGCGGCGACCTGCGGGGCGTCGCCGATCAGGAGGCGGGCCCGGGCGCGCCGGCCGAACGCGAGGTCGGCCTCGCCCTCGAAGTAGACGAACGACTTCATCAGCATGCCGCGGAAGGCGCAGTAGTTGGCGGCCTTGACGCGCAGCGGTAGGGCGGTGGCCGGCGGGCGGTCGATCGAGAGGAAGGTGCCCAGCCGCCCGTCGACCTGGTACTCGCTGGACACGGTGGCGTCGGTGACCTTGAAGTCGAGGTTGGCCTGGTGCTTGGGCATCCCCCAGATGCCCTTGCCGCCCTTGACCGAGATCTCGCTGCTGACCGGCAGGTCCAGGACGTACTGCCCGGTGCCGAAGACGCCCTGCAGGAGCCCGGGGAGCAGCGGCGGTGCGGGCCGGCTGCCGTGGGTGCAGGCGAGTGCGATGGAGTACTCGATGTAGCGGCCGATGTCGGTGCGCACGTAGTCGACCACGGTGACGACGAGCAGCCCGCGCCGGCCGGGGAGGGCCACCGGGTGCAGTTCGCCGCCGGGGAGCAGCCGGGCGGCGGCCGCGCGGTCGACGGTGAACGCGGCCATCATGCAGGGGGTGTCCGCCGAGTTGACGGGCATCTCGAAGGGGATGCCGTCGACGAGTGCGTTGCGCCCGGCGAGCCGCCGCTGCCGGCGCGGGTAGGGCGAGGGCACGAGCGACAGCCCCAGCCGGGCGAGGGGCAGGACCGGCTTCATGTCGCCAGCTCCTTGAGGATGAGCGGGTAGGTGTCGGTGGCCGCGCGGCGGCCGAGGAAGACGTCGAGGTGGCCGTAGCCGGGGAGCAGGTGCAGGCTGTCCCGGCCGGGCCGGTGGCGTTGCAGGAAGTCGAAGGTGCGCTGCTGGCTCTCGGGGAGGAAGCAGCGGTTCTGTTCGCCGGCGAGCAGCACGATCCGGGCGTCGGTCCTGGGCGGGCGGTCGACGGCGGAGCGCGGCAGGCCGGTGGTGCGGTCGACGGACACCAGGTGGCCGGCCCGGATGCACCGGTTCATCTGGGCGAAGAAGGTCATCGGGACGTCGGCGAACTCGCCGCGGATCCAGTCGTGGGTGGCCTCGTCGAGGTTGGCGTGGGACCACAGGGCGGGCCAGCCGGTGCCGTAGGTGAAGCTGACCATCCGGCAGACGGTGTTGCGGCACTCCGGGTGGGTGGCGCGCACGAAGGTGACCAGCAGGCGGGAGAGCACGCCGTCCGGCCGGTCGCCCCAGCGGGGGGAGATGGCCGGCAGGGCGTGGGCGATGAGCGGTGCCAGGCGGGCGATCTTGAAGGTGGAGAGGCCGGGGACGACGGGGTGCAGCGAGACGGCGTTGCTGACCACGGTGTCGACCTCGGGCAGCAGCCCGGCGGCCAGCGCCATCATGAACGAGGTCGAGCCCTGGCAGTGCACGACGGCCTTGAGCCGGTCCGCGCCGGTGGCCGCGAGCACGTGGGCGACGGCTGCGGGGTGGTCGTGGGCGGCCGCCTGGTCGAGCGTCCAGGGCGTCGGGGGGAGGTCGATGGAGGCGCGCCAGTTGAACAGCCAGACGTCCCAGCCCTCGTCGATCAGGGCGTCGACGAAGGTGCGCCGCAGCGGCGGGCGGAACAGCTCGGCGCGCACCCCGGCGCCGTGGGCGACCAGGACGGGCCCCCGGGTGGGCGGGTGGCGGCCGTGGACGCGGACCAGGCTGAGCGGCCGGCCGTCGAGCGCGGTCAGCGGCCGCACCTCGGTGACGTGGTCGCGGCGGGTGGTCGGCCTGCTGGGCGTGTGCGGCCCGGTCGCCGCGGAACGGGTGGCCCCGGTGGAGGTGGTGGTCATGGTGTCCCGGCCTTCCCGGCGGCGCGCGCGACCACGACGGGTTCCTCGATCAGCCGTACGGTCGGCGGCCGGGCGGGCACCGGCCGCCTGCCGAGCGACGGGTCGTCCTGCAGCCGCCAGTCGCGGCAGATGCGGTCGAGCGTCAGCGGGTAGAGGGTGAGGTCGCCGTCCGGTGCGAGGTGCAGGCGCAGGAACCCCTTGTACTCCTCGACGGACTGGCCGGACATCTGCCATTCGGCGGCGGCGCCGTGGCGTGCCGACAGCACCCAGAGGGCGAAGACCTCGGAGCCGAGGGCGCCGCCCACCAGGCCGGCCAGCACCAGGCAGGAGACCAGCACGGCCCAGCCGGACCAGTCGGCGGGGAACGGTACGGCGACGCACAGGGCGAGGACCACGAGCGCGACGGCGACCTGCACCAGGACGGAGACCAGTCCGGTGGAGGGCGTGGCGCGGACGTGCGGCCGGACCAGCCGGTAGGCCCAGCGGAAGGCGAACAGGACCGCGACCGCGCCGCACAGGCCGCCGACGAAGCCGCCGAGGTCCCCGGCGTCGGCCGTGCGCACGGCGTCCACGGGCCGCAGCACGCCCTCCGCCAGCGCGAACAGGAAGCTCGTCAGCAGGAACAGCACGGCGTGCACGCCCGCGGTGAGTTCGGCGAAACCGGGGTTGCGGCGCGGCAGCCAGGTCCGGGACCAGGGGCGGGCGAGGCCCCGGGAGATCCGGCGGGAGTCGGCGGCGTCGGGGTGGGTGGTGCGGGCGCGGTCGAAGACCGGCGGCGGGTCGTCCTTCTCCCGCAGGCGGGAGCCGGCGGGCGGCAGCGGCAGCGCGGCCGGCAGCCGGTGGGTCGCCGCGAGGTAGGCACCGCCCAGGCCGCAGGTCACCAGCTGGCGACGCCGCGGGTCGGCGGGCAGGTCGCCGGTGCCGGCCGGTTCGTCGGGGAGCCGTTCGGCGTAGCGGGCGTAGTGGTGCCGGTCGCCGGTCAGCCACAGGCGGATGGCGGCGTCGGTCGGGGTGCGTTCGCCGGTCTGCGGGTCGAGCCGGGTGCGGACGTAGTTGCGGTCGAACCAGTGCAGGGCGTTGAAGGCGTCGACGTCCTTGTCGGCGCTCTTCACCCAGGTGGGCTCGGCGGAGCAGACGATGACGCCGTCCCCGGGTTGGAGGTTGGCCGACAGGTGGGTCTCGAAGTAGCGCAGCTGGGGGTCGTCGAAGTACTCGCCGAGCTGGCTGTCCAGGCCGACCAGCCACCAGCGCCGGGGCAGCTGCACCACGAAGTAGCTGCGGGTCTGCCGGGTCCGCCAGCCGCCGATGGGGCGCTGCTGGGCGAAGACGCGCAGGAACGCGGTGAGGCCGTCGTACCAGTCGTGGTTGCCGGGCAGGGCGACCATGAGGGGTTCGTCGTCGGCGGTGGGGAGGGCGGCCCGGTAGGGGCCCTTCGTCTTGTCCTCGTAGTCCCGGGCCGAGGCGGTCGGGTAGACCTCGTCGCCGCCGAGGACGAGCAGGGCGCCCCGGGGCAGCTCGGTCGCTGCGGGGCCGGGGAGGGTGAGCGAGGGCGCGGCCAGGGCCCAGGCGACGGAGCCGGTGGCGTCGAAGCCGTCGCCGAGGTCGGCGACGAAGTCGAACCAGAGTTCCTGCGCGTCGGGCCGGTGCAGCGGGGCGCGCAGCATCCTGGCGGAGAGCGCGCCCTGGATCTCCCGTTTGTCCGCGTAGTCGGCGAAGACGGTGGCCAGGACGACCTTGACGGCCGTGCGGGCGAGCTGGCGCGGTGCCAGCCAGCGGGTCTGCTCCTGCGGGGTGAAGCCGATCTCCTCGGCGTGCGCGCGCAGTTCGCGGGTCCTCATGCCGGCTCCCTGGCCCGGGCCAGGCGCGGGCCGTAGACGGCCCACAGCTGGCCGAGGAACAGCCGGCCGAACCGCTCCAGCGCGAGTGCGGGGTGCGGGCCCTCGGTGCGGAAGGTGGTCAGCTGGTGGACGAAGGCGCGGACCGGGATGCTGACGACGCCCGCACCGAGCACCCGTACGTCCTCGTCGCCGCCGGGGGGCACGTGGCCGGCGAGCACCCGGTAGTAGAGCGTGGAGGTGTCGTGCCAGAGGTCGAGGCCGCGGTCGTCGTGGACGTCCTTGTGGCCGACCAGGGTCAGCGGGTTGCCGCCGGGGTCGCGCAGGTGCAGCCGGTAGAGCATCAGCCGCCGGCGGGGGTCGGCGGTGCGGGTGAAGAGGTTGAACCAGCCGCGTTCGACGGGCAGCCGGCCGCCGAGGGTGTCGCAGTCGACGTAGCCGACGGCGGTGCCGGGGTGGGCCGGGTCGGCGACGAAGCGGTCCACGTCGTGCGCCGTGATGGTGAGGTGGAACATCAGCTGCCGGTGCTGCGCCCGGCCGAGGGCCCGGCCCTGGCCGGGGTCGGTGACGCCGAGCGCGACGTGGCCCTTCATCTCCTCGGTGAAGGACAGGCTGGTCGGCCCGCGGCCGCCGTCGACGGACGGCACCGGGGTCGGGGGCGGCGCCGGGTTCGGAGCCGGTGCGGCGGCAGCAGCAGGAACAGCGGCGGCAGTCGGGGCCGGGGCCGGGGCGGTGGCCGCGGCACGGGGCGCGGCGCGTTCGGCGAGGAGGTGGTCGCAGGCGCGGTCGGCGAACGCGGCGATCGTCAGCGAGGGGTTCGCGCCCACCGGCCCCGGCAGCGCCGAGCCGTCGAGGACGTACATCCCGGGGACGCCGAACACCTCGCCGTGGGCGTCGCAGACGCCCTCGCCCGGGTGGCGGCCCATCGGGGCGCCGCCCAGCGGGTGCACGGTGATCACCCGGTGGGTCCACCAGAGCGGGTTGTCGGCGAACTCGCCGCCGAGCGCCTCGGCGAGCTCCCGCATCGTGGACCGGACGCCCTCGAAGTAGCGGAGCGAGGTCTGCACCGTCCAGTCGACCTCCAGGTAGCCGCCTTCCAGGCTCATCCGGCCGTCGGGGACGTCGCGGCCCATGCCGAGCAGCGGCAGCGCGGAGCCGGAGAACGCGCCCGAGCCGAGCAGCAGCGAGAGCTGCCGGCCGAGGTGGCTCTGCCGGCTGTGCCCGAACCGGGAGCGCAGGCGTTCCAGACCGAATCCGAGCGTCCGCAGCACCTCGCCCGGCAGCTGGGCCTCCTCGGCGAGCCAGCCGACGAACTCCGGGTAGCCGGCGTCCTCGACGTAGTGGCCGCGGCCCGGGGAGCCGTCCCCGTCGAGTTCGTCGCCGACCCGGACCGCGGTCGTGATGACGGGCCCGGTGCTGGCGTCCAGCCGGCGGGCGCCCTGCCCGGCCGCGCCGCCGGTGGCCTTGAGGACCAGCCCGAGCAGGTCGCCGTTGCCGCTGAACCGGGTGCCCAGGGCGGGGCTGATGCCGGGCAGGGCGGCGCGGTTGCGCAGCAGCAGGTAGCTGGAGCCGAAGGTGCCGGCCGCGAGCACCAGGCGCTCGCAGGCGATCCGTCGCACCGGCAGCCGGTCGGTGTCGGTGCGGTGCCCCTCGCGGGCGGGGTCGTGCACCACGTAGCGGACTTCGTGGCCGCCGCCGGGGAGCGGGGCGAAGCCGCGGACCTCGCAGCGGGTGCGGAGGTCGGCGCCGTGGTGCCGGGCGGCCGACAGGTAGGTGTGGTCCAGGGTGTTCTTGGCGCCGAAGTTGCAGCCGAGGTCGCACTCGCCGCAGAGCCGGCAGGTGCTGCGGGGTAAGCCGTGCAGGTTGCCGTACTCCGGCTCCGGTACGGGGGCCCCGGGGACGGGCGGACCGCCGGGGCGGGGCGTGAAGGTGACGGCGAGCGGCGGCCGTTCCACCGGCAGGCCGAGCCGGTCGGCGGCCTCCCGCAGCGCGACCGTCTTCGGTGTGTCGGGGTACGGGTACCGTGTCGCGCCGAGCATCCGTTCGACCCGGTCGTAGTGCGGGTCGAGGTCGGCCCGGCTGATCGGCCAGTTCTCGTAGCCGCCGCCGGGCAGCGGGGACTCGTGGACGAACCACTTCTCGTCCTTGCGGAGCAGGACGTTGGCGTAGATCAGCGAGCCGCCGCCCAGGCCGCTGGAGACCACCCCTTCGAGCCCGCGGAAGGACCAGACGTCGAAGAGGCCCTGCATGCCCTCGCTCGGGTCCCAGAAGTTGCGGGCCATCGCGGCGGGCGAGCGGGCGAAGCCGTTGGGCGGGTACGGCTTGCCCCGTTCCAGGACGACGACGGACCGGCCGGCCTCGGCCAGCCGGTAGGCGGCCACCGAGCCGCCGAAGCCGGAGCCGACCACCACCACGTCGGCGTACTCGTCGGCGGGCGGGCCGCCGTCCACCGGGGCGTGCTCGTTCGCTCGTCGGTTCGTCATCGGCGTTCCCCTTCGCCGGACCTCAGGGGCGTCCGCCACTGCCGTGGTGGCGGGCCGACTCTTCAGGTGTGTGTCGGGTCGTCGGGCCGGGCGGCGGGCGCGGGCACCGGGACCGGTGCCCCGCACGGGTGCCGCCCCTCTTCTCCACCATGCGCCCGCGTGGCACCGGTGTCATCCGGACGGCGCAGTCCGGCTTGCGGGCGGGGGTGGACGGGTGTCCCCCTTCGCCCGACGTCGGGCGGCTACTTGACGGAGCCGGCCGTCAGCCCGGAGACGACATGGCGTTCGATGACGGCGAAGAGGACCACCACCGGCACGATCGCCACCAGCGAGGCCGCGAACACCTGGTTCCACTGCACGCTGTAGGCGCCGATCATGTTGTTGATCCCGACGGTGAGTGGCTGGCGCTCGGGGGTGTTGGTGAGGGTCAGGCCCATCACGAACTCGTTCCAGGCGGCGATGAAGGTGAAGATGACGGCGGTGACGACGCCCGGCAGCGCGAGCGGGAGGGTGACCCGGAAGAGGGCGCCGATCCGGCCGGTGCCGTCGATCATCGCGGCCTCCTCCAGCTCGACCGGGATGGAGCCGATGTAGGCGCCGAGGATCCAGATCGCGAAGGCCAGGTTGAACGCGGCGTTGGCGAGGACCAGCACCCAGACGGTGTCCAGCATCCCGAGCGCGTGGAACTCGCGGTAGAGGCCGACCTGGAGCGCGGCGGGCTGGAACATCTGGGTGACCAGCACCAGCAGGAGGAAGGCCCGGCGGCCGCGGAAGCGGACCCGGGCGGTGTGGTAGGCGGCGGGCAGCGCGACCAGCAGGACGAGCAGGGTGGAACCGCCGGCGACCAGCAGGGTGGTGCGCAGGTTGGCGCCGAGGGTGGTGTCCGTCCACACGCTGGTGAAGGAGGAGAAGTCGAAGCGGGTGGGCAGGTAGCCGTTGTCGCGCAGCTGGTCGGCCGGTCGTCCGGCGGTGACCGCCATGTCGACGTAGGGCAGCAGGAAGAGGGCCGCCAGCGCCCAGGCGGTGGCGGTGAGCAGGACGGTCCGGGCGCGCGGTCGGCGCCCGCCCGGTGCCGGGCGGGCGGGGGTCCGGGGGCGGGCGGTCATCGGTTCTCCTCCTGGTTCCAGCCGCTGGTCCTGAGGAAGAGCAGGACCAGCACGACGACGGCGGCGAAGTTGACGACGGACATCGCCGCCGACTCGGCCACGTCGTAGCCGCGCAGCATGTACATGAACACCGTGGTGGTCGCGGTGTCGGTGTTGGGGCCGCCCTGGGTCATGCCCCAGATCACCGGGAAGGAGTTGAACACGTTGATGAGGTTGACCACGAGGGCGACGAGGAAGGCCGGGCGCACCAGCGGCAGGGTGACCTTGCGGTACGTCTGCCAGGGCGAGGCGCCGTCGACCCGGGCCGCCTCGTACACCTCGTTCGGGACGGTCTGCAGGCCGGCCAGCAGGGTGTAGGTGGTGAACGGCAGCGAGACGAAGACCGCGACGAGGACCAGCCAGGGCTTGGCCTGGGCGGCGTCGCCGGTCCAGGCGCGGGCGTGGTCGATCAGTCCGAGGTCGAGCAGCAGGCGGTTGAGCACGCCGGCGACCTGGTCGAGCATCCAGCGGAAGCCGATCGCGGTCATCAGCACCGAGGCGGCCCAGGGCGCGATCAGCGCCCAGCGGGTGATCCGCCGGCCCGGGAAGCGCTGGTTGAACAGCTGGGCCAGGCCGAGCGAGAGCAGCATGGTCAGGCCGACCACGACGACCGTCCAGACGGCCGTCCAGAGCAGGACGTCGGGAAGTCGCGGATCGGCGAACAGCTTGCGGTACTTGACCAGTCCGGCCGGGCCGTGGTCGGTGCCGGAGGTGTCGATGCGGCGCAGCGAGGTGCGCACCATCTCGACGACCGGCCAGACGACCACGACGAGGATCAGCAGGACGGCGGGGCCGATCCAGGGCAGCGGCCCGAGGCGCGGCAGTGCGCGGCGGCGCCGGGCCGGCGGGGCCGGCCGACCGGTGCGGTCGGGCCGGTCGGGGCCGGCGGTGCGGGTGCCGTCGACGGCGGGTGAGGACACGGTGTCGGTTCCCTCGGCTCGTCGCCCGGCTACTGCCCGGCTTGTTCGGCGGCCTGCTGGAGCGCGTCCAGGGCCTTCTTCGGGTCCTTGAGGGCGCTGCCGATCTGGACCTTGACCTGGGCGGAGACGCCGGGCCACGTCGGGTCGCTCAGCGGGTAGAAGGTGGCGGTCGGCAGGATCTGCAGGAAGGGCTGGAGCGGCTTGCCGTCCGGGTCGGCCTGCATGGCGGTGAGCGCGGAACGGGTGACCGGCAGCAGGTTGTACTCCTTGGCGAACCGCACCGTGTTCTCCTGGCGGTAGGCGAAGTCGAGGAAGGCCTTGACCTGGTCCTTGTGGCCGCGCTTCTTGAAGGCCATCACCCAGTCGCCGACGCCGAGGGTGGACTTGGTGGTGCCGTCCTTGCTGGGCATCGCCGCCCAGCTGACGTCCATCGCCTTGACGTCCGCGAGCTGGCCGGGGAAGCCGTTCATCATCCCGACCTTGCCGGAGGCGAAGTCCTTGGTGAGATCGGTGCGGTTGACGGAGGCGGGGCTCTGCTCGGTCAGGCCCGCGTCGACCCAGCCCTTCAGCCGGCCGAAGGTCTCCACGTTGGCGGGGGAGTTGATGGTGTAGGCGCCGCCGGCGTCCTGGTAGCCGCCCTTGTTCTCCAGCATCCAGATGAAGGACTCGCCCTGGGCCTCCTCCCGGCCCAGCGGCAGGCCGAGCGGGACCTCGACGCCCGCGGCCTTGAGCGCGGTGGCGGCGGTGGTGACCTCGTCCCAGGTGGTGGGCGGTTTGGCCGGGTCGAGGCCGGCCTTGCGGAAGAGGGCGTTGTTGATCAGGAACATCCGGGCGCTGGAGACGAACGGGATGCCGTACTGGGTGCCCTCCTGGGTGCCGGCCTTGGTCATCGCGGGGATGAAGTCCTGGGCGGTGTCGGGGGAGAGGACGTCCGTGGCGGGGTAGAGCTGTCCGTTCTTGGCGAAGTCGGCGTACCCGCCGGTCTGCAGGACGTCGGGCTGGTTGCCGTTCTGCACCATGGTCTTGACCTGGGTGTCGATGTCGTTCCAGTTGATCACCTGGAGGTCGACCCGGATCTTCGGGTTCTGCTGCTGGAAGGCGGAGATGACGCCCTGCCAGTACTCCTGGCCGGGGTTCTGGCCGTTGGAGCCGTAGTCGGCGGCGACGAACCTGATCGTGGTGACGCCGTCGGCGGAGGTGGAGCCGTCGGAGCCGCTCCCGCACGCGGACAGCGCGAGTGCCGCGCTCGCCGTGGCCGCCGACAGGGTGAGAAGACGCCGCTTCATGGATTCCGCCTTTGCGCGTGAGGCCGTCCCGGGTTGTTCCAGGCCCGGCGAGGTCGTGCAAGCGGGAAGCGTGCACGAAGATGATTACTCGGGGCTGGGTCGAGTCATGATTGAGCATCGGGTGAAGGAGAGTGTGCATCTCTGGCGGCCCGACGGGCCACCCGCGTTACCGAAGTGTTGCAGTGTGGACACGGCTCGACCATGACGGAGGGCGGCCCGTTGCCCGTTGCGCGTTCTTGCTCAGCCGCTGAGCGGCGGGCGGAATCAGTGCAAGTTTGAGCAGCGAAGAAGGAGGGTGCGTCGCCATTCGGGGTGGCGGTGACCCTGCTCAATATTGATCGGTGCATGCCATTTGAGTCAGTTCTGCGCATCCCGGCCCGGGTCCCGCTCCGGGCTGACGCGGGAATCCGCTCTGGTGGAGTGCCCTGTCGGGCCCGAGAGCTACACTCCGGTCATGCTCAAAGCTGATCGCGCGGCCCGGATCCTGTCCCACATCGGTGAGGTGGGGAGCGCGGACGTGCACGCGCTCTCCGAGCTGCTCGGGGTCTCCGGCGCGACGGTCCGCCGCGACCTCCAGGAGCTGCACGAGCAGGGGCTGCTGCACCGCACCCGCGGTGGCGCGGTGACCGGGGCCGTCAACCTCGAACTGCCGCTGCGCCACCGCAGCGAGAAGCAGCAGGAGGAGAAGCGGCGGATCGCCCGGGCGGCCGCCGAACTCGTCCCCGAGGGCGCGGTGGTGGGCCTCAGCGGCGGGACGACCACCACGGAGCTGGCCCGGGTGCTGGCCGAGCGGGGCGGTCTGACGGTCGTCACCAACGCCGTCAACATCGCCGCCGAACTGATCGTCCGCCCGGAGACCCGCTTGGTGGTCATCGGCGGGCTGGCGCGGTCGGCGAGCTACGAGCTGGTCGGCCCGGCGGCGGACCGGATGCTCGCGCAGTACCACCTGGACATCGCCTTCATCGGCGTTGACGGCCTGACCCCGCAGGAGGGCTGCACCACGCACGACGAGATGGAGGCCCAGACCGACCGCGCGTTCCTGCGCAGCAGCGCGCGTTCGGTGATCGTGGCCGACAGCACCAAGGTCGGCCGGGTCACCTTCGCCTCGATCTGCCCGCTCTCCGAGGTCCACGACCTGGTGACGGACGACGGGCTGCCGGCGGCGCAGGGGAAGGCGTTCACGGACTCCGGCGTCCGCCTCCACCTGGCCTGACACCGGGGCTCGACACGCGCGTGCCCCACGACGGGACCCGGTGGGAGCCGTCGCGGGGCGCGGAGCCCGGACGCGTCAGGCGGAGGTCGGCACGGGCCGGACGGCCCGGCCGCCGGCCGGCGCCGCCGCGGAGGCGGCCTCCTGGACACCGCAGGTGATCACCGCGCAGGCGAAGGCGATCAGCGGCGCCTTCCAGCTCCACGGGGCGAGTGCGATGACCGCCAGGACGGGCACCAGGTGCACGACGGAGGCGGCGACGGCCGCCCGTCGCCAGCCGCCGGTGCCGCCCGGGCGGCCGACGGTGACCTGGTGGCGCCGCCAGAGCAGGGCCGCCACCGCGGCGAGCACGGCCATCGCGAAGGCGCCCGTCCGGGCCAGGGCGGCGTCGGTCGCGCCGTCGGGGTCGAGTGCGGCCGGGCCGCCGGTGTGCACGGTCAGTGCGACCACGGTCCATCCGGCGGCCGCGGCACCCAGCAGCGACGCCAGGACGTCCGGCCGCGATCTGCCCCAAGTCGCCCTGGGGCGGCTGATGTTCGATTTCATGCCTCATCCTATCCGGCACCCGCACGCGCCCCGGGTGGCCGCCGGCCCGGGCGCTCCTCCGGCGGGCCGCCGTCAGCCGACGGGCGCCCCGACCCGGGCCGCGTACGCCGCGAGGCCGTCCGCCGTCGCTCCGGCCCAGCCGAGGTAGCCGTCCGGGCGGACGAGGAAGAGTCCGGTGCCGTAGGCCTCGTAGGCCGGGATGCGGACGACCGGGCAGGCGGCCTCCGGAGTCGCGGCCCCGGTGCCGACGACCAGCAGGGTCCAGTGCGGCCCGCGGAAGGCGTCGAAGAGCCTGGTGCCGCCGCGGATCCCGTCCGGAGCGCGGTCGCCGGCCCGCAGGGCGCCCTCGGGAAGGTCGCGCCGGGTCTCCGTGCTGAGCGTCGACTCCCGGTAGCCGAGGCCGAGTTGCTGGGTCGCCCGGCCCCGGCGGACCTCGCCGCGGTGCACCTTCGTCGACAGCTCCAGCATGTCGGCGGCGTTGGCGCGGCGCTCCTCCTGGTAGCTGTCGAGCAGGGCCGGCGGGGCGTCGCCCGCGAGGACCGCGCCCAGCTTCCAGCCCAGGTTGTAGGCGTCCTGGATGCTGGTGTTGAGGCCCTGGGCGCCGGCCGGGGAGTGCACGTGGGCGGCGTCGCCGGCCAGGAACACCCGGCCCGCGCGGAAGCGGTCCGCCAGCGCGGCCCGCGGCCGGAACTCCGAGGCCCACCGGACCTCCAGGACCTGGTCGGGGGTCAGGTGCGTGCGGGTGGCGACCACCCGGCGCAGGCCCTCCAGGGACGGGTCGACGGCGGTGCCCGCCCGGAACTGCGCGACGAGCTGGAACAGCGGCTCCGCGCCGGGCAGCGGGCAGGCGGCCAGCAGGCCCTCGCCGGAGCCCTCGTCGGCGGGGAAGACGTGCCAGTGCTCGCGGTCCAGCCCGGTGAGCAGCACGTCGGCGACCAGGAGCGGATCCGGGTCGACGGTCTCGCCGGTCATCCCGATGCCGAGCAGCCGCCGGACGGTCGAGCGCCCGCCGTCGGCGGCGACGGCGTAGCGCGCCCGGACGGGGCCGGCGGCCGCGAACTCGGCGGTGACGCCGTCCGCGTCCTGGGTCAGGCCGACCAGCTCGTGCCCGAACTCCACGCCGCCGCCCAGTTCGCGGAGCCGGTCGTGCAGGATCCGCTGGGTGCGCGCCTGCGGCAGCATCAGCGTCTCGCTGTACGGCGCGGCCTCCGAGGGCTCGGTCGGGTCGTACATCCGGCGCGAGCCCTGGCGCTCGCCGTCCTGCCAGAACTGGTTCGGCGGGTAGTGCCCGGACGCCGCGCGGACCTCCGCCAGGACGCCGAGGTCGTCCAGCACCTCCAGCGTGCGCGGCTGGAGCCCCTTGCCGCGGGAGCCGGGGAAGAGCGCGGTGCCGCGCTCGACGAGCAGGGCGTCCACGCCGCGCCGGGCGAGGTCGACGGCGAGGGCGAGGCCGGTGGGGCCGGCGCCGACGATCAGGACGTCCGTGTGCACAGCCGTCTCCGAGGAGGCCATGGCCACTCCTTAACGTTGTTAAGTGGGTTGGTGACGGAAGCATCCACTTAACGGCGTTAAACTGTCAACCGTGACCCCGCAGAAATCCCCCAGGCTCGACCGGAAACTGGTCGCCGACACCGCGCTGAGACTCCTCGACGAGGTGGGCCTGGACGGGCTCACCCTGCGCGCCATCGCCGCCGAACTGGACGTCAAGGCGCCCGCGCTGTACTGGCACTTCAAGGACAAGCAGGCGCTGCTCGACGAGATGGCGACCGAGATGATGCGGCGGATGAACTCCGCCGGGGAGCCGCCTGCCGGGGACTGGCGCGAGGCCTACCGCGCCGCCATGCACGGGCTGCGCGCGCAGCTGCTCCGCTACCGCGACGGCGCCCGGGTCTACAGCGGCGCCCGGTTCACGGACACCTCGTACGCCGCCGGGCTGGACGCCGGGCTGCGCCTGCTCGTCGACGCCGGCTTCACCCTGACCGCGGCCGCCCGCGCCTGGTACACCGGCTACAGCTACACGATCGGCTACACCGTCGAGCAGCAGGCGATGGGCCCCAACCCCTTCGTCGGCGAGGCCGGGTACGACCTGGAGGCCCGCGCCGAACGCCTCGCCGCCCACCCGCTCGCCGCCGCGGCGGGCCCGGTGATGTTTGGCGAGTTCGACGAGGGGTACGCCCAGGGCCTGGAGGCGATCCTGGTCGGCATCGACACCTGGCGCACCGGCCGCGCCTGACCCCCCGGTCCTGCCTGGCCCCCGGGCCTGCCTGGCCCCCGGGCCTACCTGACCCCGGCCACGGGGCGTCCGGAAGGGGCGGAGCGCCCGGGTCCGGCGCGGCTCAGCCGAGCGAGGCGCGGGTGCGGCCGGGGCGGGGCCAGCTGCGGTGGTCCTGGTCGATGACGTAGTGGTGGCCGTGCTGCCAGCCGCCGGCGCGGGCGGGGTGGGCGTCGGCGAGGTGGGGGTGCCCGGCGGGCAGGTCGGTGTGCAGGTGGTCGAGCGCGTCCGGGTCGTGGGCCGGCCACAGGGCGGCGGCGCCCACCGCCCCGGCCAGCGCGAGCAGCCCGAGCGTGACGGCGGTGGCGGGCAGGCCGGCGCCCGCCGCCAGCCAGCCGGCCAGCGGGTAGGTGAGCAGCCAGCAGCCGTGCGAGAGCGAGAACTGGGCGGCGAAGGCGGCGGGCAGGTCGGCGTCGGTCGCGGAGCGCCGGATGAGCCGGCCGCCGGGGGTGAGGACCGCCGAGCTGCCGGCGCCGACCAGCGCCCAGGCCGCCAGCAGGGCCGCCCACGACCAGGCGCCGGGCCCGGTGGCGGTGACCGCGCCGACGGCGCCCAGGACGGCGGGCAGGGCGAACGCGGCGGGCAGCATCACCGCCCGGTCGCCGACCTTGGCCAGCAGGCGGGGCAGCAGCAGTGCGGTGAGCATCGAGCCCGCGCCGTACGCGCCGAGGGCGAGCGAGACGGCGCCAGCCGGGCGGTGGAAGTGGTCGCGCACCACCACGACGGTGTCGACGAAGACGATCGCCCCCGCGGCGGCGACCGCGAGGTCGAGGGCGAGCAGGGCCCGTAGCCGCGGGGTGGCCCGGAACAGCCGGCCGCCGGCCCGGGCCCTGGCGCGGCCGTCGCCGGGGCGCCCGCCGTCGGACCGCTCGACGGGCGCGGGCCTGGGCAGCACGGTGGAGACGACCAACGCGGCGGAGGCGAGGAAGCCGGCCGTCGTGCCGAGGAAGAGCCAGTCGTAGCTGACGGCGGTGAGCAGCAGCGCGGCGAGCGCCGGGCTGAACAGTGATTCCAGGTCGTAGGCGAGACGGGACATGGACAGCGCCCGGGTGAAGTCCCGCTCGGCGGGCAGCACGTCCGGGATGGTGGCCTGGAAGGTCGGGGTGAACGCGGCGGAGGCGGCCTGCAGCAGGAGGATCAGCAGGTAGACCTGCCACACGCTGTCGACGAACGGCAGGGCGAGCGCGACGCCCGCCCGGGTGAGGTCCATCCCGGCCAGGAGGGCCCGCCGGGGTATCCGGCCGGCGAGCGCGCCGGCGACCGGGGCGACCGTGACGTAGGCGACCATCTTGATCGCCAGTGCGGTGCCGAGTACGGCGGAGGCGTCGGCCCCGGCGAGGTCGTACGCCAGCAGCGACAGGGCGACGGTGGCCAGTCCGGTGCCGACCAGGGCGACGACCTGGGCGGTGAACAGGCGGCGGTACGCACGGTTGCGCAGTACGGACAGCATGGCGGCCCCGTCCGGTTCGTCGGTGGGAGTGCCGCACCATCATAGTCAATGCGTGCGTACCTGTGCACCTGTTGTGCGGATGGCCGCCCACGGCTCCCGGGCCGGTGTCCGCGCCCCTCTGGCGGTGCCCGCGCCCCGCCGGGGGTGGCGGTCAGTCGTGCGGCGGCAGGTGGCCGATCTGGTGGTCGGCCACGTTGAGCGCCTCGTCGACGAGCCGGCGGAGGTGGCCGTGGCGCAGCGAGTAGACCACCCGCCGGCCGTCCTTGCGGGTGGTCACCAAACCGGCCAGGCGCAGTTTGGCCAGGTGCTGGCTGACGGACGGCCGGGCCGCGCCGGTCGCCTCGGTCAGGGTGGTGACGTCCGCCTCGCCCCGGCCGAGCCGCTCCAGCAGTGCCAGCCGGGTGCGGTCGGCCAGCATCGTCAGCACGGACGCGGCCACCTCCAGGCGCTCGCCCCCGCGCTGGTGCGAGTGGTGTGCAGCTGCCGGAACCTCGCCGTTGCTCATCCGGCCATCGTAGGCCCGGCCGCGTGCACCAGTGCGCACGCGTGCCCGGCGGTTGCCGGTCGGAGCGAGCGCGGCTCAGCGGGACCGCAGGGAGTCCAGTTCGGCGGCGTAGAGCAGTGCGGGGTCGAAGCCCATGCCGGTGAAGTGCCCGGCGAGCTCGAGGGAGAGGGCGCCGTGCAGCCGGGTCCAGAAGCCGAGCGCGCGGCGCAGGGCCCGGGGCGGGGCGGGGTGGTCGCCGGCCCAGGCCCGGTTGGTCGCGAGGTCGGCGTCGAATCCGGCGCCGGGGCCGTCCTCCGGGTCCGGGGCCGCGGCCGGGAGGGCGGCGCAGGCGTCCAGGATCACGGCCATGATCTCGCCGGTGATCGCGGTGGTGTCCGGCGGTGCGTGGTAGCCGGGGACGGGCGTGCCGTAGAGCAGGAAGTAGCGCTGCGGGTCGGCCAGGGCCCAGTGGCGCAGGGTGTCGGCCAGCCCGGCGAGGTCGGCGCCGCCGTCGGCCGCGGCCCGGAAGGCGTCGGCCAGGCTGCGGTAGCCGTCCCGGATGAGCTCGGTGATCAGGTCGTCTCGACCGGCGAAGTAGCGGTACAGCGCGGGGCCGCTCATGCCCATCTGCCGGGCGATCGCGTTCAGCGAGAGCGCGGAGGCCCCGGCGGTCGCGATCTGCTCCCAGGCGCGCTCCTTGATCTCGGTGCGGACCTGGGAGCGGTAGCGCTCGCGGGGGGTGGCCGCGTCGCCCTTGCTCGCCGCTGTCTCCGCCATGGCCGGCCGCCTTTCCGTCGGTGTGGCTGTGTCGGCTCGTTCGGTTAGAGGCTATCACTGGAGTTGTTGACGTTCGCCTTCCCGAGGGGTTATAACTTCTAACGAGCGAGAGAGCGCATAACGCGACCGACGAGTGGAGACCGACATGAACGCCGACCTGAACGCGAACCCGAACGCCGGCCTGAGCGCTGTCCCGACCGCCGCGGACACCGCCGCCGGGCAGCCCGCCGCCGAGCAGCTGGTCGAGGTCGTGCTCCCGGGCGTGGTGGAGCCGGAAGGCCTGCAGCTGCGCCACGGAGCCGTCCCGACCGCCGGGGCCGGCCAGGCCGTGGTCCGGGTGGAGGCCACCGGGGTCTCCTTCGCCGAACAGCAGATGCGCCGCGGCCGCTACTACGACCAGCCGCCCTTCCCCTTCGTGCCCGGCTACGACCTGGTCGGCACCGTGCTCACCGTCGGCCCCGGCGTCGACGCCCGGCTGGTCGGCACCCGGGTCGCCGCGCTGGTGAAGGTCGGCGGCTGGGCCAGCCACATGGCCATCGACGCGGCGGACCTGGTGGCCGTGCCCGGGGAGATCGGCGCCGCGGAGGCCGAGACGGTGGTCGTCAACGGCATCACCGCCTGGCAGATGCTGCACCGCAAGGCCCGGGTCCGCGCCGGTGACACCGTGCTGGTGCACGGGGCCAACGGCGGTGTCGGCACCGTCCTCGTCCAGCTCGCCCTCGCCGCCGGGGCGACGGTGATCGGCACCGCCTCCCGGCGCCACCACCAGAGCCTGCGCGCCCAGGGCGTGCTGCCCGTCGACTACCGCACCGAGGACGTCCCGGCGCGGGTGCGCGAACTCGCCCCCGGCGGGGTCGACGCCGTCTTCGACCACGTCGGCGGCGAAGGCATCGTCGACTCCTGGCGGCTGCTCGCCCCCGGCGGCACGCTCGTCTCCTACGGCAGCGCGTCCACCCGCGACGACCAGGGCTCCAAGCAGTGGCCGGTGCTCCGGCTGCTGGGCCGGGTGTGGCTCTGGAACGCGCTGCCCAACCGCCGCAGCGCCTACTTCTACAACGTCTGGGCGGGCCGCGCGCTCGGCCGCGACCGCTTCCGCGCCCGGCTGAGCGCCGACCTCACCGAGGTCTTCGCGGCCCTCGCGCGAGGCGAGGTCACCGCCCGGGTCGCCGCCGAACTCCCGCTGGCCCGGGCCGCGGAAGCCATGCGGCTGGCCGAGTCCGGCACCGTCGCAGGCAAGATCGTGCTGGTCCCGTAGGGCGGGTCCGGTGGATCACCGCCGCGGCCGCGACCTCGCCGGCACGCCCCGGGCGGCGGCCCCAGGAAGCGCTCCGGTCCCAGGTGGTCCGTGGCGACCCCCTCGGCCCTGAGCCG
>NZ_JBFAZB010000081.1:0-21236 GCF_040681575.1 Kitasatospora sp. NPDC051702
CGGCGGAGACCACCACGGTGTGGGACACCCCGGGGGTGTTGTCCACGAAATTGGTGATCAGCCAGTTCAGGTTCTGTGCGGCCTGGCTCATCTGATTCAACTCAACGCTCCTGATGCTCTGCGCCGTTGCCGTCGGTCCGGCCACCGAAACTATCGAATCCGCCCTGCTGGGCACCATGCTGGAAGCCCGACGGGTTGGTCTGCTCGGCCCCGGCGCGGCGACCCTGCTGGATGCCGCGGCGCAGGTTGGTGAGCCGGCCGCGGACCTCCTCGGGTGCCCGGGAGACCTGCGGACCGGTCATCGGCGAGGCCTCGGCGGTACCGGAGACCAGGTTGGCCTGCGGGGTCCGCCGGGGGAGACCGGACATGGTGACACCGTTGGTCGAGGGCTCGCGGACCTGCTCGGCCCGGCGCCAGCGCTCGTCGTTCGCGGACGGGCGCCACGGGGCGTCGCCGGGGCCGGGCTGCGGCTGCTGCGGGGGCTGCTGCTGGCCCTGCGGGGCCTGCTGTCCCTGCGGTGCCTGCTGTCCCTGCTGGGGCTGGCGGGCCTGCGGGGCCTGGCCATGCTGCTGGAGGTCCGGGGCGGAGGTGCCGGGCCGGCGCGGCTGGTACGTCCGCTGCCGCGCCTGCTGCTGGCCCTGCTGGCCGGCGTCCTGCGGCTGCCACGGCTGGTCGGCCGCGCCCTGGGACGGACCGGTCGGCAGCGCCATCGGCTCCGGACGGACCGGCTCCTGACGGACCTGCTCGGGGCGCACCTGCTCCGGACGCGCCGGGTTCGGCACGTTCGGCAGCACCGGCTCCACCAGACCGAGGCCCAGCGGGTCGCGCGGGTCGATCTGGCTGGCCTCGAAACGGGGCCGGGCGAGCTGCTGGGTGCTCTCCAGCGGGGCCGGCTCGGCCGCGGGCAGCGGCTGGGGCTGCTGCTGCGGGGGCAGCTGCGGCTGGCGGTCGCGCTGCGGCATGTCCGGTCCGGGGCGCTGCGGGCGGCGCTGGCCCTGCGGCCCGGGGCGGCCCTGCGGCGCACCCGGGCCCTGCGGACCGGGCTGGCCCTGGCCGGGCTGGCCCTGACCCTGCGGACCGGGCTGGCCCTGGCCGGGCTGGCCCTGACCCTGCGGACCGGGCTGGCCCTGCGGACCGCCCTGGCCCTGCGGGACCGGCCGGCGCTGCGGCAGCCCGTCCTGCGGACGGTTGCCCGGGCGGGCGCCCTGCTGCGGCGAACCCGGCCGACCCGGCCGGCCGTGCTGCGGCTGCTCGCCGGTGCGGGGGCCCGGAGCGCCCTCGAACTCGCCGTTCGGGCGCGGACGCTCCTGGCCGGGGCGGCCCTGGGCGGGCGGCTGCTGGCCGCGGCGGGGCAGGCCGCCGGGGCCGCCCTGGGCCGGGCCCTGGCCGTTGCCGCCGCGCTGCGGCAGGCCGCCCTGCGGGGCCTGCTGGGACTGCGGGGCCTGCTGGCCCGGGCCCTGGCGGTTGGCGCCGCGCTGCGGCAGGCCGCCCTGCGGCAGGCCGCCCTGCGGGGCCTGCTGGGGCTGCTGCCCCTTGCCCTGCGGGATCGGGTTCTCGCGCAGCGACTGACCGGCCTGACGGGTCGGCAGACCGCCCGCGCGGCCGCCGGGCGCACCCGGGCCGGCCGGCGCACCGGGGCCACCCGGCGCGGCCGGACCGCCCTGACCGAGCTGCGGACGGCCGCCCTGCGGGGCGCCGGCCTGGCCCTGGCCGAGCGCGGCCGGGCCGCCCTGGCCGGGCGGCACCTGGCGCTGCTGGCGCGGCGTCGGGGCGACCCCGCGCTGCTGCTTGGCCTGCGCGGAGCCGGGGCGGGCGGCGCCGCGGCGGTCGGCGGAGGTGGTGACGTCCACCGGGAGCATGACGAGCGCGGTGGTGCCACCGGAGTCGCTGGGGCGCAGCTGGATGCGGATGCCGTGTCGCAGGGACAGGCGGCCGACCACGAAGAGGCCCATGCGGCGGGAGACGGAGACGTCCACCGTCGGCGGGTTGGCGAGGCGCTCGTTGATGTCCGCGAGGTCGTCGGGGCTCAGGCCGATGCCGGTGTCGTGGATCTCGACCAGCACGCGGCCGTCGGGCAGCGCGTGGCCGGTGACCCGGACGCGGGTCTGCGGGCTGGAGAACGAGGTGGCGTTCTCGAGCAGCTCGGCGAGGAGGTGGACGAGGTCGTTGACGACGCGGCCGGCGACCTCGGCCGACGGCACGGTGGCGAGCTCGATGCGCTCGTACTGCTCCACCTCGGAGGCGGCGGCGCGGAGCACGTCGACCAGCGGGACGGGCCTGGTCCAGCGGCGGCCCGGGTCCTCACCGGCGAGGACGAGGAGGTTTTCGCCGTTGCGGCGCATACGGGTCGCGAGGTGGTCCAGCTTGAAGAGGTTGGCCAGCTGGTCCGGGTCCGCCTCGCGGCTCTCCAGCTCGGAGATGAGCGACAGCTGGCGCTGGATGAGGCCCTGGCTGCGGCGGGAGAGGTTGGTGAACATCGCGTTGATGTTGCCTCGCAGGAGGGCCTGCTCGGCGGCGAGGCGTACGGCCTCGCTGTGCACCATGTCGAACGCGTGCGCCACGTGGCCGATCTCGTCGGTCGAGTCGACGGCGACCGGCTCGACCGTGGTGTCGACGTCGTGCGGGTCGCTCTCGGAGAGGGTCTTGACCAGCTCGGGCAGGCGGCGCTCGGCGACGTCCTCGGCCGCGGCCTGCAGGCGGGTCAGCGAGCGCACCATCGAGCGGGCGATCAGACCGGCGCCACCGAGGGCGACGAGCAGCACGAGGGCGACGGCGGCACCGATGATGATGGCCTCGGTGTCGGCCTGGGACTGCAGGTCCTGGGCCTTTCCGTCGAGGTCCTCGATGAGCTTGGACTCGATCCGGCGCTCGGCGGTGATCTTGGCGCTGGCCTTCTCGTACCAGTCCTTGTAGGTCACCGGGTCGGTCTGGTGGATACCGCTCTGCTGGAGGATCGAGCGCGCGTAGCGGTCGGCGTCGGCGACCACCGAGTTGTAGCTGAGCTGGCCGCGCAGGTTGTCCAGGTCGTGCGCGGTGTAGATGTTGTTGAAGCTGGTGAGCGCGTTGTCGTAGGAGGCGCGCAGGCGGATGCCGAAGGACTCGTCGCTCAGGCTGAGGTCGGGGCCCTTGGGGTTGGCGAGCGCGGCGCTGATCAGGGCGCGCTGCTGCGAGGTGGCGTTCTTGGCGAGCGAGAACTGCTGGAGCGCACGGGTCGCGACGACCAGGTCCTTGTTGTTCGACGCGAGCGCGATGTCCTGGGTGATGGAGAGCAGGTCGCGGATGATCACGTCGTAGGCGGTGATCGTCGACTGGATGTTCTGGTTGTTCTGGTACGGCGTGTTGCGCGCGTCGGAGATCGAGTTCAGGTCCTTGCGGATCTGGAAGAGCAGCGCCTTGCCGCCGGAGAGCTCGAGGTTCTCGAACTTGTCCGAGGACGCGGTGAAGGTGCGGCTGAGGTCGTCCGTCTCCTTGCGGGCGGTGACGATGTCGTCGTCGAGCGGGTCGTTGGGGCGCGCGGTGATCGGGCCCGCGCTGATGTCGCGTTCCTTCTGCAGCGCGTCCGCGAGGTTGGTCGCCTTCTTGGCCAGGTCGGAGAGGTTGGCCATCTGGGCGAGTTGCTGCGAGGCCTCCATCGAGGTCTGGATCCGCAGGCCACCGAGGACGAGGGAGACCAGGACGGGGAGGGCGAGCAGCGCGATCAGTCGGGTCCGGATGCGCCAGTTGCGCATCGCGAGCCGGCTCAGACCGGTGGCGCGGCGCCTGGTCAGGGTCGTCCGGAGTTTGTCCCGGGTGGACTTGCGCTCCTGGCCGTCGCCGTCCGGGCGGCCGGGGGCCTCGGGCGCCACCGGCTCGGCCGGGCCGCCGGGGGCCGCCGCCTGCTGGGGGGCTGCCACAGGCTCACGCGACTCCGGGTTTCCCGCGGCGCCGCTACCCCTTTTGAAACGTCCCTGCACTGGCGTCGCAACCTCTGGACCGGGCGTCCCACCGCGTCGCCGCGGCCTGGACGGTGTCGAGTTTCCATCCGCTCCCCGGCCGGTCCGGGTGAGCGGGTCACCGGGGTGGACTTCTCCCTACCCACGGTCCGTGGCATTCCAGCACAGCCGGGGAATCCCAACAAGGGCCGCCAGGGCACACCTCCCGGCGCTACCGACCGCGTGCGCGGTCTCACTGACTGTGCGGTAACCGGACCGGAATACCGCCTTTTTCGGACACTCGCCGGATACATGCCAAGCGAGCCCTAGATCGAAAAGAGTCACAGACCTTCCGGAATGCCCGGAATCTGCCGTATGTCGGGAAATTCCGATGCGGCGATATGTCGGATATCTGCATTTTGCTCATGAATTTGTGAGCAAAATCACAGCCGTATGTATAGCTTTGGTCACGGTGCCTGTGGAATGAGATCTCGTAACCTGGGCTGTCTCCGGAGCACGGCCCCGATCAGCCTGCCCAGAACCCCTCCGAATCAATCGGAATCACTCAGGCCGGTGCCGATCCGCCGCGATCCCCGGCCGCTACCACGAGGTGCTCTCGATGTCCCTGGCGAAGAAGAAGGCCACCCAGTCCACGCTGTCCTGCGGCTCCACGGCGAACCCGCGCCGCACGACGCTGGCCTCGGTCGCGGACTTCGCCGCGATCCCGGGCGCCCGCAAGCCCGAGGACGTCGTCACGTACGCCACCGAGCTGCCGACCAGCACGGCCAACCCGCGCCGCACCCAGCTGATGGTCGCCCCGGTCGTCGCCGTCCCGCAGGACTGACCGGACCGCGCCCGGACCGGGCGCCGCGGCCACCCTCCGGGGGCGGCCGCGGCGCCCGTTCGCGCTTCCCGGGGCCGCACCCGCGGCTTCCGCCCCGACCGGGCTGAACAGGGGCAAAGCGGTCCGCCGGGGCCGCGCGCGATAGCCTGGACGACGATTGACGGGACCGCGCCCACCACGGGCGGGGCGCCCACCAGCGCCCGGGCGCGCCCCGGGCGGCCGACGAAGCGAGGGGTAGCCCAGCCGTGCGCATTGCCAGGTTTTCCGTCCGGGAAGGGAGCCCTGCCGCCGGCAGCGTCTCCTTCGGCGTCGTGGAGGGCGATCCCTCCCAGCCCGACTCGCTGGTCGTCCACGCGCTGGCCGGCCACCCGTTCGGCCAGCCCCAGCCCACCGGCGAGAGCTACCGCTTCCAGGACGTCCGGCTGCTCAGCCCGATGCTCCCCAACAAGATCGTGGCCGTCGGCCGCAACTACGCGGCGCACGCGGCCGAGCTGGGCCACGACGTCCCGGACCTCCCGCTCACCTTCTTCAAGCCGTCGACCTCGGTGATCGGCCCGACCGAGAACATCGCGTACCCGCCGTTCTCCTCGGACGTCCACCACGAGGCCGAACTCGCCGTGGTGATCGGCCGGATGTGCCGCGAGGTGCCGCTGGACCGGGTGCCCGAGGTGATCCTCGGCTACACCTGCGCCAACGACGTCACCGCGCGGGACGTCCAGCAGCGCGAGGGCCAGTGGGCCCGGGCCAAGGGCTTCGACACCTCCTGCCCGCTGGGCCCGTGGATCGAGACCGACGTGGACCCGGCCGACCTGGCCGTCACCTGCACGGTCAACGGCGAGCTCCGGCAGGCCGGCCGCACCTCCCAGATGGTCCGCTCGGTCGCCGAGCTGATCGTCCACGTCTCCGAGGCCATGACGCTGCTGCCCGGCGACGTCATCCTCACCGGCACGCCCGCAGGGGTGGGCCCGCTCAACGTCGGCGACGAGGTCGCCGTCTCCATCGAAGGCATCGGCACTCTCACCAACAAGGTGATCAAGCGTGGCTAACTCAAACCCGGCCGTCCGGGTTCGCTTCTGTCCGTCCCCGACCGGGAACCCGCACGTGGGCCTGGTCCGCACCGCCCTCTTCAACTGGGCCTTCGCCCGCCACAACGGCGGCACGCTGGTCTTCCGGATCGAGGACACCGACTCGGCCCGCGACTCCGAGGAGTCGTACGAGCAGCTGCTGGACGCCATGCGCTGGCTGGGCTTCGACTGGGACGAGGGCCCGGAGATCGGCGGCCCGCACGAGCCGTACCGCCAGTCCCAGCGGATGGACATCTACGCCGACGTCGCCCGCCGCCTGCACGAGGCCGGCCACGCGTACCACTGCTACTGCAGCACCGAGGAGCTGGACGCCCGCCGCGAGGCCGCCCGTGCGGCCGGCAAGCCCTCCGGCTACGACGGCCACTGCCGCGACCTGACCGACGAGCAGGTCGCGGTCTACAAGCTGGAGAAGCGCGAGCCGATCCTGCGCTTCCGGATGCCCGACCGCACCATCAGCTTCGACGACCTGGTGCGCGGCACGCTCACCTTCGAGCCGGAGAACGTGCCGGACTACGGCATCGTCCGGGCCAACGGCGCGCCGCTGTACACCCTGGTCAACCCGGTGGACGACGCCCTGATGGGCATCACCCACGTGCTGCGCGGCGAGGACCTGCTGTCCTCCACCCCGCGGCAGATCGCGCTGTACGCCGCGCTCGCCGAGATCGGCGTCGGCGACGGCGGCACCCCGCGCTTCGGCCACCTGCCGTACGTCATGGGCGAGGGCAACAAGAAGCTCTCCAAGCGCGACCCGCAGGCCTCGCTCAACCTGTACCGCGAGCGCGGCTTCATCCCCGAGGGCCTGCTCAACTACCTGTCCCTGCTGGGCTGGTCGCTGGCCGAGGACCGGGACCTCTTCGGCGTGGACGAGCTGGTCGCCGCCTTCGACATCGCCAAGGTGAACGCCAACCCGGCCCGCTTCGACCTGAAGAAGTGCGAGGCGATCAACGCCGAGCACGTCCGCCGGCTGGCCCCGGAGGACTTCGTCCGCCGCCTGGTGCCGTACCTGCAGGCCCCCGGCCTGCTGCCGGCCGAGCCGACGGCCGAGCAGCTGGACCTGCTCGCGAAGATCGCGCCGCTCACCCAGGAGCGGATGGTCGTGCTGAGCGAGATCGTGAACATGGCCGGCTTCCTGTTCGTCGACCCGGCCGACTTCACCGTCGACCCGGACGACGCCGCCAAGGCGCTGACCGCCGACTCCCGCCCGGTGCTGGAGGCCAGCGTCAAGGCGCTGGAGGCGCTCGGCGACTTCAGCCCGGAGCCGATCCAGGCCGCGCTGCGCGAGGCGCTGGTGGACGGGCTGGGCATCAAGCCCAAGTTCGCGTTCACCCCGCTGCGGGTGGCCGTCACCGGCCGCCGCGTCTCCCCGCCGCTGTTCGAGTCGATGGAGCTGCTCGGGCGCCCCGAGACGCTGCGCCGGCTGAACGCCGCCCTGGAGGCGCTCCCGGCCGCCTGAGCGGGTCGTGGAGCAGGTCGCGGGCCCGGCTTCGTGCCGGGCCCGCGGCGTACCCGGACGTCACCGGACGGCCGCCCGGCGGCTGCCTGGGGTTATCGATTTTGGAGCCAGGGCAGACGTCGGGTAATGTTCTTTCTGCGCCGCCCGGGAGGGAACGGACGAGGGAGCGAAAGCCCCCCGGCCGGGACCGAACGAGAGGCGCAACGCCTGAGAAGATCCCGACGAGGGTTCAACTCTGGTGGGGTATGGTGTAATTGGCAGCACGAGTGATTCTGGTTCATTTAGTCTAGGTTCGAGTCCTGGTACCCCAGCGCAGTACGCAAGTGCCGCAGTATAAATGAAGATCAAGCCCCCGTTGTGTAGCGGCCTAGCACGCTGCCCTCTCACGGCAGTAGCGCCGGTTCGAATCCGGTCGGGGGTACGGATCCCGCAAGGGATCACCTGGAAAGCCCCCGTTGTGTAGCGGCCTAGCACGCTGCCCTCTCACGGCAGTAGCGCCGGTTCGAATCCGGTCGGGGGTACGGATCCCGCAAGGGATCGCCAGGAAGCCCCCGTTGTGTAGCGGCCTAGCACGCTGCCCTCTCACGGCAGTAGCGCCGGTTCGAATCCGGTCGGGGGTACTTCAGAGCAGGAAGCCGGTGGGTCACCCCATCGGCCCTTGCTTTGTGTTGGGGTATGGTGTAATTGGCAGCACGAGTGATTCTGGTTCATTTAGTCTAGGTTCGAGTCCTGGTACCCCAGCCAGAAAAGGAAGGCCCCGGTTCCCGGGGTCTTTTTGCATTTCCGGACGGGGCTCCGCTCCGGACGGGGTTCCGCAATTCCCCGCGGGGCCCGGAACGGCCGAAGGGCCCCGCTCCACGAGCGGGGCCCTTCCCGGTGTTCCGGGGTGATCAGCTGCGGCGGAGGGCCTCGGTCAGCCGGTTCGCGGCCTCGATGATGGCCTGGGCGTGCAGCCGGCCCGGGTGGCGGGTCAGCCGCTCGATCGGGCCGGAGACCGAGACGGCGGCCACCACCCGGTTGGAGGGGCCGCGCACGGGAGCGGAGACGGACGCGACGCCCGGCTCCCGCTCGCCGATCGACTGGGCCCAGCCGCGCCGCCGGACGCCGCTGAGGGCGGTGGCGGTGAAGCGGGCGCCCTGGAGGCCGCGGTGCAGCCGCTCGGGCTCCTCCCAGGCCAGCAGGACCTGGGCGGCCGAGCCGGCCTTCATCGGCAGGGTGCTGCCGACCGGGACGGTGTCCCGCAGGCCGGAGAGCCGCTCGGCGGCGGCTACGCAGATCCGCATCTCGCCCTGGCGGCGGTAGAGCTGTGCGCTCTCGCCCGTGACGTCGCGCAGGTGGGTCAGGACCGGGCCCGCGGTGGCGAGCAGCCGGTCCTCGCCCGCCGCGGCGGAGAGTTCGGAGAGACGGGGGCCGAGGATGAAGCGCCCCTGCATGTCCCTGGTGACCAGACGGTGGTGTTCGAGTGCGACGGCGAGTCTGTGGGCCGTGGGGCGCGCCAGACCGGTGGCGGCGACCAGCCCCGCCAACGTGGCGGGGCCCGACTCCAGTGCGCTGAGCACCAGAGCGGCCTTGTCGAGAACGCCGACGCCGCTAGAGTTGTCCATGCGCTAAGACTGCAGTCTCAGTCCGCGAGACGCAAGTTCAATCTTCCGGGAAAAGCGCCACTCTGGATGCAGCAGCCCGGGAGACATCCAGGATGCGGCCTCACCAAGGTGTCCGCATCGTGGACAGCGATCCGGCGTGCAGGTCGCGCGGACCGTGCCCCCTACAGGGTGGCGGCAACTTCGACCTCGACGACACGAGAAGGCCGGCAACGCGGCCGGCTGGAGGGAATCCGATGGGACGGACACTCGCAGAGAAGGTCTGGGACGACCACGTCGTGCGGCGCGCGGAGGGGGAGCCCGACCTGCTCTTCATCGACCTGCACCTGCTCCACGAAGTGACCAGCCCGCAGGCCTTCGACGGGCTGCGGCTGGCCGGGCGGAAGGTCCGCCGCACCGATCTGACGATCGCGACCGAGGACCACAACACCCCCACCCTCGACATCGACAAGCCCATCGCCGACCCGGTCTCGAAGGTCCAGCTGGAGACCCTGCGCCGCAACGCCGCCGAGTTCGGCGTCCGGATCCACTCGCTCGGCGACGTCGAGCAGGGCGTCGTGCACGTGGTCGGCCCCCAGCTGGGCCTGACCCAGCCCGGCATGACCGTGGTCTGCGGCGACTCCCACACCTCCACCCACGGCGCCTTCGGCGCGCTGGCGTTCGGCATCGGCACCAGCCAGGTCGAGCACGTGCTGGCGACCCAGACCCTGCCGCTGGCACCGTTCCGGACGATGGCGATCACCGTCGAGGGCGAGCTGCCCGAGGGCGTCACCGCCAAGGACCTGATCCTGGCCGTCATCGCCAGGATCGGCACCGGCGGCGGCCAGGGGTACGTCCTGGAGTACCGCGGTTCGGCGATCCGGGGCCTGTCCATGGAGGCCCGGATGACCATCTGCAACATGTCGATCGAGGCGGGCGCCCGGGCCGGCATGATCGCCCCGGACGAGACCACCTTCGCCTACCTCAAGGACCGTCCGCACGCCCCGCAGGGCGAGGACTGGGACGCGGCCGTCGCGTACTGGGAGACCCTGGGCACCGACGAGGACGCGGTCTTCGACCACGAGATCTTCATCGACGCCGCCGAGCTGACCCCGTTCGTCACCTGGGGCACCAACCCCGGCCAGGGCGCCCCGCTGGGCTCCCGGGTACCGGACCCGGCCTCCTTCGCCGACCCGCAGGAGCGGACGGCCGCCGAGAACGCCCTGGCCTACATGGGCCTGGAGGCCGGCACCCCGCTGCGCGAGGTCAAGGTCGACGCGGTCTTCGTGGGCTCCTGCACCAACGGGCGGATCGAGGACCTGCGCGCCGCCGCCGCCGTGCTGGAGGGCCGCCGGATCGCGGACGGGGTGCGGATGCTGGTCGTCCCCGGCTCCGTCCGGGTCGCCCTGCAGGCCGTCGAGGAGGGCCTGGACAAGGTGTTCACCGCGGCCGGCGCCGAGTGGCGGCACGCGGGCTGCTCGATGTGCCTGGGCATGAACCCCGACCAGCTCGCCCCCGGCGAGCGCTGCGCCTCCACCTCGAACCGCAACTTCGAGGGCCGGCAGGGCAAGGGCGGCCGCACCCACCTGGTCTCCCCGCAGGTCGCCGCGGCGACCGCCGTCCTGGGCCGCCTGGCCGCCCCTTCCGACCTGACCAGCACCGTGGCTGTGGAGGCCTGAGAACCATGGAGAAGTTCACCACCCACACCGGCCGGGCCGTCCCGCTGCGCCGCTCCAACGTGGACACCGACCAGATCATCCCGGCGCACTGGCTGAAGAAGGTCACCCGCTCCGGCTTCGAGGACGGCCTGTTCGAGGCCTGGCGCAAGGACGAGTCGTTCATCCTCAACCGGCCCGAGCGCCAGGGGGCCACCGTGCTGGTGGCCGGCCCCGAGTTCGGCACCGGCTCCTCCCGCGAGCACGCCGTCTGGGCGCTGCAGAACTACGGCTTCCACGCGGTCATCTCGTCCCGCTTCGCCGACATCTTCCGGGGCAACTCCCTGAAGAACGGCCTGCTGACGGTGGTCCTCCCGCAGGAGACCGTGGAACAGCTCTGGGCGCTCACGGAGAGTGACCATTCGGCCGAGATCACCGTCGACCTGGAGGCCCGCGAAGTGCGCGCCGAAGGCGTCACGGCCTCCTTCGAACTGGACGACAACGTCCGGTGGCGGCTGCTCAACGGGCTGGACGACATCAGCATCACGCTGCAGAACGAGGCCGACATCGCGGCCTTCGAGACCACCCGTCCCGCCTTCAAGCCCCGTACTCTGCCGGTGGCCTGAGATCCCCTCAGAACAAGCATTCTGACGATCCGCCGGATGGCCCGCCTCCCCTTCGGGGGGGCGGGCCATCCGCCGTTCCGGAGCACGAGTTACCGCCGGGGCCCGCCCCGGATTGCCCATTTGGCTTTGCCGGAGAGGGCCCCGCGCAAGTACAACTGCGGGTAGATGGCACAATCAGTACATGCACCGGCACCATGAACCTCCGTACGCGGGCGGCGAACCCGCGGCCCCGGAGTCCGTGGGCCGGGGATCCGAACGCCGAATTGACGATCGGCCGGACGTCACCTCCGCACCAGCTGAGGGGCCGGACGACCAGGAAGTCGCAGCGCTCTACGCGCTTGTGGCCGAGCGGTTGAAGCAAGCTCACGCCCGCGTGCATGCGCTGAACGTGTCTGCCGATGCAAAGACCGCTCTCACCCGTCAACTCCTCATCGTCACCGAGACCGCCAAGCGCGATCTTCCGGAGGCGGCAAGGCGGTTGAGTCGCTTTGTACATGACCTCGACGAGGGGCGCCCGCCCGTCGCCTGAGGTCGCCGACGCGCAAATCCATTGCGACACTAGGGTGATTCGCGCGTTTGGTAATTGAAAGTCCGCAGATACATACCTAACGTGCGAAAAGAACGGATGGAATCATCCGGCGCCCGTTTCCGAAGGGGAAGACGTGAACAAGGCTCAGCTTGTCGAAGCGGTGGCCGAGCAGCTGGGCGGTCGCAAGGCTGCCGCAGAGGCCGTCGACGCAGTGCTCGACACCATGGTCCGCGCCGTTGTGGCCGGTGACCGTGTCTCGGTCACCGGGTTCGGCACCTTCGAGAAGGTGGAGCGCTCCGCGCGCTTCGCCCGCAACCCGCAGACCGGCGAGAAGGTCAAGGTCAAGAAGACCTCGGTGCCCCGCTTCCGTCCCGGCCAGGGCTTCAAGGACCTGGTCAGCGGCAGCAAGAAGCTGCCGAAGGAAGGCCCCTCGGTGAAGAAGGCCCCCAAGGGCTCCCTCACCCCGGGCAAGAGCGGCGTCGCCGCCACCCCGGCCGCCAAGCGCGCGGCCACCAAGCGTGCCGCCACGGCCGCGAAGACCACCGCCGCGAAGACCGCCGCCGCTCCGGCCGCGACCAAGAAGGCCGCCGCGAAGAAGGCGACCACCGCGGCCGCCGCCAAGAAGACCACGGCCACCGCCGCCAAGACGACGGCCGCCGCGGCGAAGAAGGCGACCGCCACCAAGAAGGCGACCACCGCCGCCGCGAAGAAGACCTCCGCGGCCGCGACCAAGAAGTCGGCCGCCACCGCCGCCAAGAAGGCGACCACCACGGCCGCCGCCAAGAAGACCACCACCGCCGCCGCCAAGAAGGCCACCGCCACGGCCAAGAAGACGGCTCCGGCGAAGAAGACCGCCACCCGCAAGACCACCGCGCGCAAGACCACTGCCAAGTAGTCCCGCCCGGCGGTCCCCGGACGGCCTCCGGCCTTCGGCCCTGAGCCGCGGCACCCCCCTCCGTGACGCACGGGGAACGGGTCGCCGCGGCTCTCTCGGTTTCCGGGCGCTCAGTCGGCAATCCGGGGCGGCCGTCGGCCGGGCCGCGGGTCGGCGGGGCCGCTCAGCCGTCGGTTGGGTCCGGGAAGGTCTGGAGCGTCAGGAAAACCACCCGGCGGGTGCCGCCGTCGCCCTCGGTGCGGATCCGCACCCGCTGGCCGGGGCGCAGCAGCCGCAGGCCGCCGGCGTCGAAGGCGGCCGCGTCGAACGGCACCGGGGTCCCGTCGTCGAGCAGCACGGAGCCGGCCCGGGTGGCGGGGTCGAAGGTGAACGCGGTGGCCTGCATGCCAGCAGCATATCGAGCGGCACCGACAGTCCCGGGGCTTGTCCGTCGATCGGCGCGCCCGCCGGTCGCCGTCAGGCGGGAGCCGCCGGCAGGCCCGGCCCCGGGGCGTGCCCCAGGCGGGCGAAGAGCGGGCCGGTGTGCGGGCCGAGGCCGAGTGCCGCGGCCTCGTCCAGGTCCGTGCCGGTGTCCACGTCGCGGCGCACCGACTCCACGCCCGCCAGGCGCAGTTCGAGCGCCCCGCCGGCCGCGTGCCGGGCCCGGGAGCCGTCCCCGAAGGCGGGGGCGAGCGGACGGCCGGGGGTGCAGGCCAGCAGGGTGGTGCCGAAGCCGGGGGAGTCCGGCAGGAAGGCCCGGCCGTCGGGCGGCACCGCCCCCAGGACCCGGGCCAGTTCGGCCGGGCGCAGGGCCGGCAGGTCCGCCGAGAGGACGGCCAGCGGCGAGCGCGGGGCGAGCGACCGGGCGGCGGAGGCGCCGTGCGCCAGCGCCGCGTTGAGGCCGCCGCCGGGTTCGTCGGCGACCACCCGTGCGCCGAGCGCCGCCAGCCGGGCGCCGGCCGAGGCGTCCCGGGTGACCACCAGGACGTGGGCGACGCCCGGGGTGGCCAGCGCGGCGGTGACGGTGTCGAGCGCGAAGGACAGTGCGAGGACCGCCCGGTGCACTCCGGCGTACGGGGCCAGTCGGCTCTTCGCCAGCGCGAGCGGCTTGAGCGGCAGTACGAGCGACCAGCCGGCGGCGGGTGCGGCGGGTGCGGCGGGCGCGACGGGCCCGCTGGGGCGTACGGTGTCCTGGGTCATCGGCGTCATTGTGACGCCGGTCCCGGAGCCCTCGCCAGGCCGTCCGAGCTGTGCGGACGTGCGTTTGATCACGCCTGCCGGGCGCGTTGGCGCGGTCGCTCGACAGCCGGTGAGCAGCCGGGCGACACTGGTCCGCGCCCGCGGCCCGGGCGCCGGTCCACACCGGTGCGCGGCACCGGGAGGCCATGACCGCGGCACCCCACGTGCCGCACGGAAAGAGGAGGAGCCGGGGTGGCCCGCCGCTCGTACGCCAAGTTCGGCAACGCCGACTACGGCATCTGGTACCGCTTCGCGGCCGTGCTGGTGAAGCCGGTGACGACCGCCCTGGTGAAGCCCGACTGGCGGGGCTGGGAGCACCTTCCGAAGGAAGGCGGCTTCATCGCCGCGGTGAACCACAATTCGATCATCGACCCGGTGATCTACGCGCACTGGCAGTACAACAGCGGGCGTCCGCCGCGCATTCTCGGCAAGTCCTCGCTGTTCTCGATTCCCTTCATCGGATTCATGCTGCGCAAGACCGGCCAGATTCCGGTGTTCCGCGAGTCCACCGACGCCGCGCAGGCGTTCCGGGCCGCCATCGACGCCGTCGACAACGGCCAGTGCGTGCAGTTCTACCCGGAGGGAACGCTCACCCGGGACCCGGACCTGTGGCCGATGACCGGCAAGAGCGGCGTCGCCCGGGTCGCGCTGATGACCGGGGCGCCGGTCATCCCCGTCGCGCACTGGGGCGCGCACGAGATCATCCCGCCGTACGGCCGGGCCGGCTACGGGAAGGGCAGGTTCAACCTCTTCCCGCGGCACCGGGTCACGGTGGCCGCCGGGCCCCCGGTGGACCTGAGCCGCTACCAGGGCCAGGAGCTGACCGCCCAGGTGCTCAACGACGCCACCGAGGACATCATGGCGGCGATCACCGAGGTGCTGGCCGGCATCCGCGGCGAGGAGCCGCCCGCCGAGCGCTTCGACATGCGCAAGGCCGCCCGGCAGCGGGCCGCCGCGGCCGTGGCCGAGCGCCGGCGCGCCAAGGGCGGCGACGGCGTCGAGGAGGCCGGCCGGTGACCCGGGTCGCAGTGTTCGGGACGGGGTCCTGGGGGACCGCCTTCGCGATGGTGCTGGCGGACGCGGGCTGCGAGGTGACGCTCTGGGGCCGCCGCTGGGAGCTGGTGGACGCGATCCACACCACCCACGAGAACCCGGACTACCTGCCCGGCGTCCGGCTGCCGTCGTCCATCACGGCCACCGTCGACGCCGCCGCGGCGCTGGCCGGGGCCGACTTCGCGGTGCTCGCGGTGCCCTCGCAGACGGTGCGCGACAACCTGGCCGGCTGGGCGTCCCTGATCGAGCCGCAGACCGTCCTGGTCAGCCTCATGAAGGGCATCGAACTCGGCACCGCCAAGCGGATGAGCGAGGTCATCGCCGAGGTCGCCAAGGTCGGACCGGAGCGGGTAGCGGTGGTCAGCGGGCCCAACCTGGCGAAGGAGATCGCCAACCGGCAGCCGGCCGCCAGCGTGGTGGCCTGCGTCGACGAGGCGGTCGCCAAGCGGCTCCAGGCGGCCTGCCACACGCCGTACTTCCGCCCGTACACCAACACCGACGTGGTGGGCTGCGAGCTCGGCGGGGCGGTCAAGAACGTCATCGGCCTGGCGGTCGGCATGGCCGCCGGCATGGGCCTCGGCGACAACACCAAGGCGACGCTGATCACCCGGGGGCTGGCCGAGACCACCCGGCTCGGCGAGGTGCTCGGCGCCGACCCGCACACCTTCGCCGGGCTCGCCGGGATGGGCGACCTGGTCGCGACCTGCTCGTCCCCGCTGTCGCGCAACAACACCTTCGGCATGAACCTGGGCCGGGGCATGTCGCTCGCGGAGACCATCGCGGCCACCCGGCAGACCGCGGAGGGCGTCAAGTCCTGCGAGTCGGTGCTCGACCTGGCCCGGCGCAACGGGGTCGACATGCCGATCGTCGAGGCGGTGGTGGACGTGGTGCACAACGGCCGGCCCACCCAGGAGGCGCTGCAGGCCCTGATGTCCCGCTCGGCGAAGGCCGAACGGCGCTGAGGCGGTGCCGGGGAGGGCGGGCGGCACCGTTCCCGGGGCGGCTGACGTCCCGGAAACACGTCGCACGGTAGTCTCAATCGCGATATGAGCATCGAACAGACCTCCCCGAACCCGTCCGCTGCGAAGCCGCGCGTCGCGCTGGTCTTCGGCGGCCGCAGCTCCGAGCACGCCATCTCGGTCTCCACCGCGGGCAGCGTGCTCAGGGCGATCGACCGCGACACGTACGACGTGCTGCCGATCGGCATCACGCACGAGGGCCGCTGGGCGCTGGCCAGCGACGAGCCCGCCCGGATGGCCATCACCGACGGCGTGCTGCCGGACGTGGCGCACGTCGCCGAGTCCGTGGCCGGCCAGGTCGCGCTGCCGATCGCCCCGGGCGACCGCGAGGTCGTCCTGAGCGAGCCGGGGAGCGCCCCCAAGGCCCTCGGCGAGGTCGACGTCGTCTTCCCGCTGCTGCACGGCCCCTGGGGCGAGGACGGCACCCTGCAGGGCCTGCTGGAGCTCTCCGGCGTGCCGTACGTCGGCAACGGCGTGCTCGCCAGCGCGGTCGGCATGGACAAGGAGTTCACCAAGCGGGTCCTGGCCTCGCACGGCCTGGGCGTCGGCCGGTACACCGTCGTCCGGCCGCGCGAGTGGGAGAGCGAGCAGGGCCGCGCCGCGGTGCGCGAGCGGGCCGCCGAGCTGGGCCTGCCGCTGTTCGTGAAGCCGTGCCGTGCCGGTTCCAGCATGGGCATCACCAAGGTCAAGGACCTGGCCGACCTCGACGCCGCGATCGAGGAGGCCCGCCGCCACGACCCCAAGCTGATCATCGAGGCCGGTGTGACCGGCCGCGAGATCGAGTGCGGCGTCCTGGAGTTCGAGGACGGCCCGCGGGCCAGCGTGCCCGGCGAGATCATGGTCGGCGGCGGCTACGAGTTCTACGACTTCGAGGCCAAGTACATCGACTCCTCCGAGGTGCGCATCCCGGCGGAGCTCGGCGCCGAGGAGACCGCCGAGATCCGCCGCCAGGCGCTGGCCGCGTTCGAGGCGCTGGGCTGCGAAGGCCTGGCCCGGGTGGACTTCTTCCTGCTGGAGGACGGCACCTGGATGATCAACGAGGTCAACACGATGCCCGGCTTCACCCCGATCTCGGCCTTCCCGAAGATGTGGGAGGCCACCGGGGTGTCCTACCCCGAGCTGATCGACCGGCTGCTCCGCGCCGCGCTGGACCGTTCCACCGGTCTGCGGTAGCGGCCCGACCGCGACGACGGAGGGTGGGCCGGGAGGAGTCCAGGCCCACCCTCCGCGGCGTACCGGTCAGCCCGGGACGGTGGCCTTCACCGCGGGGGTGACGGCGGCGGCCGGGTCGAAGGGGTTCTGCGCGGCACCGGCCGGGACGGTCACCTCGACGTAGGCGGCGCGCATCGTCGTCACGAAGCGGTAGCCGCCGTCGGAGAGCCGCTGCGACCACCAGGTGACGTCGTCCACGGTCGGTGACCAGTCCTTGGCGTGCTCGCCGTCCAGCTGTTCGGGGCGGTCGACGCCGCAGCGCAGCACGGTGCGCGGCGAGCCGCCCCACGCCGCCACGTACGGGGACGCGGGGGACGGGTCCTTCCGGGGGTGGCCGAGCAGCTCCTGCGGCAGCGCCGCGGCGAGCGCACGGCAGTACCCGGCCGCCCGGCCGCCCGGGCTGGGCACCGCCACGCTCTCGTCGGGGGAGCTCCAACTCCCCAGCAGCACCACGAGCGTGCAGGTCAGCGCGAGCGGCAGGGCCAGCCAGCGGAGCGGCGCGGGCAGCGCCGCCAGCGCCCGGGTGATGCGGAGTTCTGTGGCCACCCGCCGATGGTAGCCGGGGCTTACAGGTGGACCACCGGACAGGTCAGGGTGCGGGTGATGCCCTCGACCTGCTGGACCTTGGCCACCACCAGGCGGCCCAGGTCGTCCACGGTGTCGGCCTCGGCCCGGACGATCACGTCGTACGGTCCGGTGACGTCCTCGGCCTGGAGCACGCCGGGAATCTTGGAGATCGACTCGGCCACTGCGGTGGCCTTGCCGACCTCGGTCTGGATCAGGATGTATGCCTGTACCACGGGGGCCTCCCGGCGGCCGGTTACGGGGATCGCCGCCGTGATCGCCCGGTCAGGCGTCGGGTGGGACCGGGCTCACCGGCAGTCTGATCACCACGCTACCGCGCGGTGGGCCGGGGAGGGGAGACCCCGACACCCCCGAAGGGCGTACGCTGCGCGCGGGGGAGCGCGACGGGGACCAGTTCTGAGGGAAACGCGAGAGGACGGCAGATGCAGGGGACCGTGGGCGAGCTCGGCGAGTTCGGTCTCATCAGGGAGCTCACCGCCCGGGTGCCGCTCACCGACGCGGTCGACCTCGGCCCGGGTGACGACGCCGCGGTGGTGAAGGCGCCGGACGGCCGGGTGGTGGCCACCACGGACGTCCTGATCGAGAACCGGCACTTCCGCCGGGACTGGTCCACCGCCTACGACGTGGGCCGCAAGGCCGCCGCCCAGAACCTCGCCGACGTGGCCGCGATGGGCGCGGTGCCGACCGCGATACTGCTCGGCCTGGTGGCCCCCGCGGACCTGCCGACCACCTGGGCCACCGAGCTGATGGACGGGCTGCGCGACGAGTGCCAGGTCGCCGGGGCGACGGTGGTCGGCGGCGACGTGGTGCGCGGCGACACCGTCACCCTGGCGATCACGGCGCTCGGCGACCTGCAGGGGCGCGCGGCGGTGACGCGCTCCGGTGCTCAGGTCGGCGACGTGGTCGCGGTGACCGGCTGGCTCGGCTGGTCGGCCGCCGGGCTGACCGTGCTGCAGCGCGGCTTCCGCTCCCCGCGGGCCTTCGTCGAGGCGCACCGCCGGCCCGAGCCGCCGTACCACGCGGGCCCGGCCGCCGCCGAGTTGGGCGCGACCTCGATGATCGACGTGAGCGACGGACTGGTCGCCGACCTCGGCCACGTGGCCCGCGCGAGCGAGGTGGACATCGACCTCAAGGCCGCCGACTTCGACGTCCCGGCGCAGATGGCCGACATCGGCCAGGCCGTCGGCGTGGACCCGCTGGTCTGGGTGCTGTCCGGCGGCGAGGACCACGCGATCGTGGCGACCTTCCCGCGCGGGGTCCAACTCCCCGCCCGCTGGCGGGTGGTGGGCGAGGTGACCGGCCGCCCCCGGGGCAGCCGCAGCGGCCGGGTGACGGTGGACGGCGCACCCTGGGACCGGGTCGGCGGCTGGGACCACTTCGCCGAGTGACGGACGGCGCCGGACGCCCGCGCCGACTCTCCTACGGCGCACGGGGGATGGCGTCCGGACACGGGTGCAGTGGATCGCGCGCCGGACGTGCGGCGGACGGGCTTCGCCGGGGGGTTTTGCGTAGTCTTCCGAGTACCGAGAGTCTTGCGACTACCGGGCCCGCCCGCCGTCCGGCGCGGGTGGTCCGAGCCACTGCGAGCGGGAGCACGTCAACCATGCGCATCGGGGTACTGACCAGCGGCGGCGACTGCCCCGGCCTGAACGCGGTGATCCGCTCCGTGGTGCACCGCGGGACGGACGTGCACGGGGACGAGATCGTCGGCATCGAGGACGGCTTCCTCGGTCTCATCGAGGGGCGCACCCGGCCGGTCTCGCACGACGACGTCACCGGTCTGCTCACCCTCGGCGGCACCATCCTGGGCTCCGCCCGGGTCCAGCGGGACCGGATCGCCTGGGCGGTGGACAACGCCCGCACGCTGGCCCGGGACATCGGCATCGACGCGCTGATCGCGATCGGCGGCGAGGGGACGCTGACCGCGGCCCGGCTGTTCAGCGACGCCGGGCTGCCGGTCGTGGGGGTGCCCAAGACCATCGACAACGACATCGACGCCACCGACGTCACCTTCGGCTTCGACACCGCGGTGCACGTGGCGACCGAGGCGATCGACCGGCTGAAGACCACCGCGGAGTCCCACCAGCGCGTCATGGTCGTCGAGTTGATGGGCCGGCACACCGGCTGGATCACCCTCACCGCGGGCATGGCCGCCGGCGCGCACGGCATCCTCATCCCGGAGAAGCCATTCGACATCGAGGCGGTGGCCCGGATGGTCGAGGACCGGTTCGCCCGCGGCAAGAAGTTCGCCATCATCGCCGTCGCCGAGGGTGCCGCCCCGCAGCCCGGCACCATGCGCTTCGACCACGGCGACGTCGACCAGTTCGGGCACCGGACCTTCGGCGGGATCGGCAACCGGCTCGCCCACGAGCTGGAGGACCTGCTCGGCAAGGAGGCCCGGCCGGTCATCCTCGGGCACACCCAGCGCGGCGGCACCCCGACCGCGCGGGACCGGGTGCTCGCCTCCCGCTTCGGCTGGCACGCGGTCGAGGCCGTCCACAAGGGCGCGTTCGGGCACTTCACCGCGCTGCGCCGGACCGGGATCGAGCTGGTCCCGATCGCCGCCGCGGTGACCAGGCTCAAGACGGTGCCGGAGGACCGCTGGGCGGAATCCGAGGCCGTGCTCTGAACCGCCGGAGGTAGGTTGGCCCCATGGCCCTCCCGTCTCCCGCCCCCGCCCCCGGTCGACCCGCTCCGCACGGCCCCTCCGGCGCCCCGCCCCGCGTCCTCACCGTCGCCGGCTCCGACTCCGGCGGCGGCGCCGGCATCCAGGCAGACCTCAAGGCGATGCTCGCCCTCGGCGTCCACGGCATGAGCGTGATCACCGCCGTCACCGCGCAGAACTCGCTCGGCGTCCAGGGCTACTGGGAACTGCCCGCCGAGGCCGTCCGGGCCCAGTTCCGCAGCGTGGTCGACGACATCGGGGTCCAGGCCGTGAAGACCGGCATGCTCGCCTCGATCGAACTCGTCGAGACCGTCTCCGACCTGCTCGCCGGGGTGGACGCCCCGGTGGTGGTCGACCCGGTCGGCGTCTCCAAGCACGGGGACGCCCTGCTGGCCGCCGAGGCCGTCGCCACCGTCCGCGAGCGGCTGCTGCCGGTCGCCACCCTGGCCACCCCCAACCTGCACGAGGTGACGCAGCTCACCGGCCGGACCGTCGACGACGAGGCCGGGATGCTGGACGCCGCCAGGGCCCTGCTCGACCTCGGGCCGCGCTGGGTGCTGGTCAAGGGCGGCCACCTGGAGGGCGAGGCCGCCGACCTGCTCTACGGCGGCCCCGGCGAGGAGCACTGGTACCGGGCGCCGCGCTACGACAACCGGCACACCCACGGCACCGGCTGCACGCTGGCCAGCGCGATCGCCGCCGGACTGGCCAAGGGGCAGCCGCTGCCCGAGGCGGTCGGCTCGGCCAAGGAGTACATCACCGGCGCGATCGCCGGGGGCTTCGCGCTCGGCGCGGGGATCGGCCCGGTCGACCACGCCTGGCGCTGGCGCTGACCACGGCGGTGGGGGGGGCCGCGGGGCCCCCCCCCCCCCCGGGGGCGCCCGGCGGGCCACAGAGTATGCGCGG
>NZ_JBFAZB010000082.1:0-21091 GCF_040681575.1 Kitasatospora sp. NPDC051702
CCTCGTCCGGGGTGAGCGACGGGCGCACCTCGTCCGCGCGCATGACGTTGGTCAGCGGGAGCGGGTGGGAGGTCGGCGGGACGTCCTGTCCGGCGCCGCCCGCACGGGGGTCGGGCGGCGGCACCTCAGGACCGGCCGGGGGCGAGGTCGTGACCGAGGACCCGCGCGCCCGGCGGGAGTCGTCAGACACGCGCCAGGGCCCGGCGGTACCAGGGCACCGCCGCGGCGAGGCCCGCCAGCGGGCCCGGGCCGGGCGGGCAGGCTGCGAGGCGCCAGACGTCCTCGCTCCGGTACCAGTGGTCCCGGGCGATCAGCGCGAACTGGCGCTCGGAGACCCGGCCGGGGGCGGCGGCGAGCAGGCGGCGGCACTCCTCCCAGGAGGTGTCCGGGCCGTCCGCCGCGGGCAGCAGGCCGAGGCCGGCCAGGGCGTCGAGCAGGTCGCCGGCCCGGACCGGCTCGGGGTGGCTCGCGTGGTGCACACCGGACGGGACGGCGTGGTCGTCGAGGGCGAGGACGGTGATCAGCCGGGCCAGGTCCTCGCGGTCCACCAGCGAGAGCCGGGCGCGCCCGCCCTCCCAGCGCCCCGGCACCCGACGGACCAGCTCGGCCAGTGCGGGCACCACCCAGCGGTCTCCCGTGCCGGTCACCAGGCCGGGCCGCAGCACGACGGCGCCGGCCGCGAGCGCGTGCCGCTCGGCGAGCAGCCTGGTCCGGCTGGCCTCGGAGTGCGGGGCGGGCACCACCCCGTCGACCTCGACGCCGTCGTGCGGCCCCACGCCGTAGACGGCGGCCGTGGAGAGGTGGACGATCCGGTGCACCCCGGCCCGGCCGGCCGCGGCGGTCACCGCCGCGGTGCCGCGCACGTTCACCGCCTCGCACTCCTCGGTGCCGCCGGAGACCCGGGAGGCCAGGTGGAGCAGCACGTCGGCGCCCTCGCAGAGCGCGGTCAGGGCCGCGCCGTCCGCGAGGTCGCCCGGCACCCAGTCGGTGGCGCCCCGCTCGTCCGGCACCGTGCGGGCCAGCGCGCGCACCCGGACGCCCCGGGCGTCGAGGGCGGCGCGCACGGCGGAGCCGATGAAGCCCGTCGCCCCGGTCAGCGCGACCGTGGGCCGGGCCGCCCCGGCCCGCCCCGGCCGCTCCCCCGCCGGCGGTTCCGGTACGGACCGCCCGGACCCCGCCCGTTCCCGTCCAGCCGCCATGCGTCCGTCCTCCCCGTCGACCGTCCGGCCAGTCTAGCCAGCCGCCGGGCGGCCTCCCCGCGGCCTGCGCCGACCCGGACGGAGGGGGGCGGGGCACGGCCCGGGGTAAGGCCCACCTAAGCTGTATGCCAAGCAAAACGGGCGAACCGGACCCATTCCAGGGGCCGCGCGGACGGAAAGCAGGACCCGCCGATGGGCGACGGAATGTCAGGAATGCACCACCACGGCGGGATGACCCGACTAGGCCCCTTCAGCCTCTCCAACGTCTGGACCTGGTCCCCCGACTGGGTGTTCCTGCTGGCCGGCCTGGTCGCCCTGGCCCTGTACGCGGTGGCCGTGGTCCGCCTGCACCGGCGCGGCGACCGCTGGCCGGTCGGCCGGACGGTCGGCTGGGTGGCCGGCGTCGGGACCCTGCTCCTGGTCACCTGCACCGGGTTGAACGACTACGGCATGGTGCTGTTCAGCGCGCACATGATCCAGCACATGGTGCTGTCCATGCTGACGCCGATCCTGCTGCTGCTGGGCGCCCCGATCACGCTGGCCCTCCGTGCGCTGCGGCCGGCCGGCAAGGGCCGCCCGCGCGGCCCGCGCGAGCTGCTGGTGGCCCTGCTGCACAGCCGTTACGTCCGGGTGGTCTCGCACCCGGCGTTCACCATCCCGCTGTTCATCGCCAGCCTGTACGGGGTCTACTTCACCCCGCTGTTCGACTTCCTGATGCAGTACCGCGCCGGGCACATCTTCATGATGGTGCACTTCCTGCTCACCGGTCTGGCCTTCTTCTGGCCGATCATGGGCGTGGACCCGGGCCCGCACCGCCCGGGCCACGTGATGCGGATCATCGAGCTGTTCATGGGCATGCCGTTCCACGCCTTCTTCGGCGTGGCGGTGATGATGGCCGCCCATCCGCTGGTCACCACCTTCACCACGGAGGGCGCGCCGCCCGGGACGGACCTGCTGGAGGACCAGAAGCTGGCCGGCGGGATCACCTGGGCCTTCGGCGAGATCCCGACCGCGATCGTGCTGATCGCGCTGGTGTACCAGTGGATGGGGTCGGAGCAGCGGCAGGCCCGCCGCCGGGACCGCGCCGAGGACCGCAGCGGCGACGCCGAGCTGGAGGCGTACAACGCCTACCTGGCCTCGCTGCACAAGCGCGACCGACGCCCGGCCGACGCCCCGGCCGCGCCGTCCTCGCCGGTCACGCCGTCCACCCCGGCGGCCGAGGCGGGCTGAGCACGCCCCCTCCTGCCCCCTGCTCGGCGGAACCCCCGTCTCCCGCGCGGAACGGGGGTTCCGCCGTACGCGTTCACCGGGGTATGCACGTCCTGCTGCTCACCGCCGCCCTGCTCGGCGGGTACGCCCTGGTCTGGGTGCTCGGCTTCGTCGGCCGGGCGCTCTGGCAGCGACGCCGCCCCGCGCCGCTCGGCGCCGACTTCGTGGTCGTGCTCGGCGCCGCGCTGGACGGCTGCGAGCCCGCGCCGCCGCTCGCGGCCCGGCTGGACACCGCGCTGAAACGTTTCGCCGCCGAGGAGGCCGCCGGCCACGCCCCCGTGTTGCTGGTCACCGGCGGGAAGGGCCGGCACGAGAACTGCACCGAGGCCGCGGCGATGGCCCGCCACCTGATCGCCCGGGGCGTCCCGGCCGGACGGATCCGCCGCGAGGAACGGGCCGTCAACACCACCGAGAACCTCCGCTTCAGCGCCGCCCTGATGGCCGCCGAGCGGCCCGGCTACCGGTGCACCGTCGTCACCAACGGCTTCCACACCGTCCGCGCCGCGCTCGCCGCCCGCCGGGCCGGCGCCCCCGCCCGGATGCTCGCCGCGGACGGCCTGCTCGCGCACGGCCCGTACGCGCTGCTGCGGGAGGCGGTCGGCACCGCGCTGGCCCACCCCCGGGCCAACGGCGCGGCCGTCCTGCTGCTGACCGGCACCGGGGCGGCCCTGGGCCTCGCCTAGGGCGGCACAGGCCGGCGGCCCCGGACGCACGACACGGGCAGGCCCCCGGATCCACGAGGGATCCGGGGGCCTGCCCGCGGTTCAGCCCGAGCGGTCTCAGCCGAGGTTGCCGAGCGCCTCGTTGAAGGTCTTCGACGGGCGCATCACGGCCGCGGCCTTGGCCGGGTCCGGCTGGTAGTAGCCGCCGAGGTCGACCGGCGAGCCCTGGACGGCGATCAGCTCGTCGACGATGACCTGCTCCTGCTCGGTCAGCGCCTTGGCCAGGCCCTCGAACGCCTGGGCCAGCTCGGCGTCGGCGGTCTGCTTCGCCAGCTCCTGGGCCCAGAACAGCGCCAGGTAGAAGTGGCTGCCGCGGTTGTCGATGCCACCGAGGCGGCGGCTCGGCGACTTGTCCTCGTTGAGGAAGGTGCCGGTGGCGCGGTCCAGGGTGTCGGCCAGCACCTGGGCGCGGGCGTTGTCCGTGGTGGTGGCCAGGTGCTCGAAGCTGGCGGCCAGCGCGAAGAACTCGCCGAGGCTGTCCCAGCGCAGGTAGTTCTCCTTGACCAGCTGCTGGACGTGCTTCGGGGCGGAGCCGCCGGCGCCGGTCTCGAACAGGCCGCCGCCCGCCATCAGCGGGACGACCGACAGCATCTTGGCGCTGGTGCCCAGCTCCAGGATCGGGAACAGGTCGGTCAGGTAGTCGCGCAGCACGTTGCCGGTCACCGAGATGGTGTTCTCGCCGCGGCGGATGCGCTCCAGCGAGAACGTGGTGGCCTCGACCGGGGACTTGATCTCGATCTGCAGGCCGGTGGTGTCGTGCTCCGCCAGGTAGGTCTTGACCTTCTCGATCAGGACGGCGTCGTGGGCGCGGGTCCCGTCCAGCCAGAACACCGCCGGGTCGCCGGTGGCGCGGGCGCGGGTGACGGCCAGCTTGACCCAGTCCTGGATCGGCAGGTCCTTGGTCTGGCAGGCGCGGAAGATGTCGCCCGGCTGGACGGCCTGCTCCAGCACCACGTCGCCCGCGGCGTCGACCAGGCGGACGGTGCCCGCCGTGGCGATCTCGAAGGTCTTGTCGTGGCTGCCGTACTCCTCGGCCTTCTGGGCCATCAGACCGACGTTCGGCACCGAGCCGATGGTCGCCGGGTCCAGGGCGCCGTGGGCGCGGCAGTCGTCGATGACGGCCTGGTACACGCCGGCGTAGCTGCTGTCGGGCAGCACGGCGAGGGTGTCGGCCTCCTGGCCGTCCGGGCCCCACATGTGGCCGGAGGTGCGGATCATGGCCGGCATCGAGGCGTCGACGATGACGTCGCTCGGGACGTGCAGGTTGGTGATGCCCTTGTCCGAGTCGACCATCGCGAGGGCCGGGCCCTCGGCGAGCTCGGCCTCGAAGGAGGCCTTGATCGCGGCGCCGTCAGCCAGCGCGTCGAGGCCGGCGAGGATGCCGCCGAGACCGTTGTTCGGGTTCAGGCCGGCGGCCGTCAGCGCCTCGCCGTACTGGGCGAAGGTCTTCGGGAAGAAGGCGCGCACGACGTGGCCGAAGACGATCGGGTCGGAGACCTTCATCATGGTCGCCTTGAGGTGCACCGAGAACAGCACGCCCTCGGCCTTGGCCCGGGCGACCTGGGCGGCCAGGAACTCGTTCAGGGCGGCGGCGCGCATCACCGAGGCGTCGACGACCTCGCCGGCGAGCACCGGGACCTTCTCGCGCAGCACGGTGGTGGTGCCGTCCTCGCCGACCAGCTCGATGCGCAGCGCACCGTCGGCGGCGATCACGGTGGACTTCTCGGTGGAGCGGAAGTCGTTCTCGCCCATGGTGGCGACGTTGGTCTTGGACTCGGAGGTCCAGGCGCCCATGCGGTGCGGGTGGGTCTTGGCGTAGTTCTTCACCGAGCCCGGGGCGCGGCGGTCCGAGTTGCCCTCGCGCAGGACGGGGTTGACGGCGCTGCCCTTGACCTTGTCGTAGCGGGCGCGGACGTCCTTGTCCTCGTCGGTCCGCGGGTCGTCCGGGTAGTCCGGCAGGGCGTAGCCCTGGGCCTGCAGCTCGGCGATGGCGGCCTTCAGCTGCGGCACGGAGGCCGAGATGTTCGGCAGCTTGATGATGTTGGCGGCCGGGGTCTTGGCCAGCTCGCCCAGCTCGGCGAGGGCGTCCCCGATCTGCTGGCCCTCGGCCAGACGCTCCGGGAAGCTCGCGATGATCCGCCCGGCCAGGGAGATGTCGCGGGTCTCCACGCGCACACCCGCGGTCGAGGCGTACGCCTGGACCACCGGCAGGAACGAGTAGGTCGCCAGGGCCGGAGCCTCGTCGGTGTGCGTATAGATGATGGTCGAGTCAGTCATCGGTACTCCGCTTCACGTCTCCAACGTCTTGACGTCAAGATATCTCGTCACGGGCCCCTCGCTCCACCTCCCCCCGCCCCGGAGCGCGCGCCGGGCGCCCCGGGGGCGCGGCGACGGTCAGTCCCACCGTGGTCCCCGAGCGGGCCCGGGGCAAGCGGAGGACCGTCAGACCTCGGCGAACCTGGCCTCGAGCGCGGCCTCGTCGGCCAGGAACCAGAGCTGGTCGCCGCGGTTGCTCTCCCGGACGAAGTCGCGCAGCGCATCGCTCGCGGCGACGTGGGCGGCGACATCGCCGAGCACGACCAGGCCGACCCGGTAGTTGACGAACTTCTGCACGATGCCGCCGGCGACCCGGGTGCGCAGCGCGAAGAAGTCGGGGTGCAGGCGGGCCGCGGGGACGACCACCCAGGTGGCGCCGCGGCCGAAGGCGTCGCCGATCACGTCCAGGGCGTCCTGCTCCCCGCGGATCGGCGCACCCTCGGCGGGCAGACGCAGGACCGTCCCGTCGGTGAGCGGGGACGCCGCCGCCGGGCGGTCCCCCCGCCCCGGCTGTACGGGCTGCTGCACGGACTGCTCAGACATGGCTGTTCTCCCTGGTCAACGAGTCGATGATGGCGAGCAGCGCGGCGGTGTCGGCCGGGTCCCCGAGCACGACCACCCGCAGGGTCTCGCGCTCGGCGTCGTGGACGGTCTCGACGTGCAGCGGGCGGCCGCCGTCGCGCGGTCCGGCGATCGCGGCGAGCACGGTGGTGGTCAGCCGGTCCACGGCGAGCCGCCCGACGCCCTCGATCCGGACGACGGCGGACACCTCAACCCGCGGCGCGGCGGCGGTGTCGGTCCGCGCGTTGGGGGCGCCGGTGAGGGCCTCCAGGTCGGCGCGGGCGATCCGGTACTGCTTGCCGATCCTGGTCGCGGCGAGCCGGCCGTCGCGGATGTAGCCGCGGACGGTCCGGACGTGCAGGCCGAGCAGTTCGGCCACCTGTTCCACGGAGTAGTACTGCGCCACCTGCGGCCATCCTCTCGAACTTCCCTATCATCATGCAAACTACCATCCGATGGGGATGTTTACGGAAGTATGTGGAGTGGTGTAGTCCACTCGGGTGAGCCGACCGTCAGGACTGCGTCAAGGCACCACCCCATTCGGTCAACGCCGCGTCAGGACCGGCGACGCCCGGCGAAACCCGGCCTAGCGTCGAAGCAGCAGTTCCGGCAGGCCCACCACTCCACCCGGGAGCACCCGCATGGCCCGCGTCGTCTGGCACGTACCGGTCACCGTCTCCGGCACCGGCGGCACCACCGCCCTCCGCCTCTTCCGCCTGCGCGACGGCCGCCGCTGCGCCGTCGGCTTCTCCTCCCCCGAGGCCCTCGCCGCCCTCCTCGGACCGGCCCAGCCGTACACCGAGGTCGCCGAGCCCGCGCTGCGCGACCTCGTCGCCCCGCTCGGCGTGGACACCCTCGTCCTCGACCCGCGCCTGGTCGCCCCGCCCGTCGCCGCGCCGGCCGGACCGCCGGCCACCGCCCCGGCCGCACAGCTCCAGCACCGGTGACCGCCCTCCACCTGGTCACCGGGGGCCCGGAGCAGGAGCGGCCGGAGCCGGCCCGGACGCTGCACGCGCTCGCCCGGGTCAGCCACGGGCCCGTCCCGCTCGACTTCGACGCCCTGGCGGCGGAGCACCCGGCCGTCCGGGGCGGCCTCGCCCTCGCCGGCGACGCCGACCTGGAGCTCCGGCTGGCCTGCACCGGGCCGGAGGAGTTACGGGAGGTGGCCGCCGCGCTGCAGCGCGCCGGCGCCGCGAAGGTCCGGATCGACCTGGTGCTGCGCACCCTCGCCCCGGCCCCGGTGGTCCTGCGGCCGGTCCCGTAAGAGGTGTCTCGTGGATCAGGGCCCCGGCGGTGATCCAGACACCCCGTAGCACCGGCGGCCCGCCGGGGCCACGTGACGCACGACACGCGCCCGAGTCGCGGCTCCGGGGCCGCCGAGCGGCCGGCGACCCTCCGGAAGGCGGCCCGGGCGCGCCCCGGGGCGGTACGAGCGCGGCCCGTTCCACACCGCCCCGGCGAGGGGCCGGCGGCCCTGCGAGGAGCCCGTACATCTCGCCAAGAAGCAAGCAGCGAGGGGCAATTGGCGCAATCGCGGCGAACCGCCGCCGGCCGCCCGGGCGAGCGCCCCGACGGACGGCGGCGCATCGCTATGCGGCGATCACCATTTCCATGTATCACCCGGGGCGTCCATATTGCCGCCTCGGGGGCCGATGCTCAATTCACGCTCAAATACTGAACCTACTCACCGGTCACGTAACACACACATGAACAGATAGCCCCCTACCTGCAGGGATATCCGGCAAAGTAAGTAAACATTCAGTAATGAAATCTGTGCAGAGGTCTATGAATAGCCCTACTGTGTGGCAACTCTCCGCGCTCCGTCGTCTGCCGGAGCCCCCACACACAGAGAGATCGCCCATGGCTTCCCTCAACCAGATCTCGCCGCCCGGACAGAGCACCGGCACCGAGTCCGGCACCTCCAACCGGTCGCTCAAGCGCCACGTCGGGCTCATCGGCCTCATGTGGGCCTCGGTCGGCTCGATCATCGGCTCCGGCTGGCTGTTCGGCGCGAAGAACGCCGTCGTCGCCGCCGGGCCTGCGGCCCTCCTCTCCTGGGGCATCGGCGCAGTCGCGATCGTGCTGCTGGCCTTCGTGCACGCCGAGCTCGGCGGGATGTTCCCGGTCGCCGGTGGCACCGCGCGGTACCCGCACTACGCGTTCGGCGGCCTCGCCGGCATGTCCTTCGGCTGGTTCTCCTGGCTCCAGGCCGCCACCGTCGCCCCGATCGAGGTCGAGGCGATGATCGGCTACGCGGGCCACTGGGAGTTCGCCAAGAGCTTCCTCAACGAGAACGGCACCCTCACCACCAGCGGGTTCATCGTCGCGGTGCTCCTGATGGGCGTGTTCGTCGCCGTCAACTTCCTCGGTGTGCGGGTCCTCGCGGCCACCAACTCGATCGCGACCTGGCTCAAGATCGGCGTCCCGCTGCTCACGATCCTGGCGCTGTCGATCACCAACTTCCACTCGTCCAACTTCACCTCGCACGGCTTCGCGCCGTTCGGTGCCAAGGGCGTGCTCGCCGCGATCAGCTCCAGCGGCATCATCTTCGCGCTGCTCGGCTTCGAGCAGGCCATCCAGATCTCCGGTGAGAGCCGCAACCCCAAGCGCGACATCCCCCGCGCCGTGCTCGGCTCCGTCGCCATCGGCACCCTGATCTACGTCCTGCTGCAGGTCGCCTTCATCGGCTCGCTGCCGCTCAGCTCCTTCGCCAACGGCTGGGACAAGCTCGACTTCCCCGGCATCGAGGGCCCGTTCGCCGGTCTCGCCACCCTGGTCGGCCTCGGCTGGCTCTCCTGGGTGCTGTACTTCGACGCCATCGTCTCCCCCGGCGGCACCGGCCTGATCTACACCACCTCCACCTCGCGCATCTCCTACGGCCTGAGCAAGAACGGCTACGCGCCGCAGAAGTTCGAGCAGCTGGACAAGAACGGCGTGCCGTGGTTCGGCCTGATCATGTCCTTCATCACCGGCGTGATCTGCTTCCTGCCCTTCCCGAGCTGGCAGGAGCTGGTCGGCTTCATCACCTCCGCCAGCGTGCTGATGTACGCCGGTGCCCCGCTCGCCTTCGGCGCCCTGCGCCGCCGGCTGCCCGACCACGAGCGCTCGTACCGGCTGCCGCTCGGCGGGATCATCTCCCCGGCCGCCTTCGTGGTCTCCAGCCTCATCATCTACTGGTCCGGCTGGCACACCCTGTCCCGTCTGGGCATGGCGATCGTCCTCGGCTACCTCCTGCTCGGCGGCTACGCGGCCTACGCGATCCGCAGGGGCCTGCCGAACGCGCCGCGGCTCAGCTGGAAGTCCGCCCAGTGGCTGCCCGTCTACCTGCTGGGCCTGGGCCTGATCTCCTGGCAGGGCGGCTTCGGTGACGGCACCGGCCGGATCCCGATGTGGTGGGACATGGGCCTGGTCGCGGTGTTCGCCCTCGGCATCTACTTCTGGGCGATCCGCGTCGCCCTGCCGGCCGAGGACATCCAGCGCGAGGTCGCCGACGTCGAGGTGGTCGACGCGGGCGGTCACTGACCCCTCTGACACACCCCGAAACCCCAGGACGGGCCCGCCGGTCACACGACCGGCGGGCCCGTCCCGCGTCGTCCGCAGGGTCCGGCCCCGCGCGGCCGGTCCCGGCGGTTCGAGCCCGGGACCGGCCGGCCGGCCCGCTACAGGTCGAGCACCGCGCGCAGGGCCGCCGCGACCTCGGCCTCCGGGTCCTCGGCCGGGCCCGTCGAGCGCCAGGCCACGAAGCCGTCCGGGCGGACCAGCAGCGCGCCGTCCGAGCCGATGCCGTGCAGCCCGGCGAAGTCCCCGCCCGGCTCCGGCGCGAGGTCGTCCTCCGGTCCGTCGCCGATCCGGTAGGCCTCCAGCGGCACGACCAGCCGGTCCGCCGCCCGCCGCGCACCGGAGCGCCAGGCCCCGCCGTCCGGGCCGGTCAGCAGGACCATCGTCTGCTCGTAGAGGTCCAGCGTCGACAGCCGCACGCCCGCCCGCAGCAGCCACTGGTGCGGGGCCCGGCTGCCGGGCTCCCCGGCCACCTCGAACTGCTCGGGGACGACCGGGCCCGCCTGGTCCGTGCCGGTCACCGCGCCCGCCGGGTAGCGGTAGCCGAGCGCCACCGCCAGCACCCCGGCCTGGCGCCCGACGCCCGGGACGACCGCGTACCCGGGGTGGCTGTGCTCGGCCGAACGGGCCGAGGCCCGCTCGCCGGTCACCTGCGCGACCGGCCGGCGCTCCTGCCCGTACGTCTCCAGCAGGCCCGGGCCCGCCCAGCCGGACAACACCGCGGCGAGCTTCCAGGCCAGGTTGTGCGCGTCCTGGATGCCGGTGTTGGAGCCGAACGCGCCGGTCGGCGACATCTCGTGCGCGGAGTCCCCGGCGAGGAAGACCCGCCCGTCGCCGTAGCGGTCGGCAACCCGCTCGGCGGCGTGCCAGGGCGCCCGGCCGGTCACCTCGACGTCGAGGTCGGGCAGGCCGACGGCGGTGCGGATGTGCCGCTCGCAGCGCTCGTCGGTGAAGGCCTCCAGCGGCTCGCCGTGCTCGGGGTGCCAGGGCGCGTGGAAGACCCACTCCTCCTGGTTGTCCACCGGCAGCAGCGCGCCGTCCGCCTCCGGGTTGGTCAGGTAGCAGGCGATGAAGTGCCGGTCGCCGACCACGTCGGCCAGCCGCTTGGCGCGGAAGGTGATGCTGACGTTGTGGAACAGCTCGCCCTTGCCGCTCTGCCCGATGCCCAGCCGCTCGCGGGCCGGGCTGCGCGGGCCGTCCGCCGCGACCAGGTACTCCGAGCGGACCACGCGCTCCTCGCCGGTCTCCCGGCTGCGCAGCACCGAGGTGACGCCCTCGGCGTCCTGCTCGAAGGAGAGCAGCTCGGTGCTGAAGCGGACGTCCCCGCCGAGGCCGCGGGCGGCCCGCAGCAGCACCGGCTCCAGGTCGTTCTGGCTGCACAGGCACCACGAGCTGGGGCTGAACCGGGCGAGCCGCCCGCCCGGGTCGATCTCCCGGAACAGCCACTCCTGCTCGTCGCCGGTCAGCGAGGGCGCCTGCAGGATGCCGTGGTTCGGCGCGAGCACCGAGGCCGCCTCCCGGATCGCCGGCTCGATCCCGGCCACCCGGTAGAGCTCCATCGTCCGGACGTTGTTGCCTCGGCCACGCGGGTGATGCGAGGTGTCGGCGTGCTTCTCGACCAGCAGGTGTCTGACACCCAGTCGGCCGAGGAAGAGCGAGGCCGACAGGCCGACCAGCGACCCGCCCACGATCAGGACCGGCACCCGGTCGTCAACCTTCGGATTCATCAATTGCTCCGCCCTGTACGGGGATTCCGCGGACCGGCGAATGGGCTCGGCGCCGCCGTCGACGGGGCCCGCACGGCCGGGGGCCCCGCTCTTCCATCCCCCGTCACGGGGCCCTTGTGCCGCCCCTTCGCTCGGATGGCCCGCAAATCTCGCGCCCCCCGGGTACGCCGCTCACGATCGAGCTCAGGCCTGGCGCCGACCGCGCGGGCCGATCGCCCACACACCGCCCTCCCCAGGCCGGGAGCACCCGCCGGACGCGGCCCGCCACGGCCCGCAGCGTGCGGCCCAGAGCAGAAAGTGGATCATGACAACTCTGTCCGAACCTCAGAGCGAGCAGCACTCCGAGTCCGACACCCGGCTCCGGGTGGTGCTGATGCTGGAGATCCAGGACGGCGCCCAGCAGCGCTTCCTCGACGTCTACGAGCAGCTGCGCCACCAGGTGGCCTCGGTGCCCGGCCATGTCAGCGACCAGCTGTGCCAGTCGATCAACGACCCCCGCCAGTGGCTGATCACCAGCGAGTGGGAGGACCAGGAGACCTTCCTGCAGTGGGTGGACAGCCCGGCCCACCGCGAGATGGTCAAGCCGATGCACGGCTGCGTCAGCGACAACTTCCGTTCGCTGCGCTACGCCATCCTGCGCGAGACCTCGGGCGGGACCTCCACCGGCACCCGGGCCCCGATGGAGGTCCCGCCCGGCCTGCCGCGCAGCGAGCCCGCCGCGCACGTCGGCCCGCCGAAGGCCGAGCCCGGCCCCGACGGCGTCGTCCGGCACGCGCTCACGTTCACCGTGAAGCCCGGCAGCGAGCCCGAGGTCGCCCGGATCCTGTCCGGCTACGCCTCCCCGCGGGCCGAGGTGGACGAGCACACCCGGCTGCGCCGCACCTCGCTGTTCATGCACGGCAACCGCGTGGTCCGGGCCGTCGAGGTGATCGGCAGCCTCGGCGACGCGCTGCGCCACGTGGCGATGCAGCCCGAGGTGCGGGCCGTCGAGGAGGCGATCAACCCGTACCTGGAGGAGCACCGCCAGCTGGGCGACCCGCAGGCCGCGCGCGCCTTCTTCGCCCGGGCCGCACTGCCCGCCAAGCACCAGGCCATCGCCAGCTCCCCCGCCGCCGCCCGGCTGCACCGGCACGCGGTGCTGTACCCCGTCCGGCCCGGCCAGGGGCGGGCCGTCGCCGAACTGCTCGCCGAGCACGACAACCTGGCCACCGCCGACCCCACCGGCCCGGTCGCCGCGGGCACCGTCTTCCAGCGGGAGGACGTCGTGGTGCGCCTGGTCGACCTGCGGGTCCCCGCCGAGGCCGACCCGGCGGCGGCCCTGGGCGTGGCCGGCGACCAGGAGGCCGCAGAGCTCTCCCGCCTGCTCGACCTCGGCCCGCAGGGTGACCTGCGCACCGTCGCCGGACTCTCCGCGGTGCTCGCCGCCCGCGCCATGAACCCGGTCACCGACCGGAGCTCCCAGGACAGCTGACGTTCCGTCATTCACTTCGGAGGAAACACCATGACCACGCAGTACCCACGGATCGTCAACGTCGACGAGGCGCCGGAGAACCGTCGACGCGGCGGCGACCTGCGCGCCATGCTCACCCCGACCACCTGCGGGGCGACCAGCGGGTTCATGGGCCTGGCGATCGTCCAGCCCGGCGAGCGGATCGGCGAGCACTACCACCCGTACTCCGAGGAGTTCGTGTTCGTGGTCTGCGGCGACCTGGAGGTGGACCTGGACGGCGAGACCCGCGTCATCAAGCCCAACCAGGGCCTGATGATCCCGATCAACATGCGCCACCGGTTCCGCAACGTCGGCGACACCGAGGCCAGGATGGTCTTCCACCTCGGCCCGCTCGCCCCGCGCCCCGAACTCGGCCACGTCGACACCGAGGAGACCGCCGCCTCCGGCCCGCCGGAACACGCCAAGGTGGCCTCGTGACGCGGCGCGTCGCCGTCACCGGGATCGGTGTGGTCGCACCCGGCGGTGTCGGGGTCCCGGCCTTCTGGGACCTCCTCACCGCCGGACGCACCGCCACCCGGGGCATCACCCTCTTCGACCCCACCGGGTTCCGCTCCCGGATCGCCGCCGAGTGCGACTTCGACCCGGCGGCGCACGGGCTGGGCCCCGACGAGGTCCAACGGGCCGACCGCTACGTGCAGTTCGCGATGGTCGCGGCGGACGAGGCGATCGCCGACGCGGGCCTGGACCTGGCCGCCGAGGACCCGTGGCGGATCGCCGTCTCGCTCGGCACCGCCGTCGGCGGCACCACCCGGCTGGAGCACGACTACGCCCTGGTCAGCGCCGGCGGCGCCCGCTGGGACGTCGACCACCGCCGGGCCGAACCGCAGCTGCACCGGGCCTTCGCGCCCAGCACGCTGGCCTCCGCGGTCGCCGAACGGACCGGCGCGCACGGGCCGGTGCAGACCGTCTCGACCGGCTGCACCTCCGGCCTCGACGCGATCGGCTACGGCTTCCAGGCCGTCGAGGAGGGGCGCGCCGACATCTGCATCGCCGGCGCCTCCGACTCCCCGATCTCACCGATCACCGTCGCCTGCTTCGACGCCATCAAGGCCACCAGCGAGCGCAACGACGACCCGGCGCACGCCTCCCGCCCCTTCGACGCCCACCGGGACGGCTTCGTGCTCGGCGAGGGCGGCGCCGTCCTGGTGCTGGAGGAGCTGGAGCACGCCCGCCGCCGCGGCGCCCGGATCTACGGCGAGGTCGGCGGCTTCGCCACCTTCGGCAACGCCTACCACATGACCGGCCTCACCCAGGAGGGGCTGGAGATGTCCCGGGCGATCGACGACGCGCTCGCCCACGCCCGGGTCGACCGCACCGACGTCGACTACGTCAACGCGCACGGCTCGGGCACCAAGCAGAACGACCGGCACGAGACCGCCGCCGTGAAGCGCTCGCTCGGGGCGCACGCCTTCGGCACCCCGATGAGCTCGATCAAGTCGATGGTCGGGCACTCGCTCGGCGCGATCGGCGCCATCGAGGTGGTCGCCTGCACGCTGGCGCTGGCCCACGGCGTGGTCCCGCCGACGGCCAACTACGAGACGCCGGACCCGGAGTGCGACCTCGACTACGTGCCGCGCACCGCGCGTGAGCTGCCGCTGAGCCACATCCTCTCGGTCGGCAGCGGATTCGGCGGATTCCAGTCCGCCGTCGTGCTCAACAGAACGGGGTGAGTTCCATGACGTCACGTCAGCAGGGCCGCCGGGCGGTGGTCACCGGCCTCGGCGTGGTGGCGCCGAACGGCGTGGGGGCCGACGCCTTCTGGAAGGCCACCAGGCAGGGCGTGAGCGTCCTCGACCGGATATCCCGCGAGGGCTGCACCGGGCTGCCGCTGCGCATCGCGGGCCAGGTGCAGGACTTCGAACCGCGGGCCGCGATCGACAGCCGCTACCTGGTGCAGACCGACCGGTTCACGCACTACGCGATGGCGGCCGCCGACCTCGCGGTGGCGGACGCCGGGTTCCGGCCCGACCCCGAACAGCCCTTCGCGGTCGGCGTGGTCACCGCGGCCGGCTCCGGCGGCGGCGAGTTCGGCCAGCGCGAGCTCCAGCAGCTCTGGGGCCAGGGGCCGCAGTTCGTCGGCCCGTACCAGTCCATCGCGTGGTTCTACGCGGCCAGCACCGGCCAGATCTCGATCCGCGGCGGCTACAAGGGCCCCTGCGGGGTGGTCGCCGCCGACGAGGCCGGCGGCCTGGACGCGCTCGCGCACGCCGCCCGCTCGATCGAGCGCGGCACCGACGCGGTGGTGGTCGGCGCGGCCGAGGCCCCGCTGGCGCCGTACTCGATGGTCTGCCAGCTTGGCTACCCCGAGCTGAGCCTCGCCGACCGGCCCGAACGGGCCTACCTGCCGTTCACCGCACAGGCCTGCGGCTTCGCCCCCGCCGAGGGCGGCGCGATGCTGCTGCTGGAGGACGAGCAGGCCGCCCGGCGGCGCGGCGCCACCGTCCGGGCCCACCTGGCCGGGCACGGCGCCACCTTCTCCGGGGCCTCCCGCTGGGAGGCCTCCCGCGAGGGGCTGGCCGTCGCGATCCGGATCGCCCTGGACGAGGCCAGGATCGCGCCCGAGGAGATCGACGTGGTCTTCGCGGACGCGCTCGGCGTCCCGGCCGCCGACCGGGCCGAGGCGCTCGCCCTGGCCGACGCGCTCGGCCCGTCCGCCGAGAACGTGCCGGTCACCGCGCCCAAGTCCGGGATCGGCAGGGCCTACTGCGGCGCCCCGATGCTCGACGTGGCCGCCGCCGTCCTGGCCATGGAGGACGGCGTGCTGCCGCCCACCCCCAACGTCACCGAGGTCTGCCACGAGCTCGCCCTGGTGACCGGCCGCGCCCGCCCGGCCGAACTGCGCACCGCACTGGTGCTCAGCCGCGGGCTGATGGGCTCCAACTCCGCGCTGGTGCTCCGGCGCGGGGACGCGGCCTGAACCCCCACCGCACCACCCCAGTCTGAAGGGACACCCCCGTGAGCAACACCCTCAGCTATCCCGAACTGGCCGCCCTGATCCAGACCCGGGCCGGCGTCTCCGTCGACCCGCTGGACCTGGAGCGCCCGGGCGCCCAGTTCGACGACTTCGGCGTCGACTCGCTCGGACTGCTCGGCGTCGTCGGCGAGCTGGAGAACCGGCACAACCTCAAGGTCACCTCGGGCGCCGAGTCGGCCAAGAGCCCCGCCGAGTTCCTGGAGCTGGTCAACACCTCCCTGGCCGCGAAGGCGGGTGCCTGAGATGCCCGGACACACGGACAACGAGATCGTCATCGCCGCCCCCCTGGACCTGGTCTGGGAGATCACCAACGACCTGGAGAACTGGCCGGACCTCTTCAGCGAGTACGCCTCGGTCGAGGTGCTGCAGCGCGAGGGCGACAGCGTCCGGTTCCGGCTCACCATGCACCCGGACGAGAACGGCCAGGTGTGGAGCTGGGTCTCCGAGCGCACCACCGACAAGGCCGGGCTCGCGGTGAGCGCCCGCCGGGTCGAGCCCGGCCCGTTCGAGTTCATGGACATCCGCTGGGAGTACGCCGAGGTCCCGGCCGGGACCCGGATGCGCTGGATCCAGGACTTCGCGATGAAGCCCACCGCCCCGGTCGACGACGACGGCATGGTCAACCACATCAACAAGAACTCCCGGATCCAGATGCAGCTGATCCGCGAGAAGGTCGAGAAGCGGGCGGAGGAGAAGTGACCGGGACGCACCGCGCGCTGATCGTCGCCCGGATGAAGCCGGAGGCCGCCCCGGACATCGCCGAGGTGTTCGCCGCGTCCGACCAGGGCGAACTGCCGCACCTGATCGGGGTCACCGGCCGCAGCCTCTTCCAGTTCGGTGACGTCTACCTGCACCTCATCGAGGCCGACCGCCCGCCGGGCCCGGCCGTCTCCAAGGTCGTCGGCCACCCGGAGTTCCGGTCCGTCAGCGACCGCCTGACCGCCTTCGTCCAGGCCTACGACCCCGCCACCTGGCGCGAGCCGAAGGACGCGATGGCGCGCGAGTTCTACCGCTGGGAACGCTGAGCCCGCTCACCGCTCCGCACGTCCTGGGCCCGCCCCCGGCTCTCCGCCGGGGGCGGGCCCACGCGCGCGTCCGGCACGTCCGCACCGGCCGCGGGGCGGCGCCGGACGACGGGTCCGCACCGGCCGCGGGGCCGATTCACCCGGACCGCCGGGGCACTCGGGTGAACACACCCGGGACTCCACCCGAAGGGCGCACGGAGCGTACCGGCACTGCCACGCTCCGGTGGCAGGCGGCCGCACGGTGGATGACGGTAGTTCAGGCGCACCCCTCGCGAGTCCACTTGTCCGGCGACGTGCCGGCGGTCGCGACGGGTCCGCGGATCGGAAGGATCATCCTCATGCGTTCTGCACGCACGCTGCTCACCGGAGCGGCCGTCGCCGCCGTCCTCACCGTCGGCGCCCCCATGGCCTTCGCCGACGGCTCCTCCGACCAGGGCAAGAACCTCACCTGGCAGGAGAAGTCGGACAAGAGCACCGGGACCGACAGTTCGAAGAGCTACGACGACAAGAAGGCCGGGAGCGCGCCCACCGAGGAGCACAAGGCCTCCGACGGCAAGCCCATGGACAGCAAGGGCTCCGAAGGCAAGGGCTACGAGGGCAAGGGCTCCGAGGGGAAGGGCTCGGAGGGCAAGGGCTACGAGGGCAAGGGCGAGGACTCCAAGACCCCGCACGGCGGCGTGCACACCGGCGGCGGCGGGCTGGCCCTGTCCGGCGGCGGGCTCGCCTCCGGCGCGGTGCTGCTGCTCGGCGGCCTGGGCGCCGGGGCGGTCGCGCTGCGCCGCGGCCGCCGCACCTCCGCCGGCGCCACCGCCTGACGCCGACGCTGCCGCCTCTGGGCGCCTCCCCCTCACGGGTGGGGCGCACGGGGGCGGCGCGCCGTTGCGGGGGTCCGTGAGCGCCCCCGGACGAGGAGAGACGAGGAGGAGAAGGAGCGATGGGCGGTCCCGTCTCCGGAATGCCCCGACTGCTGCGCGGGGGGATGGGCGCGGCGGCGGTCGGTCTGCTGCTGATCTACAACTCGGTGGACACCGAGCCGGCCGACGACCCGGCGGCCGCCCCGGCCGCTCCCCCGGCGGCGTCCGCACCGGCCACCCCCGGGCCGACGGCGCCCGCCGCCGCGACGTCGCCGGCCGCCGCGAAGCCGAGCCCGGCGGCCGCGCCCGCGGCACCGGCGCTGAAGCCCGCCAAGCCCACCCGGCTGCGGATCCCGCAGATCGGGGTGGACGCACCGTTCACCGAGCTGACCCTCAACGCGGCCGGCCAGCTCAACGCGCCGCCGCCGGACGACAAGAACCTGGTCGGCTGGTACCGGGACGGCGTCACCCCCGGCGAGCGCGGCAGCTCGGTGGTCGCCGGGCACGTGGACACCACCAAGGGCCCGGCGGTGTTCCTGCTGCTGAGCCTGCTGCTGCCGGGCAACAAGGTCGAGGTGACCCGCGCGGACGGCACGGTCGCGGTGTTCGCGGTGGACGAGGTGGAGACCTACGCCAAGAACGCCTTCCCCGACCAGAAGGTCTACGGGAAGACGCCCGACGCCCAGCTGCGGCTGATCACCTGCGGCGGCACCTACGACAAGAAGCGGAAGGACTACCTCGACAACGTGGTGGTCTTCGCGCACCTGGAGTCCTCGCGCAAGGCCTGACGGACCCCGGACGCGGACGACCGCCGGCCCCCGAGGGGGCCGGCGGTCGTCCGTTCCGTCGCGCGCGGGTGCCGCTCAGCCGCGCACGGTGGCCTCGAAGGCGTGCAGGTAGGGGTTGACGGGGCGGACGACCGCGACGTCCAGTCCGGCCTCCTCCATCAGTCGCACCATGCTCGCCTCGGAGTGCTTGGCGCCGCCGACGTTGAGCATCAGCAGCAGGTCCATCGCCGTGGTGAAGCGCATCGACGGGCTGTCGTCGACGAGGTTCTCCACCACCACGACCCGGGCCCCCGGACGGGCGGCGGCGACCACGTTGGCGAGGGTGCGCCGGGTGCTCTCGTCGTCCCACTCCAGGATGTTCTTGATGATGTAGAGGTCGGCGCGGACCGGGATGTCGATCCGGCAGTCGCCGGGCACCAGCCGGGCGCGGGCGGAGAACGCGCCGCCGTCCTGCAGCCGGGCGTCCGCGCCGGCGACCACCTTGGGCAGGTCCAGCAGGGTGCCGTGCAGGGCCGGGTGCTTCTCCAGCAGGCTGGCCAGGACGTGGCCCTGGCCGCCGCCGATGTCGACCACCGAGTCCACGCCGGTGAGGTCCAGGTACTCGGCGAAGTCCTGGGCGGACTGCCGGCTGGAGGTCGTCATCGCCTTGTCGAAGACCTTGGCGGAGTCGCCCCCGTCGCTGTGCAGGTAGTCGAAGAACTCCTTGCCGAACAGCTCGGGGAAGACGTTGCGGCCGGAGCGCACCGCCTCGTCCAGCTTGGGCCAGGCCTCCCAGGTCCACGGCTCGGTGCACCAGAGGGAGATGTAGCGCAGCGAGTTGGGGGCGTCCTCGCGCAGCAGCCGGGACATCTCGGTGTGCTCGAAGCGGTCGTCGGCGGTCTCGGCGAAGATGCCGTAGCAGGTGAGCGCGCGCATCAGCCGGCGCAGCTGGCGGGGTTCGGTGTCCAGGGCGGCGGCGAGGTCGGTGACGGCGGTCGGGGTGTCCCCGAGGGCGTCGGCCACGCTGAGCCGGGCGGCCGCGCGGACGGCCGCGGCGCAGGCGGCGCCGAAGACGAGCTCGCGCAGGCGCATCGCGGCCTGGGGACTGGTGGCGGGTGCGGTGGTCATGGGCGGTCTTCCTTGTCGACGGGTGGGGTGGCCGGGGTCGGGCGCGGTCCGGGTGCGGGGCCGGCGGGGCACGGGCTCAGCAGCGGCCGGAGGGCTCGGAGCGGTCGCAGGTGTTGCGGGAGAAGGTGTTGGCGCCGGCGGTGTCGCGGTCGGCGATGTCGGCCGGGCTGTTGCCGCTCAGGCGGTTGTCGGAGACGGTCGCCCGGGCGTTGGAGACGCCGACGACGCTCTTGAACAGCACGATGCCGCCGGAGAAGTCCGAGCTACCGACGTTGTCGTGCACCTCGTTGTCGGTGACCCGGGTGTCCTCGGTGCCGGTGAGCACGATGCCGGCGCCCTGGATGGCGCCCAGGCGCGGGTTGGCCGGGCAGAACCGGTTGTTGGCGACGACCCGGTTCTTCCGGACGTCGAGGTCCCCGGCCCGCGGGACGCCCTCGTCGCCGACCACGAACACGCCGCCGCAGTTGCCGGTGATCTCGTTGCCCTGGACGGCGAGCCCGCGCAGGCGGCGGACGGTGACGCCGACCCGGTTGCCGGTCAGCACGTTGCCCTCCACGACCGTCCCGCCGGTGTCGGGCGCGCCGCCCTCGCGGTAGGCGTAGTTGGCCAGGAACACGCCGGACTGGCCGTTGTCGACCGAGCGGTTGCCGACGATGGCGGCCCGGGTGGACATCTCCTGGCTGATGCCCTGCTGGGCGTTGTCGTGGACGTAGGTGGCGCGCACGGCCAGGCCGGTGGTGCCGCTGGCGTCGATGCCGTTCCTGGTGAAGCCGGTGACGGCGAGGGCCTCGACCGTGACGTCCGCCAGCGGGGCCGCCTCGGTGCCGACCACGCAGATGCCGTGCCCGGCGGTGGCGCAGGCGTTCTCCGTGCCGTCCCCGGGGGTGATCACGCTGGCCGGGCCGGAGCCCCGCAGGGTGAGGCCGGGCATGGTGATGCGGACGCTGCCGCGGAAGGTGCCGGGGAGGAGCTGGATCGTGTCGCCGGACTTCGCGGCGTCGACGGCCTGCTGCACCGATGCGCCCGCGGGGACGAGGTGCAGCGTGCCCTGCTCGGCGGCGTGCGCCGCGGGCACGGCGGCCAGGGTGGCGAGGGCGGTGGTCAGGGCGGTGGTGGCGGCCGCGGCGGCCGCGGCGAGGTGGTGGACCCGTCGCGTGGGCATGAGTGGTGACCTGTCTCTCCGGCGCGCTCGGGGATGCGGCCGGGGCCGGCCGGGCGGCGCTGTGGTACGCGGTGTGCGGGACTGGGACCGACGCGGCGCACGCGTTGACGCGCCGTGTGCGGGTGGTGACGGCCGGTGGGTGCGGCCGAGTCGACGCTAAGGGCGGCCGGGTGGGCCCGCCACCAGGGCTGGGCTGCGGGACTGACGGGGCGTCGGCCGACCGCGTGGCCGGGGCGCGTGGCCGGGGCGCGCGGCGGGGGCGCGGACGGCCGGCCGGGGCGCGCGGCAGGGGCGGGGGGGGGGCCCGGCCCGCCCCCCC
>NZ_JBFAZB010000083.1:0-20951 GCF_040681575.1 Kitasatospora sp. NPDC051702
TCCGCTGGATCGGCGCGGCGGGCGCGCCGGGGACGGGGTGCGGGCCGTGGGCAGACGACTGGTGGGCGTGGCGGTGGCCGGGGCGCTGGTGCTCGCCGCGGCCCAGTTCACCGTCATGCTCGCCACCTCGATCGTGAACGTGGCCCTGCCCCGGATCCGCACCGGCGTCGGCCTCTCCGACACCGGCACCACCTGGGTCGTCAACGCCTACGGCCTGGCCTTCGGCGCCCTGCTCCTGGCCGGCGGGCGGGCCGCCGACCTGTTCGGCCGCCGCCGGGTGCTCACCACCGGCCTCGCCCTGTTCGCGGCCGCCTCGCTCGCCGCGGGCCTCGCCACCACCCCCGCCGCCCTGATCGCCGCCCGCGCCGTCCAGGGCCTCGGCGCCGCCGCCGTCGCCCCCGCCGCGCTCGCCCTGACCATGGACCTCTTCCCGCCCGGCCCCGGCCGCGGCCGCGCCCTCGGCGTCTGGGGCGCCGTCTCCGGCGCCGGGGGAGCGGGCGGCGTCCTGCTGGGCGGCGCCCTCACCCAGGCCTGGGGCTGGCCGTGGATCTTCCACTGCGTCGCCCTCGGCACCCTGCTGGTCCTCGCCGCCACCGTGGCCCTCCTACCGCGCACCGCCGACCACCGCACCGCCGACCGCCGCACCGGCCGCCTCGACCTGCTCGGCACCGCCACCGTCACCCTCGCCCTGACCTGCCTCGTCTGGGGCCTGACCACCGCCCGCGCCGCCGGCTGGAGCGACACCCCGGTCCTGGCCGCCCTCCTCGCCGCCGCCACCCTCCTCGCCGCCTTCGCCGCCCTCCAGCTGCGCCGCGCCCGCGGCGGACCGGACCCGCTGATCCCGCCACGCCTGCTCACCACCGGCCGGGTGGCCGCCGGCAACCTCCTGATGGCCCTGCTGGGATCCGTCTGGATCGCCCTGTTCTACTTCCTGCCGCTGTACCAGCAGCAGGTCCTCGGATCAGGACCGCTGCTCACCGGAGTCGGCCAACTCCCCCTCGCCGCAGCCAACATGCTCGGCTCCGCGCTCGCCCCGCGACTGTCCCGCCGGATCGGCGCCCGGGCGACGGTCACCGCCGCCCTGGCCACCGAGGCCGCTGGCCTGCTGTGGCTGTCCCGCATCGATGCCCACGGCGGCTACCTCACCGACGTCCTGGGCCCCAGCGTCCTCGTCGGCCTCGGCCTGAGCACCGCCTTCGTCCAGCTCACCGCCTTCGCCGTCGGAGGCCTGCCGCCCCAGGACACCGGACTGGCCGGCGGACTGGTCAACACCACCCGCCAGGTCGGCGGCGCCATCGGACTGGCCGCCCTGGCCACCCTCGCCGGCTCCGTCACCGCCCACGCCGCCACCCACACCCCCCACCCGGAGGCCCTCACCGCCGGCTACCGCGCCGCCTTCACCGCCTCGGCCGCCCTGCTGGCCGCCACCGCCGCCCTCGCCTGGATCCTCACCCGAAACACCAAGTCATCAGCACAGCAAGCAATCTGACGTCCACCCGCTCCACCCGGAGGAAGAAACCCGCCATGACCACCGCCAAGCCCTACCTGACCGGCCACTACACCCCCCTCGTCGACGAAGTCACCGCCACCGACCTGACCGTCGAGGGCACCCTGCCGCCCGAACTCACCGGCCGACTGCTGCGCAACGGCCACAACCCCAAGCCCGGCATCACCCCCACCCACTGGTTCAAGGGCAGCGGCATGGTCCACGGCATCCGCCTGCGCGCCGGCCGCGCCGAGTGGTACCGCAACCGCTGGGTCCACACCCCCGCCCTCGACGGCGCCCCCTACATGACCGAGACCGGCCCCGACCTCACCGCCAGCACCGCCGGCACCCACGTCATCGAGCACGCCGGCCGCCTGCTCGCCCTCTGCGAGGCCAACCTCCCCTTCGAACTCACCCCGGAGCTGGAGACCGTCGGCGCCTACGACTTCGACGGCAAGCTGCGCACCGCGATGACCGCCCACCCCAAGGAGGACCCGGTCACCGGCGAGCTGCACTTCTTCGGCTCCTCGCCGATCCCGCCGTACCTCGTCCACCACGTCGTCGACGCCAAGGGGCAGCTCGTCCACAGCGCCGAGGTCCCCGGCGCGAGCGCCGCCCTCAAGCACGACTTCGCCCTCACCCGCCGCCACGTCATCTTCATCGAGGGCAACGTCACCTTCGACCCGCAGGAGCACTCCGGCATCCCCTACGCCTGGCGCGACGACCAGCCCGCCCGCATCGGCGTGATGCCCCGCGGCGAGGACGGCGCCCGGCACGTGCGCTGGTTCTCCATCGAGCCCGGCAACATGCTGCACGTCTCCAACGCCTACGAGGACGGCCGGGGCCGCATCGTCCTGGAGGGCCCGACCGTCGACCGCGAGGGCTTCCGGCTCTCCTGGAACTGGTGGGTCGGCGCCCCCGGGCGCGGCACCGAGCCCAACACCCGCTCCTTCACCCGCCGCTGGGTGATCGACCCGGTGGCCGGCACCGTCGACGAGCAGATCATCGACGACCTGGCGGTGGAGTTCCCGACCCTCAACGAGCAGTACCAGGGCGTCGAGAACCGCTACCAGTACGCCGTCTCCTTCCCCGACGAGCAGGGCTTCGGCGGCTACGGCGTGGTCAAGTACGACCGCTCCACCGGCGCCCGCCGCATCCACCAGATCGGCGACGCCCGGCTGCCGAGCGAGGCGGTCTTCGTCCCCGCCACCGGGGCCACCCGCGAGGACGACGGCTACCTGCTCACCGTCGTCTCCGACCTCAAGCAGGACGCCTCACAGCTGCTGGTCCTCGACGCCTGCGGCCTCGACCGGGTCGCCGCCGTCCACCTGCCGCACCGGGTGCCCGGCGGCATCCACGGCTCCTGGGTCCCCGACACCCCGGCCGACCGCCCCGCCGCCTGACCGGCCGGCGCCCCGACCGGTCCCAGCCACCCGCCCGGTCCCGGGCGCCCGGCCACCCGACCACCTGACCGCGCGGCCCCCGGGCCGCGCCGGGCCCCGCCGAGCGACCTCCCCCACCGCCCGGCGGGGCCCGCCCGTTCTGCTGTTCTCCTGCTGTTCCCTCCACCCGGACCCGGCCCGGTGGGTGCGGCGGCAGGTGCGGGGGGTGCCGCGAGAGCCGCGGGCCCCCGGCCCGGCCTGTCGGGGCGTCCCGTGCCGGATGGGCCGCGGATCGGCCCCCGTGGCACCTCCGGCCTCGCCCGATGGTGGCCAATTACCTTCTTTGGCAAGGGAGTTGGGCTCGTCTAGCGTTGCCTCGGCCGCGCAGGGGGGCACGGTCCGGACGTCCGCCCTGTCAGCTGATCGGTTCGACCATCCGAGTCCATCCGACAGGAGTCGCGTTGAACATCACCAAGCAGATACCGGGCCGCGTCGTCCGCGCCACGGCGGCAGCCGTGACCGCGGTGGCGCTCGCGTTCACCGCCGGCGGTACGGCGACGGCGACCGCGCAGAGCCCGGCGTCCGCGGCACGGGGGAGCTCCACGGTCACCTCGCCGAACGAGGCCGTTCTCGAGCGGGCCCTCAAGGGCCTCTCCCCGGTCTCGCCCGAGGAGGTCCAGCGCATCCTCGCCCAGGGCGGGAACAGCCTCGCGGCCGGAAACGGCGGCGCCACGCAGGGCATCGGCTTCAACGGGGCCTACACCCACATCGTCAACGACAACAGCAACAAGTGCCTCGCCGTCCCGGGAGGCAGCACCGCGCAGGGCACCGGCCTCATCCAATGGCCATGCGGTACCTGGAACGACCACTACTGGACGGCGAACTACCAGTTCAAGGCCAACAACTTCAACTGGTTCCACGTCGTCAACTACAACAGCGGCCAGTGCCTGGCCGTCCCCGGTGCCAGCACCACCGCCGGAACCCAGGTGATCCAGTGGCCGTGTGGCACCTGGAACGACCACTACTGGGCCTTCGGCGTCGACACCGGCAACGGCAAGCTGCACATCATCAACTACAACAGCGGCCAGTGCCTGGCCGTCCCGGGCGCCAGCACCGCCGACGGCGCCCAGGTGATCCAGTGGCCGTGTGGCACCTGGGCCGACCACTACTGGCACTGAGTGCGTGCGGGCACTGAACCCGCCCGCACCCAACCGGCCCCGGCGGCCCTGATCAGGCCTCTCCGCGGACCCGCCGAGCACCGGTGAACCGGCGCCGACCGCCTCCACACGGCGGTCGGCGCCTCGCCCGTGCGGCCCGCGGACTGGCGCACGGAGTGACTACCGGGCGGTGGGCGGGCTGATCCGGACCTCCTGGCCGCAGACGGTGACCCGGGCCGGCTTGCCGGCCTGGTCCACCACCGGGACGCGGACCTCGGCGCCCCCGCCCGGCGCGGTCACCTCGGCGGCGCCGGCGGTCACCAGCGGGTTGCAGTTCCCGCTGTCCGGCCCCTTGCCGTTCATCTCCGAGTAGCGCAGGGCGAACACCGCCCGCTTGCCGGGGCCCAGCGCCAGCGTGGCGGGGCCGCCCCTGCCGGCCCCGGTGGCCTTCGGCCCCTTGCCCAGGTGGAACTCGAGCCTCGGGTAGCCGGCCAGCGTGCAGGCGTGGGAGCCGGAGTTGAGGGCGACGAGTTCGGCGTTCGCCGGGTCCCGGTCGGCGCTGCCCTCGGCGGTGAGCCGGGTGAGCGTCCACGTCAGCTCCTCGCCGCGGCACCTGCCGTCCTGCGGCCCGCCGGAGCCGGGTCCGGAGCCGGTCGTCGCACCGGTGGTGGCCGGCGTGCCGGGCCGCCCCGTGGGCGCGGCCGTGGACTGGCCCGCGAGCGGTGCTGCGGACACCGGTGCTGCGGACACCGGCGTTTCGGACACCGGCGCGGCGGCCTCGGCCTTCGGCGAACCGGCCGTGGAGCCGGCCGTCGAAGTGGCCGCGGAGCCGGAAGCGGAAGCCGAACCGCCGCCGGCCCCGCAGGCCGTCAGAGTGAGCCCGGCCAGCAGCGCGGACACCGAAACCGTCAACAGGGAACGCGAACCCATGGATCCCCCCGGATCATCAGGACAGCCGACGGGCCGCCCCCGCCCGGCCTGGCTGTGCATCGTCAGTCAGCAAGGAAGACACCGGGACCGGCCCGGCGGTTGCCCCCGCCCGCGAGGGTCTGGCCGACCCCCGTCCGCGCGGTTAGCCTCACCCGTATGGATCATGACGAACAGTCACGGCACGCCTCCTCCTTCGGCGCGGCCGCCACCGCCTACGCCGAGCACCGCCCCGACTACGCCCGGGCCGCGGTGCACTGGGCGCTCGAAGCCGCCCCCGGCCCCCGCGTGCTCGACCTCGGCGCCGGAACCGGCAAGCTGACTGCCGTCCTGGCCGCCCTGGGCGCCGACGTCACCGCCGTCGAACCCGACCCGGCGATGCTGGCCGAGCTGCGCCGCCGCCTGCCGGACGTCCGCGCCCTGCCGGGCAGCGCGGAGGCGATCCCGCTGCCCGACGCCTCCGTCGACGCGGTGCTGGCCGGCAACGCCATGCACTGGTTCGACATGGCCGTCGCCGGGCCCGAGATCGCCCGGGTCCTCGCCCCGGGCGGCGTCCTGGCCGGCCTGTGGAACCTGATGGACGACCAGGTCCCCTGGGTCGCCGGGCTCGCCCGGGTCGCCGGGAGCGCGGCCGTCGGCCCCCGCGATACCCCCGCGAGCTGGCGCGCCGCGACGGCGCACATGCACCTGCCCGGGGCCGGCGCGCCCGCCCGGTTCGGCTCGCCGGAGCAGGCCGACTTCCCGCACGGGCAGCACCGCACCGCCGACACCCTGGTCGACACCCTCGCCACGCGCGCGGGGATGATCGTCATGCCGGAACCGGAACGGGAGGACGCCCTCGCCCGGATCCGCGCCTTCCTCGCGGACCGGCCGGAGACCGCCCACGGCGGGTTCACCCTCCCGATGCGCACCGGCGTGCTGCGCACCCGGCGGCTCTGAGGCCGCCGGCCGTCACAGCCCTGGGCCGCCGCCGACAACTGCCGGTGGGCCCGCGGCGCCGTGACGGCGGGCCCGTCAGCCGTCGCCCTTGATGATCTTCATGGTCAGGTGCGAGTCCACCCGGGCTACGGCCGGCAGCCCCATCAACCGGGCGGTGAGGAAGCTCTCGTAGGCGGCGTGGTCGGCGACCGCGACCCGGACGAAGTAGTCGGGCCGGCCGAAGAGCCGGCGGAACTCGATCACCTCCTCGTAGGAGGCCACCGTCGACTCGAACTCCTCCACCGTCTGGAGGTCGTTGACGCCGATCTCGACCGCGACCACCACGTCGAAGCCCCGCCCGGCCGCCGCCGGGTCGATCCGGGCCCGGTATCCGGCGATGATCCCGGCCTCCTCCAGCCGCTTCACCCGGCGCAGGCACGGCGGCGGGGTGAGGCCGACCCGCTTGGCCAGTTCGACGTTGGTCAGCCGGCCGTCCTGGCGCAGGTGGAACAAAATTTCACGATCGACGCCGTCCAGCATTTCTTTGTTGCTCACAGTGCTACTCCCGGGCAATTATTGGAAACCATATTACCCGGAATTCGTCCTAGAATTTCCCTCATGGATTCCGCACCAGGCGGGACGCTCACCCGTCCCGTTCCGCCGCCCCCTCCCGCCGCCGGACCGCACACCCCCGGACCGAACGCCGCCGGATCCCACGCCGACGAGCCCGACACCGCCGCGCCGAGCGCCCGGGCGGACCTGGCCGCCGCGCTCCGGGACTCCAGCTCCGTCGGCCTGGGCCTGTTCCCGCTCGGCATCGCCTTCGGCGTGCTGGTCGCCCACGCGGGCCTGAGCTGGTGGTGGGCCACCGCCTTCACCGCGCTGGTCTACGCCGGGTCGCTGGAATTCCTGCTGATCGGGCTCGTCGTCGCGGTCACCCCGCTCGCCCAGATCGCCCTGACCGCGTTCCTGGTGAACTTCCGGCACGTCTTCTACGCCCTCTCCTTCCCCCTGCACCGGGTCGGCGGCCGCTTCGGCCGGGCGTACAGCACCTTCGCCATGACCGACGAGGCCTACGCCCTGACCACCGGCGAGCAGGCGCGTTCCTGGAGCGGGCGGCGCATCATCTGGCTCCAGGTGCTCTGCCAGGCCTACTGGGTCGCCGGCGGCACCGCCGGAGCCCTCTTCGGGGCGCTGGTGCCGGCGAAGCTCGTCGGCCTCGACTTCGCGCTCACCGCCCTGTTCGTCGTCCTGGCCGTCGACGCCTTCCGGGCCCGGCGCGACATCCCCACCCCGGCGCTGGCCCTGGTCTGCGCCCTCGCCGCGCGCTTCGTCCTGCCCGGCCAGATGCTGCTGGCCGCCACCGCGCTGTTCACCGCCGCCCTGCTGGCCCGCCGCGCCCTCGCCGGACGCCGCGCCCTCGCCGGACGCCGCGCCCTCGCCGGACGCCGCGGCCCCGCCGGGCACCGCACCGCAGACGGCCGCCGTACCGCCGCCGCGAAGGAGCCGACCCGTGCCTGACACGTCCTACCTGCTGGCCGCCATCGGCGTGTCCGTCGCCGTCACCTGGGGCCTGCGTGCGCTGCCCTTCGCCGCCCTCGCCCCGCTGCGGGCCAGCGCGGTGCTCCACTACCTGAGCGCCCGGATGCCGGTCGGCGTGATGGTGATCCTCACCGTCTACGCCCTGCGCGACCTCCCCCTCACCAGCCCCGTCCGGGCCGCCCCCACCCTGCTCGCCCTGGCCGCCACCCTGGGCCTGCACCTGTGGCGGCGCAACGCCGTCCTGAGCATCCTCGGCGGCACCGCCGTCCACGTCGCCCTCGCCAGCACCCTCTTCGCCCACCCCTGAGGCCGGCGGCAAGCCCCGGATTTCCGCCAACCACTTTTCCCCGGAATAGGCTTGACGCCTTCGAGGAAACCTCGCCCGCCGTCCGGGGAACGCCCGCCACGCGGCGGCCGACCGGCGTATTCCGGCCCCGGAAACGCGACGACACCGCGCACAGGGAAACCGTCCGCCGCGGAACTAGAGTGACGGTCCATCCCCCGATCTTCGCAGGGAATCCCGGCCTTCAGGCCGGGCGGGAATGCGATCCTTGGTCCGGAGCCGCGAAGCGGCGGAGTTGGCTGCGGCTCCGGGGTGACGGTCAGACGGGCCGCTTCTGGCCTTCGATGTACTCCTTGACGATGCTGAGCGGCGCTCCGCCGCAGGATGCGGCGAAGTACGAGGGTGCCCAGAACACGGACCCCGTCCCGGTCCGGTTGATGCGCCCGGTGTACTCGGCGCGCAGGTACCGAGAACTGACGCCCTTGAGGCTGTTGACCAGTCTGGACAGGGCGGCCTTCGGCGGGTAGTGCACCAGCAGGTGGACGTGATCGCCTTCGCCGTTGAACTCGCGCAGCTCCGCACCGAAGCTGTCGCACACGTCCCGCATGATGGCTTCGCAGCGGGTCAGCATGGCGTCATCGAAGATCTCACGCCGGTACTTGGTGACGAACATCAAGTGCGCGTGCAGGTTGTGGGCGACGTGGTTTCCCCGCCGTATACCGGGGTCTGGTTCCCAGCGTGGTGACATGGGCCAAGTGTCGTGTGGTCATGTCGGCCTTGGAGGGGGGTGGGCCGGATGATCCGTGCGTACAAGTTCCTCATGCGGCCCACCGTGGGCCAGCAGCAAGCACTTGCCGAGATGTTGCGGGACGCAAGGTGCGCCGCCAACGCCTCGACCACGCCCACAAGACTGCACTCGGCCTCGTGCGTCAGCATGACTTCATCGCGCACGAAGACCTCAAGATCCGTAACATGCTGCGGTCCCCCGCACCGAAGCCCGACCCCGAGACGCCGGACACCTTCCTGCCCAACGGCGCGGCGGCCAAGGCCGGCCTCAACCACTCGATCTCGGATGCCGGATGGGGGGTGTTCCTGACGATCCTGCACGCCAAGGCTGAAAGCGCCGGACGGGAAGTGATCGCCGTGGACCCCCGCAACACCTCCCGCACCTGCCCTCCCTGCGGGCACACCGCGAAGGAGAACCGGCCCACCCAGGAGACCTTCCACTGCGTCAGCTGCGGCCACCAGGCGCACGCCGACACAGTGGGAGCCATCAACGTTCTACGGGCCGGGCTGGCCCGTCGCGAAGCCGTATCGGCTTAACGAGAAGCCCCGGCGTTTACGCCGGGGAGGAGTCACGGCATGCCGCATCAGTGAACTGGTCATCGACGCCGCCGATCCCGAGCGGCTCGCCGCGTTCTGGCGCGAGGTCCTCGGTTACGTCGAACTCGACCGGGACGACGACGGGAGCATCGAGATCGGCCCGCCCGGGTCCGTCCCCGGCGGCCCGCAGCCCACCCTCCTGTTCAGCCCGAGCGAGGACCCGCGCACCGGGAAGCTGCGGATGCACATCGACGTCAACGCCACCGACCGCGACCAGGACGCCGAACTCGAGCGCCTGCTCGCCCTCGGCGCCCGCCCCGTCGACATCGGCCAGACCGGCGAGGAGAGTTGGCACGTCCTGGCCGACCCGGAGGGCAACGAGTTCTGCCTCCTGCGCACCCGGCTCAGCCCCCTGTGACGGTCGACCGTCCGGCCCGGCCGGGCGCCGCGTCGGCATCCGGCCGGGGCGCTCCCGAGGCGGTTACAGCACCTCGGCCGGGTCCGCGTGGGCGTGCATGGCGACCACCAGGCCGTCGCGCAGGGTGAAGACGTCGGCGGCGGTGATGTCCAGCGGGCTGCCGTCGGTGAGCACGCCGTGCACGTGGTGGACGATGACGACGTCCTCGCCGCGCCGGTAGGCGGTCGGCTCCGAGTGCATCTCGCCCCACATCGCGTACGAGGCGCTCAGGTACTTGTGCACGGCGTCCCGGCCCCGGTGCACGCCCCCGTTGGGGAACTCCTCGGGCTCCACCCAGTCCACGTCGGGGTGCAGGTCGGCGACGGCGGTGTCGATGTCGCCCCGGGCGTAGGCGGCGTAGGCGGCCAGCACGAGGGCGACGTCGGGATCGGTGGGGTCCGCGGGCTGCGCGGGGGAGGAGGTCATGGGCGGGACGCTATCCCGGGTGCCGCCGCCCGGCGGCGCTCGTTCGTGGCGCCGGGGAAGCGCGTCGGCCCGCCCGGCGCGGCCGGGGTTGTGGAGCCTGGCCGCACGCCCCACCAGGTTCCGCGCGCCCCACCAGGGCCTACGGGCGCCGGGCCACGAACACCAGCTCCCGCCCCGGCCGGTCCGGCGCGCCGCGCACCTCCTCCAGTACCAGGCCGGCGGCCGCCAGGTCCGCCTCGACCTCCGCCCGCTCCCGGAATCGCAGCGTCGAGTCCGAGGTCAGCACCTGCCCGTCCGCGCCGAACACGTACGTCCAGCGGAACGCCACCAGCGGCCCGCGCACCTCGACCAGCTCCACCCAGCTCTCCACCGGCCCGGCGCCGGGGACTTCGGTGACGCGGTGGGAGCGCTCCCGGGTCCACTCCTCCCAGGCCCGGGCCGCCGGATCGCGGGTCTCGAACACCAGGCGCCCGCCGGGGCGCAGCGCCTCCCGGGCTCCCCGCAGGGTGCGCCGCCAGGCGGGCGGGTCGGCGATCGCCTGGGCGACGTTGGCCGTCATCGTCGCCAGGTCGACGGCTGGCGGCGGCAGATCGTCGGCGTCGCCGTGGATCCAGCGCACCCGGTGGCCGCCCGGTTTGGCCCTGGCCACGTCGATGGACGCCGCGGCCGGATCGACCCCGGTCACCTCGATGCCGCGCCCGGCCAGCAGCAGTGCGAACACCCCGGTGCCGCAGCCGATGTCCAGGACCCGACGCGCGCCGAACTCCTCCACCATCAGCAGGTAGGCGTCCAGGTCGGTGCGGTCGGGGTCGAGGGCGTCGTGGACGGCGGCGAGCCGCGGGTGCCCGAAGCACTCGTCAGCCATGCGAACGGCCCTGGGCCTCTCCGGCGGTGGCCCGGGCCTGCCCGGAGGTGGCCCGGGCCGAGGTGGCGTGGAGGGAGCCGAGCAGGGCGAGGGCCCGGGCGCTGGGGCTGCCGGGTTCGGCCTGGTAGACGACGAGTTGCTGGCCGGGTGCGTCGCGCACGTCGAAGGCCTGGTAGGTGAGGGTGAGCGGGCCGACGTCCGGGTGCAGGAAGTGCTTGGCCTCCTGGGTCTTGCCGCGTACGGTGTGGGACTCCCACAGGCGGGTGAAGTCGGTGCTGTGCGCGGTGAGGGTGCGGACGAGCTCCTGCAGCCGGGGGCTGCCGGGGTCGAGCCCGGCGGCCTGCCGCAGGTGGCCGACGACGGCCTGGGCGGTGTGGCCCCACCGTTCGTAGAACTGCCGGCCCGCCGGGTCGAGGAAGACCATCGAGGCGAGGTCGTCCATCCGCTCGAAGGGCGAGTGCAGGGCCTCGGCCAGGGCGTTGGCCGCCAGGACGTCCAGGGTCCGGTTGACGACGAACGCGGGGGCGGCCGGGTAGCCGTCCAGTAGTTGGCGCAGGGCGGGGCTGACCAGGTCCGTGGTGTGGGCGAACCGGTTGCCCGGCACCGTCTCCGCCACCTGGTGCAGGTGCGCCTGCTCGTCCGGGCCCAGCTGCAGGGCGCGGCCGAGCGCGTCGATGACCTGGGCCGAGGGGTGGCGTTCGCGGCCCTGTTCGAGGCGGGTGTAGTAGTCCGCGTTCACCCCGGCCAGGACGGCGACCTCCTCCCGGCGCAGTCCGGCGACCCTGCGCGTCCCGTGGCTCACCACACCCGCGTCCTGCGGCCGCAGGGCCGCACGGCGGGCGCGCAGGAACTCTCCCAGCTGGTTGTCCGTCACGCCCCCACCCTAGGGTCCCTCTCCGTGCCCTGCCCGGGTGCACTGCACCCAGGCGGGGCGCGTCCTGGCCGGTCGTTCCCGGCGTGCCCAGACTCGGTGGCGCGGAACGGTTCCGCACGCAGCGACGAAGGGAGTCCGTCCTTGACGGGCAGCACCGAGCAGGGCGGTGTCGACGTGGTCGGCACGTGGGTGACGGCGGGCGGGTACATCCGCCAGGAGCTGCGGGCCGACGGCCGCTACGACGAGGCCCGCGGCAGCCGCCGCCACGCCTACACGGGCCGTTACACGCTCACCGGCCACCACCTCGACTACGTCGACGACACCGGGTTCACCGCCACGGGCGACATCCGGGACGGGGTCCTCCACCACGAACACCTCGTGCTCCACCGAGAGGAGAAGCAGGCATGACGCAGGACAGGGGCAAGGTCGTCCTGGTCACCGGGGCGAGCAGCGGGATCGGGGAGGCCACCGCGCGCCGCCTCGCCGCCGACGGCCACCGCCTGCTCCTCGGCGCCAGGCGCGCCGACCGCCTCGCCGCGCTGGCCGGCGAGCTCGAAGCCGCGGGCGGCACCGCGGCGTTCCGGCGCCTGGACGTCACGGACGCCGCCGACGTCCGGGCCTTCGTGTCCGAGGCCCGCAGCCGTTACGGCCGGGTGGACGTGTTGGTCAACAACGCCGGGGTGATGCCGCTCTCGCCCCTGGAAGCGCTGCGGACGGACGAGTGGGACCGCATGATCGACGTGAACCTGCGGGGAGTCCTGCACGGCATCGCCGCCGCGCTGCCCGTGATGCGGGCCCAGGGCGGCGGGCACCTGGTGAACGTCGCGTCCGTCGGCGCGTACGAGGTCTCTCCCACCGCCGCCGTCTACTGCGCCACCAAGTTCGCCGTGCGCGCGATCACCGAGGGGCTGCGCCAGGAGTGCGGCGGGGACATCCGGGTCACCCTCGTCGCTCCCGGCGTGACGGAGTCCGAGCTCGCCGACGGCATCGCCGACCCCACCGCCCGGGAGGCCATGCGGACGTACCGCGCCGTGGCCCTGCCCGCGTCCGCCGTCGCGGACGCCATCGCCTACGCCGTCTCCCAGCCCCGGGAGGTCGACGTCAACGAGCTCGTCGTCCGCCCCACGGCGAGCGCCCAGTGAGCGCTGGCGGCTGCGCTCCGGTCGGGGTGCCGAGCGTCGCGGCACCTTACTGATCGTTTCAAAATGGGTTGAGCTGCGTAGGTTGTGCGGTCGGGAATGTGCAAGGCCGATCGAGTGCTCTGCCAATGTCACGGCGAGCAGTTCCCTCTAGCTCGCGCATTCGGGCCTCCACGGTGAGCGTGGCGGGCGGGGTCGCTGCCGAGTCGAGCATGTGCGCCACGACGAGCGGAGGCACGGCGGAGACGGCCACCAGGATGGCGGAGGTCTGCATGTAGCCACGATCTGTCAGGTGTGCCACAACCTGAGCTGACGGTGCGAGGCAGAGGGTGGCACCAGCGCCGATAGCGGCTCGCTCAGTGACAGCAGCACGAGTGCGGCTTCCGCGACGTGTGCCCGGCGACCGACAAGGTCGCCGGGCAACACCAGCAGGCTCACGGGCGGGACGGCGGCGCCTCACGGCCCTGCGAAACGGCGTGAATCAGGGCAGCCAGGACACCTTGATGTTGCCTGCACTCCCGGCGAAACCACTAGTGTCGCTGATGGGGCCGGGGCTGCTGCCACCGTAGCCGCCAATGCCGGCGGACCCGAAGTCGCCGCTGGCGCCGCCGGCGCCGCTCGAAGACTCGGTACCGGCGCCACCGTGTGACCCGTCGTCAGTTACCAGCACGCCGACGCCACCGCAACCGGTAGCGGTGGCAATGCCTCCGGCGCCGCCGCCGCTCAGCGGAACCCCAAAAGCATTGCTTAGGCTGCCGCCGCCTCCGCCGCCGCCCGCAGAGAGCTGCATGCCGGTACCGGCACTTAGGGTAGATGCACCACCGCCGCCACCACCAAAGCCGAGAACATCCTGGCTCGCGCCGGCGCCACCTTCCGCCCCGCCGCCCCCGTCACCACCGGCTGCGTTGCTGCCGCCCGAGCCGCCGCCCGAGCCCCCCGCTCCCGCTGCGAACTCAGTTCCGCCACCACCGCCGCCACCGACCGTACCGGAGAGGACGGTGCCCCTTGCCAGGAGCTTCGTGCATCGAACACTAGCGCCGCCGCCACCGCCGCCACCGCCATGAATGTCACCGAATTCGGAACCCGCCCCGCCCCCACCACCACCCCCAATGAGATGGAAAGTCACCACCAGCCTGGCGGGGAGCCTGCACGTAAATGAGCCGGTGTACTCGCGGCCGTTCACGCAGTCGGGCGGGGCGGCGGCGTGGGCGGAGGCGGCTAGGGGGGCCGCTACTAGTGCGCTGGACGCCACCACGAGGGCGGCAGCCAAGGCGGTTCTGCGCTGCTTGATGCGGGTGGTGGAACGCATGACGAGACCTCTCAGATCTGCGGACCGCGATCGGATGTCGGCGCGGTAAGTAGGATTTGTCCGACTCACGAGTCATGGGCAGCATGACATTCCGTTCACATTCCGGCCAGTCACGAGGAGAGCACTCCGTGTGATCACTGTAGTGAATGCCTGTCATGGGCATTCCGGCAGCCGGTACGCCACCACGCGGCGCCCCACACCCGCACCCGAGGACCACCACGGCTTGCCCTTCACCCGCCGCCTTGTCAGCCCGGGCGGTGGCCGCAACCCGGAGCCTGCGCGGGATGTGCCTCCCGGCTCGGGCCCTCCATCCCTTGGGGTCGGGCACTTGCGACAGCCTGTCCGGGCCGCCGCATCGGTCGCTTCAGGAGGATTTTCGAAGGCGCCGCAGGCAGATGATGCCGCAGGCGAGGTCGAGCAGGCCCTGGTGGAGGTCTGCGCGTTGCTCGTAGCGGGTGCGCAGGCGCTTGAACTGGTGGAGCCAGGCGAAGGCGCGCTCTGCGACCCAGCGCACGGTGCCGAGTCCGGAGCTGTGGGCGGCGCCGCGGCGGGCGATCATCGGCTTGATGCCGCGCTTCCAGAGCAGGCGGCGGTACTTGTCGAAGTCGTAGCCCCGGTCGGCGTACGGCGGTTTCTAGGGGTCGTTGCAACACGTGGTCGGTTTGATCAGGCCGCGACGAGTTTATGCAGGCGCTCGGCTGGGGTTTCCCAGCCGAGCGTTTTGCGTGGGCGGCCGTTGAGTTCGGCGGCGATGTGGATCCGCTCGTCCTCACGCAGGTACCGGGACACGGCGCAGGGCGCCCGCTCGGGTCGAGCGGGCGCCCTGAACCTGTTCGGGTCCGTCCGGCCGTTGGGCCACTCGCGTCCAGTACGCGGGTGAACGCCCACCAGCCGGGACGCCTCTCTGTTGCTGTAGCCCTGTCGCACGAGCCGGAAGTATTCCTCCCGTTCGGCACGGAGCTTCCTGGGCCCCTGCGGCTTCCGGTCCTCGCGAATCTCGAAGTCCATCGCACCCCTTCAGCTGGGGTGTTGCGACAACCGCTAGAACCCAAGTACAGGCGCCGGGGCCTGCGCCGCGGACGTCCTCGCAGTCCGCGGATCGGCTGTATCGCGTCCAGTAGGGGAAGCAGCTGAGTGACGTCATGGCGGTTGCCTCCGGTGAGCGTCACGGCGAGCGGAGTGCCCCAACGGTCCACGATCACATGGTGCTTGGAGCCGGGGCGTGCGCGGTCAACGGGCGAGGGGCCGACATGATTGCCCCCTTTGAGGGCCCGGACGTGCGAGCCGTCCACGGCGCAGTCGTCCAGGTCCAGCAGATTCGCGCGGCGCAGTTCGGTCAGCAGCGCGGTGTGCAGGCGGGGCCAGACGCCGGCCTCGGTCCAGTCCCGCAGTCGGCGCCAGGCCGTCACTCCGGAGCAGCCCACGGCCTGCGCGGGGACATCACGCCAGGCGACACCGGTCCGCAGCACGTAGACGATGCCGGCCAGGGCCGCCCGGTCCGGAAGTCGCAGCCGCCCGGGGTGGCAGTAACGCCGACGGGGAGCGGGCGGCAGCAGCGGAGCCACCCGCTCCCAGAGACCATCCGGAACAAGATCAACACGCATCCGGACAGCTTGGCGACCAAGATCGACAAGCGCAAGGAGCCCAGCTCAACCCATTTTGAAACGATCAGTTAGGCGGGCCGTTCCGCGGGGGTCCGGGGGCGGCCGGCGCGGGCATACTGACCGGGCCGTCCGGCGCGGCGGGGGATCAGGAACCGACTCAGCGTCAGTTCCGATTGTCTGGCGGCGAGTTGATCGTGCGATGTCAGCCGTCATCGAGCCCGAGGAGCTCCCCTTGCCCGACCAGACGCCGAGACCCGGCGAGAAGCCCGGCGCCGCGCCCGACCCCGCCCAGGAGGCCTTCGAGCAGTGCACCCGGCTGGTGCTCGCAGGCCGGTACGAGGAGGCGCTGGCGGCCACCGACGAGGCCGCGCGGCTCCTGCGGGGCCGGCTCGCCGGGGCGAGGGGCACCGCGGCCCGGGGTGCCGCCGCCACGCTCGCCTACGTGCTGGTGCTCCGCTGCGAGGCGCTGTCCAAGCTGGCGCGGTGGGAGGAGTGCCTGGCCACCGCCTCGGAGGCGGTGGCGCTGGGCCGGGGCCGGCAGACCGACGCGCCCTTCGCCGCGCCGCTGGGCGCCACGCTGCTGGGGCTCGGCACCGCCCTGTGGGGGCTGGGGCGTCCGCAGGAGGCGGTGACGGTGACCGGCGAGGCCGTCGGCCTGTACCGCCGGCTGGCCCACGCGGACGCCGCCTACCGCCCGCAACTGGCCAACGCGCTCAGCCAGTTCGGCGTGGTGCTGTCCCGGCTCGGGCGGTACGCCGAGGCGTTGAAGGTCACCCGGGAGTCCGTGGTGCTGATGCGCCGGCTGGCCGCGGCGGACCCGGTGACCCACACGCCCGGGCTGGCCCAGGCGGTGAACAACCTGGCCCGCCGCCAGTCGGCCCGCAACCAGCACCGCCGGGCGCTCAGGAGCGCCCACGAGGCCGTGGCGCTCTACCGGAGGCTGGCGCGCGCGAACCCGGCGGTGCACCGGCGGGACCTCGCGATGGGGCTCGGCAACCTGGCCAGGATGCACGACACCCGGCAGGGGGCGCTGGCCGCGGTGGAGGAGTCGGTCGCCATCCTCGAGGAGCTGGACCGGGCCGAACCCGGCGTCCACGGCGCACTGCTCGCCGATTCGCTGTCCCTGCTCGCGGCGGCGCTGGCAGACCTGGGGAGGTTCGGCGAGGCGGCCCGGGTCACCACCCGGGCGCTGGCGATGATGCGCGAGCAGGCGGCGCTCAACCCGGTGGCCCGCCGCGGCGACCTCGCGCTGGCCCTGGCCTTCCACGCCCGGGTTCGGGCCGAAGCCGGGACCGACCTCGCCGAGGCCCTGGCCGCCGCCACGGAGTCCCTCGGCCTGATGCGCGGGCTCGCGGCCGAGATCCCCCGGCTCTACGGCTCCCCGCTCGCCGAGGTCACCGCCCTGGAGGCCCGCCTGCGCTCGATGGCGGGGCCCCCGGAGCGCGGGTAGCGAACCCCCGGCCCGCCCGGGGCGCCCGCCGGCCCGGACCTCGGCCGGTTCACCGCACAGGGGCACCGGCGGGCGCCGGGGCGGGCCGATCGGGCCGGGGGCCGGGCGCGCCGGTTGCCGCCGTCCGGCGCAGGGCCCAGATTGGCAGGGGCGGCGCCGTCCGCGGCCCCGGGGCCCCTGGTCCCGTACGACCGGGCCGACCGGGCCGACCGGGCCGCCCGGAGGGCCGATGCGGCCCGCCCCGGTCCGGCCCGGACGAACGTGAAGAGGTGCGGCGATGAGCATGGTGGAGGAGTCGATCGACGTGGACGTGCCGGTCCGCGTCGTCTACGACCAGTGGGCGACCTTCGAGGAGTTCCCCGAGTTCATGGAGGGCGTGGAGGAGGTCCGGCAGCTGGACGACCAGCACGCCCACTGGCGGACCAAGATCGCCGGTCTGGCCCGGGAGTTCGACACCGAGATCGTCGAGCGGGTGCCCGATGCGCGGGTCGCCTGGCGCACCACCGGCGAGAGCGTGAAGCACACCGGCACGGTCGACTTCGAGGCGCTCGGCGCGGACCGCACCCGGGTGCGGATGACCATGGTCTTCCACCCCACCGGCCTGGCCGAGAAGGCCGCCGACAAGCTGGGCGTGCTCGACCGCCAGGTGCGCGGTGACCTGCGCCGCTTCAAGACCTTCGTCGAGGACCGCGCCACCGGGGGCTGACGCAGGCCGCGGCAGGACCGGGGCCCGCGGTGTCGTACGGCCGGAGTAGCTTCGACCCCGATACCGAACGAACCGGGGGGCCGACCGCATGACCGACCAGACCACCACGACCACCGCCACCGCACCCGCCGTGGGCACCGCCTCCGCGACCGCGGCCCGACTGCACCGGCTGGCCGAGGCCTCCGGCGGGCTGGTGGCCCTCGACCCGGGCATCGACGACGCCCGGATGGACGCCTGGCCCGTCCCGGTGCCCGAGGAGGTCCGGGCCCTGCTGCGCTCGGTCGGCGGGGTGCACGTCACCGTCAGCCGCTCCGCCGTGAACGGCCACGAGTCCCACGAGCACGTCGACCTCGACCACGCCTACAACCGCGGCCGGTACGCCAACGCCGACGTCAGCTGGTACCAGGACCACGCCGGCGGGGTCGGCACCCACTGGTTCGTCCACACCGACCACGGCGACGGCCACACCTACGTGGACGTCGACCCGCGCACCGGGGCCTGGGGCCCGGTGTTCCGGTTCTGGGACGCCGCCGACACCGACCGCATGGCACCCTCCCTGACCGCGTGGCTCGACCACCTGGCCGACTGCCTGGAACAGGCCCTCGCCGCCACCGGCACCAGGGGTACCGCGGCCGACGTCGGGGCCTTCGGCCGCCGGTTCGGGGACCTGTGGCCCGACGGCGACCGGCGCACCACCAGCGTCGAGGACGTCACCGCGGCCCGGCTGCGCACGAGCGGCGACGACGTGCTGCGCGCGGCCGCGGAGGGCCTGCCCGACGACGCCAGGCTGGCCGACCTGCGCTCCGTCACCGGCCGCGCCGCCGTCGACTTCTGGGCGATCGGCGCGACCTGCCGCTACGCCCGCCTGGCCGGCGGGGGAGTGCTGGTGGCCCTGCCCTGGGACGGCGAGTAGCCCGACCGCGGCCCTGGCGGGCAGCCGCCGGTCAGCGCGGCCGGTGGGCGACGGCGGCGAACATCGTCACCGACAGGTGGCAGGCACCCTGCTCGGCGGCGGAGGTGAGGCCGGCGTGCAGGCGGTCGCGCTGCTCCTCGGTGACCAGGCCCCGCCCGACGGCCGCCGCGCCGAGCGCGCGGACGATCGGCCAGGCGACGGCGTGCGGGTCCTGCAGGAGGACGTCGGCGCCGAGCTCGTCGACGCTCAGGCCGGCCGCGCTCAGCCAGCCGGCCAGGCGGCGTCCGGCGTCCGGGGTGGCGGCGGTGGCCCGGGTGACGGCGGCCAGCGCCGGGCGGACCTCCGAGTCGGCCGGGTGGAGCACGAAGGTGGACCAGTCGGTGTCCAGCAGGGCGACCCGGCCGCCGGGGCGCAGGACCCGCGCGATCTCGGCGACGGCCCGCGCCGGGTCGGTCAGGTGCTGGAGGACGCGCTCGCACCAGACCACGTCCCGGTCGGCGTCGGGCAGCGGCAGCGCGAGCGCGTCGCCGTCGAGGAACCGGGCGGGGGAGGCGTCGACGGCGGCCCGCTGCAGGGCGACGGCGCGCAGTCCGGGGTTGGGTTCGACGCCGGTCGCCTCGCCGCCCGGGGCGACGGCCGCCGCGAGCACCCGGGTCTCCGAGCCGGTGCCCGAACCGACGTCCAGCGCCCGCTCACCGGGGCGCGCGCCCAGCCGCGCGTGCGCCCACTCCCGCAGTCTCCGCACACCGGGGTTGGCGGCCTGGACGTCCAGCGCGGCGACCATCCGGTCCGTGACCGCGGGGTCGGTGTTGGCCGCGTGGAAGGCCGAGGTGGGGCGCGGGTCGGTCATGGCCCCACTGTAGGCAGCCACCCGGGCCCGCCGCTCGCTGCGCCGCGGTGAGTCGGTGCGCCGCCGTGAGTCGGTGAGCCAGGGCATCCATGGTGGCCGGTGGCCAGGAGTGGGCCGGGGCTCCTGTCGTTGACGGCGGTTGACTGCCCGTCGCCGGAACGTCGGCGGAACGTCGGCGGAGCCGCCCGGACCGCGTGACTGCGTAACTCACCGATTTCCTTGCGTCATTTGACGGATCCGCAGGTCCGGACCAAGCCGCCAGGATCGTCACCGGCCGCCCGCCACCGCGCGGGACGGCCGCACCGACGACCAGGAAAGCAGGCGAAGATGAAAGACCTCCTGACACGCGGCCGCGCCGCCACGCAGGCGGACACCGCGTCCGGGACGACCCGCGCCACCCGGGTCCGTAGCCGGGTCGCCACGCTCGTCGGCGCCGGCGCCCTGGCCCTCACCCTGCCCGGGCCGGTCGCCCAGGCGGACTCGCTGCCGAACCTGCCGCAGCGGGCCGGCGGCTACGAGGCGTCCTTCTCGCCCGCCTACGACTACGACACCGACGGCTGCTACGCGGTCGCCGCCATCGCCCCGGACGGCACCCTCAACCCGGGCCTGAAGCTGGGCGGCGACGTCAACGGGAACTGCCGCGACAAGTCCGACCTGGACCGTTCGCAGACCTACGCCCGTTCCAAGTGCAACAACGGCTGGTGCGCCATCGTGTACGCCAGTTACTTCGAGAAGGACCAGACGCAGAACGGCGGCGCGGGCGGCCACCGCCACGACTTCGAGCACGTCGTCTCGTGGGTCAACCAGTCGTCCAACCAGGTCGAGTTCCTGACCGTCACCCAGCACAACAGCCAGCACACCTACCCGCGTTCGTCGGTGCGCTTCGACGGCAGCCACCCGAAGGTCGTCTACCACAAGGAGGGCGGCACGGGCGGCCCGGGCAGCCACCTCTTCCGGCTCGCCAACGGCAACGACGAGCCGCCGGAGAACCACTACCACAACTGGCGCCAGCCCCCCATCGTCGACTGGAACGGCTGGCCCAGCACCTGGCTGCGCGACCGCCTCAACAACGCGGACTTCGGATCGGCGACCATCAAGACCACCGACAAGGACGACCGCTTCCGCAACCTGCTCAACGCCTCGAAGCCCGGCGGCATCCCGTTCAACCCCTGGGCCTGACGCCGCGGCCGCCCCGCGCACGTCCCGACGCGGGCCCGGTGACCCCCGTGCACCGGGCCCGCACCGTCCGTCCCCGGGTTCGTCCCCGGGCCCGCCCCCGTCCCCGGGCCCGGGCCCGGGCCCCGGCCCGGGGGGGGGGGGGGGGTACGGGGGGGGCGCGG
>NZ_JBFAZB010000084.1:0-20551 GCF_040681575.1 Kitasatospora sp. NPDC051702
GGGAGTCCATGCGGAGCATCGGCGACTGACGAGAAGCCGGCGAGGTGCGTGCCCCGGCGGCGACCGCCTGGCGTGATCCGAAAGACACGCCCTAGCCGGCCAGGCGGTGGGCGAGGGCGCCCAGGTAGCGGTGGACGGTGGCGTCCTCGCCGGTCAGGTAGTGCGAGACCGCCCGGTACACGGGCCGGCGGACCTCGCCGCGCTCGGTGACGGTCAGCGAGCAGCCCCGGCCGGCCGGGGTCAGCTCGTACGTCCAGGTCCCGCCGTAGGGCAGGTCGGGGTCGGCGATGCCGGTCACCAGGCGGTGCGGGGCCTCGCTCGCCACCACCTCGTACGTGGTGTGCCCGTGCCGGTCGTACTCGCGCCAGCGGGCCCGGCCGCCGGCCGCGGCGGGCAGCCGTTCCACGTGGGTGAGGCCGGGACGCCAGGCCGGGTAGAGGTCGATGTCGGTGAGCACCTGCCACACCGCGCCGGGCGGCTGGGCCAGCTCCAGCCCGCCCTCGGTGACGTGCTCCACCGGCAGTCGCCGGCCGGCCCGGTCCGCCGCCAGCACCGCGGCCGCGACGGCCGCCACCGCGCCGCCCGCACCGATCCACAGCCATCGGTTCATCGGTCCGGCCCCTTCCGCCCGCGCCGCCCGCCCCCCGTCCGCCAGCCCCCGTCCGTCCATCATCCCGCCACCGGGCCCGCGGGGCGCGCCGTCGCGCCGGGTGGCCGCCCGGCGACCGTCCGCGCCCGCCCCGGAGTGCTGACGGGCCGTCAGTGGAGGCGGTCCGGATATCCGCTGGATCGCGGCGGTCCGCTCCCCCAGACTGTCCCGGTGCCCGGCCGCGGTGCGCATCAAAGCCCGTAGGCTGGGCAGGTAGGGACCATGGAGCGAGGCGTTCCATGGGTGACGAGAGGTTCGACAGTCGGCAGCCGACCCGTCGGCGCCCCGGCAGGCCAGCCGAGGCGGCGCCGGTCCGACCGCCGACCGGAGGGAGACGCTGGGTGATCGAGCTGGAAGATGTTCCCGAGTTGATCGACCCGGTGATGGTCTGCGCCTTCGAGGGCTGGAACGACGCGGGCGACGCCGCCTCCGCGGCTCTGGCCCATCTCGACGAGACCTGGGGCGGCAAGGTGTTCGCCGCCCTGGACGCGGAGGACTACTACGACTTCCAGGTCAACCGGCCCACGGTCTGGCTGGACGGCGGGGTGCGCCGGATCACCTGGCCCACCACCCGGCTCTCGGTCGTCCGGGTCACCGAGCCGACCACCCGGGACGTCGTCCTGGTCCGCGGCATCGAGCCGAGCATGCGCTGGCGCTCGTTCTGCAACGAGCTGCTCGGCTTCGCGCACGAGCTGGGCGTCGAGCTGGTGGTGATCCTGGGCGCCCTGCTCGGCGACACCCCGCACAGCCGCCCGGTACCGGTCAGCGGGGTCACCTCCGACCCGGAGCTGGCCCGCCGGCTGGACCTGGAGGAGAGCCGCTACGAGGGCCCGACCGGGATCGTCGGGGTGCTGCAGGAGGCCTGCACGCACGCCGGGGTGCCGGCCGTGACGCTCTGGGCGGCGGTGCCGCACTACGTCGCGCAGCCGCCGAACCCCAAGGCGACGCTGGCGCTGATCAACAAGCTGGAGGACCTGCTGGACCTGCGCATCCCGCCGGGCGAGCTCGGCGAGGACGCCCGCGCCTGGCAGCTGGGCGTGGACCAGCTGGCCGCCGAGGACAGCGAGGTGGCCGAGTACGTCCAGCAGCTGGAGGAGGCGCAGGACACCGCGGAGCTGCCGGAGGCGTCCGGCGACGCGATCGCCCGCGAGTTCGAGCGTTACCTGCGGCGCCGGGAGAACGTCGGCCCGACCGGCGAGAAGCCGGTGGCCGGGCACGCCACGGCGGAGCGGCCGGCCGCCGAGCCGGAGGCGCCGGGCCCGGCCCGGGAGAGCCAGGACGGCGCCGAGGAGGAGTAGGCCCTCCCCCGCCCGCACACGCCGAAGGGGCGTCAGGACACCTGGTCCTGACGCCCCTTCGGCGTGTGCGCCGGAGCGGCTAGAGCGCGACGCCGAGCAGCGCGTCCACCGCCCGGGAGACCAGACCGGGCGCGCCGGTGTCCGTCCCGCCGTCGGCCTCCTGCGCGGCGGCCCAGCGGTCGACGGCCGCCAGGGCGGCGGGCGCGTCCAGGTCGTCGGCGAGCGCCGTGCGCACCTCGGCGAGCAGCTGCTCGGCCGCCGGGCCGTCCGGCCGGGAGACGGCGGCCCGCCAGCGGCCGAGGCGCTCGACGGCCTCGTCCAGGGTGGCCTTGGTCCACTCCCAGTCCTCGCGGTAGTGGTGCGAGAGCAGGGCCAGGCGGATCGCCGCCGGGTCGACGCCCTCGCGGCGCAGGGCCGAGACGAAGACCAGGTTGCCGCGGGACTTGGACATCTTGTGGCCGTCGAGGGCGACCATCCCGGCGTGCACGTACGCCTTGGCGTACGGGTGGGCGCCGGTGGCGACGTGGGCGTGCGAGGCGCCCATCTCGTGGTGCGGGAAGGAGAGGTCGCTGCCGCCGCCCTGGATGTCGAAGGACATGCCGAGGTACTGCAGCGCGATGGCGACGCACTCGATGTGCCAGCCGGGCCGGCCGTGGCCGAGCTCGGTGTCCCACGCGGGCTCGCCCGGGCGGGCGGCGAGCCAGAGCAGGGCGTCCAGCGGGTTGCGCTTGCCGGGGCGGTCCGGGTCGCCGCCGCGCTCGGCGAAGACCGGGCGCATGGCGTCCCGGTCGAGGCCGGAGACCTCGCCGAAGTGCGGGTCGGCGTCGACGGAGAAGTAGATGTCGCCGTCCACGCGGTAGGCGGCGCCGTCGGCGAGCAGCTTCTGGACCAGCGGGACGATCCACGGGATCGACTCGACGGCGCCGATGTAGTGGGCCGGCGGCAGCAGGCGCAGGGCGGTCATGTCCTCGCGGAACAGGGCCGTCTCGCGCTCGGCCAGTGCGGTCCAGTCCTGCCCGGTGGCGACGGCGCGCTCCAGCAGCGGGTCGTCCACGTCGGTGACGTTCTGGACGTAGAGGACGTCGTGACCGGCGTCCTTCCACACGCGCTGCGCCAGGTCGAAGGCGTTGTAGGTGGCGGCGTGGCCCATGTGGGTCGCGTCGTAGGGGGTGATGCCGCAGACGTAGATCCGGGCGGTGCCGTCCTGCGGCACGACCTCGCGGACCTTGCCCGCTGCGGTGTCGAAGATACGGAGGGGGAGCCCCTGACCAGGCAGGGCGGGAACCTCGGAGGCGGGCCAGGCATGCATGGGATCGACTTTAACCTTGCGAACATTTGAAAGCCTAACCAGTACGCAAGATCGACTGGATTCGCTTCCTTTCGTTGCCTGACCGCCTCGCGACTGGTACGGGACCGGTCCTGACGGTTTCCGGGCGGTTTCCGGGCGCGGGTGAGCGCCCGGCCGGCCCTGCCGCCGACCGGGCGCCCGGCACCCCGGGGGACGCGGCCGGAGCCGCTACGACCGCTGCCAGAGGGCCGGCACGTTCGGCGGCTCCCAGCCGGCCATGGCGGTGTGCGCCTGGAGGCAGACGTAGGAGACGCCGGAGTAGGTGACGCGGTCGCCCGCCCGGTACGCCGTCCCGGCCCGCCAGCTGCCGCTCGGCGGCGTGGTCGGCGTTCCGGTGGGCGTGCCGGTGGGCGTCGCCGTCGGGGTCGGGCTCGGCGTGCCCGGGGTCTGCGGCACGTCGAGGACGAAGTCGTAGCTGCCCTCGCGGACCGGACCGTTCTGACGGACGTTCATCAGCAGCCGGGCGTCGTAGATGGTGTCCGTGCTGTTGCGCGGCTCGCCCGGGAAGTACAGCTGGGTGGTGAGCACCGGGCGGCCGGGTGCCTGGAGCTTGACGTGGATGTGCCGGGTGCGGCCCGGGTAGAGGCCCGGCACGATCGTCTCCAGCTTGAAGGCGCCGTTGGCGTCGCTGAACTGGTGGCCGCGGAAGGTGTAGCCGGAGTTGTCGTAGGCGCCGTTGTCGTCCGCCTGCCAGAAGTCCAGCAGCACGCCGGGGACGGGGCGGCAGGCGCGGCCGAAGACGTAGCCGCTGACGGTCAGGCGGGTGCCGGGCCCGTCGTTGACCATGGAGCTGCGCAGCGGGGAGTTGGGCTTGAAGTAGGGCCCCTCGGTCTGCTCGACGGTGGGGGCGTCGCCGTCGTGGCACTCGGGGGTGAGGCCGGGGGCCCGGCCGGTGCCGGCCTGCTCGCGGGCCAGTGCGACGCCGCCGCCGACGAGCAGCGGGGCGGCCCCGAGCGCGGCGGCGGCCTTCAGTACGGTCTTGCGGCTGATCATGCCGTCGGGGCTGGGCATGCGCCCTCTCCTTCGGGTGGGGGAACGGGAGGTGGGGGGCGGCCCTTGCCATGGTGGGGGCATGACAAGGGCCTGACCGGCAGCCCGTCCGCGCGCGCCGGACCGGCCACCGGTGGCCACGGGAAAAACTACGGGCCGTCCGGCGACGCCGCGATGGACGAGATCCGGGGATCGTGGTGATTTCCGTCGACCCGGGCCCGGAACTCCCCCGGCGTCATCCCGGTCTCCCGCCGGAAGAAGCGGCAGAAGTACGCCGGGTCCGCGAAGCCGGCCTCCTTGGCCACCTGCCGGATGGTCAGGTCCGTGCAGGCCAGCAGCCGCTTGGCCTCCAGGGTCTGCTGGCGCCGGATCAGCCCGCCCGGGGTGCGGCCGGTGGCCTGCTTGACCAGGGTCTGCAGGTGGCCGGGCGAGACGCCGAGCTCCTGGGCGATCGAGGCGACCGAGTGCCGCACCCCGCCCGGCCCGGCGATCAACCGGGTGAACGCGGTGGCCAGTTCGGCCGGCCGGCCGGGCGGGGACGGCCGGTCGCCCGGCTCGGCGGCCCGCAGTGCCCGGACGATCAGGATGTGCAGGCTGGCCCGCAGCACGCCCGGGTAGCCCGGCGGCCTGGACCGGTACTCCTGCTCCATGTCGGCGAGCAACGCGCCGATCGGACCGGCCTGTTCACCGAGCCCGATCGCCGGGCGGGCGGCCAGCGCGCGCAGCCCGGCGAGGTCCTGCGCGTTGCCCAGCAGGAAGTCCTCGTTGAACAGGACGACCCGGCCGGTGAGTTCGTCCGCGTCCGCCCAGTAGTGCACCTGGCCGGGCGTGATCACGCACAACTGCGGCGGCGCCAGCGACCGGTGGACCAGGTCCAGGACGTGGGCGCCGCGGCCGCCGGTGACGTGCACGATCTCGTGGAAGGAGTGCCGGTGCGGGAAGCCCGCCCGGGAGAGCGGGCCGATCGTGTCGAAACTGCCGATGGCGAACGGGAGCAGGTGCGGCAGCGGGACCTGTAAGCGGTGCAGCGGCAGGTCCGGCGTGGCACGGGGAGTGGGGGTGGTCCGTCGCGCGTCCATCGGAGCAGTGTGCGGCCGGTTCGCGGACAGGTCCAGACCATCCGCCGGGCGGCCGCTCCGCGGGGCCGGCAGACCCCTACACGGGCGGCCAGGGGATGGCCGGCCAGTCCTCCGAGGGCAGCGGATGGCGGCCGGAGCGGCGCAATCCGGCCACCCTGGCGCGGGTCGCCTCCAGTTCGGCCCCGGTCAGGTGCGGGGCCAGGCGCTCGCCCAGCTCGCCGTCCAGCCCCTCGGCCAGGGCGGCCAGCACCTCCAGCGCCTCGGCGGGCAGCCGGTCGCCCGCCCAGCCCCAGAGCAGGGTGCGCAGCTTGCCCTCGGTGTTGAAGGTGACGCCGTGGTCGATGCCGTAGACCCGGCCGTCGGCCGCCGGGATCAGGTGGCCGCCCTTGCGGTCGGCGTTGTTGAGCACCGCGTCCAGCACGGCCAGCCGGCGCAGCCGCCGGTCGTCGTGGTGCACCAGCAGCGCGGTGCGGCCCCCGCCGACCTCGGCCTGCACGATCGGCAGCCAGCCCTCCTCCGGCCCGCGCGGGTCCTGCAGGGCCAGCAGCGGCTCGGCCTGCGGATCCGGCTCGACCCACAGCTGCACCATGCCGGGCCCGTGCGGCCCGTCGCGCAGGACGGTCGGCGGGACCAGCGCCCAGCCGGTCGCCGCGGACACCTCGTAGGCGGCGACCTCGCGGCCGGCCAGCGTGCCGTCCGGGAAGTCCCAGAGCGGGCGCTCGCCGGCCACCGGCTTGTAGACCGCCTGGGCGCTCAGCGCGCCGAGCGCGACGGTGCAGTACAGGGCGGCGTTGGAGGCCTCGGTGAGCCGCCCGTGCACCGTCAGCCCGCCCTCGCGCAGCAGCTCCAGGGCGGTGGGCACGTCGGCGGCGAGGGCGGCGGCGGCCGCCGGGTCGGCCTGCGGCGGGGTCTCGGTGTTCAGCGCCGGTAGCCGTTCGCGCGCGGGCACAGGTGGCCCTCCGGGTCGAGCGGCAGGTTGCAGAACGGGCAGGGCTTGCGCCCGGCCGCGACCAGGTCCAGCGCCCGCTTGGCGAACACCCGGGCCATCGCGCCGGTCAGCCGGACCCGCAGCATGTCCGGGCCGTTGTCGTCGTCCTCGAAGACCGCCTCGGCGCCGTCCTCGTCCTCCTCCTCGTCGATCAGCGCCTGCGCCTCGACGACCAGGCAGCCGTCCGCGCTGTCCCAGGCCAGGGCCATCGTGCCGACCCGGAACTCCTGCTCCAGCGGGAGGTCCAGCGGGGCGGTGTCGAGCAGGTCCTGCGGGGCGGTCGCCGGGATGGCGACGTCCCCGCCGCTGCGCCGCAGGGCCTCGTCCAGGACCTCCTCGATCCGCTCGGCGAGCGCCGCCACCTGGGTCTTCTCCAGCAGCACGCTGGTGATCCGGCCCCGGGCGCTGGCCTGCAGGTAGAACGCCCTGGCGCCGGGCTGGCCGACGGTGCCGGCCACGAACCGTTCGGGCTGGTCGTAGAAGTAGACCTGACGGGTCACGCTCTCGCTCCGGATCGTGTCGGTCGTGGGGATCACAGGGATCGTCGGGAGGTCACCGGGACCGGTGGGAGGTCACGGGGCGGGCAGCCGTTCGGCGGCCCTGCCGGGGACCCGCCTCGCGGTGGGGCCCGTAAGTCACCCTACGACCTCCGGGGCCCGGCGGGGGAGCCGAGCCGGGCCGGGGCGCCCTGCGGGAGCAGCGCCGGTCGGACCGCACGCGGGACGGCACCCGCCGCCCCCGGCGGTGTCGTTGACGGCGTCAGGCGGTGCCGCCGACCACCGCGTCCCCGGCCGGGGCGGCCGGCCCGGGGCCGTGCTTCGGCGCGAGGGAGGCGAGGTCGCCGGTGTCGCCCATCCTCAGCACGAAGGGCCGGTGCGCGGTGTAGCGGATCGCGGTGACGGAGCAGGGCTCGACGCTGATCCGCTGGAAGTGGTCCAGGTGCAGACCGAGCGCGTCGGCCACCACCGCCTTGATGACGTCCCCGTGCGAGCAGGCCAGCCAGACGGCGTCCTCGCCGTGCTCGGCGGCGATCTTCCCGTTCCACTCCCGGACGGCGCTCACCGTGCGGTGGCTCAGCTCGCGCAGCGACTCCCCGCCGGGGAAGGCCGCGGCGGCCGCGTGGTCCTGCACGGTGCGCCAGAGCGGCTCCTCGGCCAGCTCGGACAGCGGCCGGCCGGTCCACTCGCCGTAGTGGCACTCGCCCAGGCGCTCGTCCTCGGTGGGCGGGCCCAGTTCGGGCCGGGCCGCCAGCAGCGGCTCCAGGGTCTGCCGGCAGCGCTCCAGCGGGCTGCTCACGGCCTGCACGAGCGGGACGCCGGCGAGCCGGCCGGCCAGCGCGGCGGCCTGCGCGCGCCCGGTGTCGTCGAGCTCCACCCCCGGAGTCCAACCGGCCAGGATTCCGGCGGTGTTCGCGGTCGAGCGGCCGTGGCGGACGAGCAGCAGGGTGGGCATGGGCCTTAGCCTACGGCCTCCGGGCCCGGGCGTGGCCGGTGGGACCGGGCCCGTTCCGCCCCGGCCGGGTGCGCCCGGTGGGCCCGATCCGGTCCTGGTCCGTGCCCTCCGGCCGTCCCCGCGTCACAATGGCCCGCATGATCGTCCATTGCGCCAGTTACCACGACGGCCGCCGGATCGAGGGCCCCGACGACCTCGCGGGTGCGCTCGCCGCCGCACGGGCGGCCGGTCCTGGCGGTTTCGTCTGGATAGGCCTGTTCGAGCCCACCGCCGAGGAACTCGACCACGTCGGGAAGGAGTTCGCGCTGCACCCGCTGGCCGTCGAGGACGCGGTCAGCGCCCACCAGCGGCCCAAGGTCGAGGCCTACCAGGGCTCCCTGTTCGTCACCCTCAAGACGCTCGGCTACCACCCCGGCGCGCACGCGGTGACCAGCGGCGAGGTGATGGTCTTCCTCGGCACGGACTTCGTGATGACCGTCCGGCACGGCGAGGACACCCCGCTGTCCGGCCTGCGGGCGCGGCTGGAGCGGGAGCCCGACCTGCTGCGGCTGGGGCCGAGCACCGTGCTGCACTCGGTCTGCGACACCGTGGTGGACGACTACGTGGACGTCGCCGGCGCGCTGCAGGGCGACCTGGACGAGCTGGAGGCGGACATCTTCTCCCCCGGCCGGACCGGCCGGGACACCGCCGGCCGGATCTACGGGTACAAGCGGCAGGTGATGACCGTCCGCCGCGCCACCGGGCCGCTGCTGGAACCGACCCTGCGACTGGCCCGCGGCGGCGAGCCCCACGTCCACCCGGAGACGCTGCCCTACCTGCGGGACGTCGCCGACCACCTGGCCCGGGTGAACGACCAGGTGGACGGCATGGACCGGCTGCTGTCCGACATCCTCAACGCCAACCTGGCGCAGGTCAGCGTGCAACAGAACAACGACATGCGGAAGATCTCGGCCTGGGCGGCGCTGGCCGCCGTCCCGACGATGATCGCCGGCATCTACGGGATGAACTTCGACGACATGCCGGAGCTCCGCCAGCCCTGGGGCTACCCGGCGGTGCTGGCCCTGATGGTGGTCGTCTGCGTGGTGCTGCACCGGGTGTTCAAGCGGCACGACTGGCTGTAGGCCCCGCCGGGGGCGCGCCCTCGGCCGGAGGCCCCGTCCGGGACCCGCCCTGCCGACCGCCCCCCGGGGGGGCGCGGCCCGGCGGCCGGCGGGCCGGCCGCCGGGCCGCGCACCGGTCACGCCAGGCCGGCGCGCTCCAGCGCCTCGACTCCGGTGCGCAGCGCCAGGATCCGCTCCTCCAGCGTGAACCCGGACGGTGCCAGGGTGAGCGTGGTGACGCCGGCGTCGGCGTAGACCCGCATCCGGTCGGCGATCCGGGCGGTGTCGCCGATCAGCGAGGTGGCGTCGATCAGGTCGTGCGGCACCGCGGCCGCGGCACCCGCGTAGTCCCTGGCCAGGTACTTCTCCTGGACCTCGTCGGCGGCCTGCTCGTAGCCCATCCGCCGGGCGAGCTGGTTGTAGAAGTTCTTCTCCTTGCTGCCCATGCCGCCGATGTACAGGGCGGCGTAGGAGCGCAGGGAGTCGACGCCGGCCTTGATGTCCTCGCCGACCGCGATGTTGACCGTCGGGCAGAGGTCGAAGCCGTCCAGGGTCAGCCCGGCCTTGGCGCGGCCGGCCCGCAGCGGGTCCAGCGAGAGCGCGGCGTGCTCGGGCGAGAAGAAGATGCCGAGCCAGCCGTCGGCCAGCTCGCCGGTCTGCTCCAGGTTCTTCGGGCCGATCGCGGCGATGTACAGCGGGATGTGCTCGCGCACCGGGTGCACGGTGAGCTTGATCGGCTTGCCGGGGCCGCCGGGCAGCGGCAGCGTCCAGTGCTCGCCCTCGTGGACCAGGCGCTCGCGGGACATCGCCTTGCGGATGATCTCCACGTACTCGCGGGTACGGGCCAGCGGCTTGTCGAACTTCACGCCGTACCAGCCCTCGGAGACCTGCGGGCCGGAGACGCCGAGACCGAGCCGGAACCGGCCGCCGGACAGGGTGTCCAGGGTCGCGGCGGTCATCGCGGTCATCGCGGGGGTGCGGGCCGGGATCTGGAAGATGGCCGAGCCGACGTCGATCCGCTCGGTCTTCGCGGCGACGAAGCTCAGCACGGTCGCGGCGTCCGAGCCGTACGCCTCGGCCGCCCAGCAGACCGAGTAGCCGAGCCGGTCCGCCTCCCGGGCCACCTCGACGTTGTCGGCGTCCATGCCGAGCCCCCAGTAGCCGAGGTTGATTCCGAGTCGCATGTGGCGGACCTTCCAGTCGGTAGGGGTTGGTGGCGAGGGTAACCGTGCACGCGCCGGTCATGCTACTGGCCGGTAGTGGTGGTCTGGGTCACACCGCGGGCCCTCCCCGCGAGCCCCGGCGGCGGTGATCGTTCTGCGGGTCTGCACCCCAGCCCGTGCACCGGCCGCTACGCTCAGCCGACGTGGGGACCGCTCTCCCCACCTGCGCGTTCACAGGGCTACCGGCGCTCCCGGTGCCACGGCCAGTGGAGGGCCCGTCCGATGGAACAGCGTCACCTCGGCCGTACCGGTCTGCGGGTCTCCCGGCTCGGCCTCGGCACCATGACCTGGGGCCGCGACACCGACGAGCACGAGGCCGCGGAACAGCTCAAGGAGTTCGTCGACGCCGGCGGCACCCTGCTCGACACCGCCGACGTGTACGCCGACGGCGGGGCCGAGTACCTGATCTCCCGGCTCACCGACAACCTCGTCCCCCGCTCCGACCTCGTCATCGCCACCAAGGCCGGCAGCGTCCCCGAGTCCGCCCGCCGCTTCGACGGCTCCCGCGGGCACCTGCTCGCCGCGCTGGACGCCTCGCTGCACCGGCTCGGCACCGACTACGTCGACCTCTGGCAGGTGCACTCCTTCGACCCCTCGACCCCCACCGAGGAGACGCTCGGCGCCCTCGACATCGCTGTCACCTCGGGACGCGCCCGGTACGTCGGCGTCTGCGACTTCAGCGGCTGGCAGCTCGCCAAGGCCGCCACCTGGCAGCACGCCCGGCACGGCCGGACCCCGCTGGCCGGGGCGCAGCTGGAGTACTCGCTGCTGCAGCGCGGCATCGAGCGCGAGGCGCTGCCCGCCGCGCTGGACGCCGGGGTCGGGCTGCTCGCCGCCTCTCCCCTCGGGCGCGGGGTGCTCACCGGCAAGTACCGGCACGGCGTGCCGCAGGACTCCCGCGGCGCCTCGCCCTACCTGTCCGGATTCGTCCAGCCCTACCTCGGCGAGCGCTCGCGGCGGATCGTCGACGCCGTCGCCACCGCCGCGGACGGGCTCGCCAGCAGCCCGCTCGCGGTCGCCCTCGCCTGGGTCCGGGACCGTCCCGGGGTGGCCAGCGCGCTGATCGGGGCCCGGACCGTGGCACAGCTGCAGGCGGCGCTGTCGGTGGAGGCCCTTACGCTTCCGGGTGAGATCCGTGGTGCGCTGGACGACATCTCGTCACCGGTGCACCGCTACCCGGACCAGGGGTGGAGCGAGCTCTAGCCCTCGTCGAGCAGAACACGCAGTGGAGTGACCTTTGGAGCGGACGATGAGTGACACGGAGAACGGCGCTCCGGAGGAGACCACGGGACGATCGGGCGACGCGGGCGGCCCGGCAGGCCCGACGGCCGCGGAGGGCCCGGACCGGGCCGCCGCGATCGCCGAGCTGGCCCAGCGCATCCGCAGCGTCGGGCCGCAGGCCACCGCGCCCGGGGGCGAGGACGCCCCGCCCGCCGCCGCACCGTCGCCGGCCCCCGCGGGGCCGTCCGCACAGCCCGACCGGCAGCGCGCGCAGGCCCTGCGGGACACCGCCGGGGTGCTGGCCGCCGGCGGCGCCCCGACGGACCTCGCGGCCGCCGCCGTGGCCGAGTTCGGCGACGGCGCCGCCGAACAGCTGCGCAGCGACCCGTGGTCGGTACTGGCCCTGCCCGGCGTCCGCCCCGAGCACGCGGACGGCTTCGCCCGCGGCCTGCTCGGCCCGGCCGCCGGCCCCGGGGACCCTCGCCGCGCCCAGGCGCTGGTGCCCTGGCTGCTGGAGCAGTCCGCGCTGCGCGGCCACTCCGCGGTGGAGATCGCCGAGGTCGCGGCCGGGCTCGAGCGCCACCGGCTGCCCGACTCGGCCGAGGCGATCCAGGCCGCCGTGCTGGACGGGCGCGCGATGGCGTTCCAGGAGGAGCTGACCGGCCCCGGGGCGCACGCGGCGGGCGGCGACGAGGACGAGGAGCCGCCGACCCGGACGCTGCTCGCCCTGGAGCGGCTGGCGCTGGCCGAGGAGAGCCTCGCGGACGGGCTGGTCCGGCTGATGTCCACCTTCGTGCCGGGCGAGGACGCGGAGCCCGGCGCCGAGGACGACGCAGGCCCGGCCGACGCGGACGGGGCCGCCGGGGCGGCCGACGCCGAGGGCCCGGAAGGGGGCACGGGCCCAGAGGGCTCCGAGGGCTCCGAGGACTCCGAGGGCACCGAGACCTCCGCGGGCACCACCGAGGAGGGCACCGCGGGGCCGGCCGTCACCCCCGCCGCCCCCGGCCCGGCCGCGTGGGCCGCCGCCGCCGAGGCCGCGCCCTCCTCCTCCGCGACCGCACTGATCCGGGCCGTCGCCGACAGCGCGCTGGTGCTGCACACCGGCGGCGAGGCCGCCCGGGCCGAACCCGCCGCCCTGCTGGCCGCCGCCCGCGGGCTCGGCCTGCGGGTCTGGGCCGCCACCTGGACCGACCAGGGCCGGGACTCCCTCGCCGCGCTCGCCGACGGGAGCACCGAACCGCCCGCACCCGTGGTCACCCTCGGCGAGCTGCTCTCCGGCACCGCCGGCCCCGGCCGCTCCCCGGACGGCACGCTCGCCCTGGACGTCCTGGTCGTCCTCGACGCCCCGCTGCTGGACGTCGAACTGGCCGCCACCGTCCTGGAGTCGCTCGCCGACGGCACCCGACTGGTGCTCAGCGGCGACCCGGGCCAGCTGTGGTCCGCCGGCCCCGGCCGGTTCTTCGCGGACCTGCTGGCCGCCAAGGCCTGCCCGGCGGTCGCCTCCCGCACCCCGGACTTCGGCCCGATCGGCGAACTGGTCTCCGGCGTCGGCATCGGCGAGCTCCAGCCGGTCGAGGCGCCGGACAAGGAGGTGGTCATCCTGACCGCCAAGGACGGCGGCGAGGCCGTCCACCGCGCCGTCCAGCTGCTCACCGACTCCATCCCGCGCGCCCTCGGCATCCCCGCCGAACAGGTCGTGCTGCTCACCCCCGGCCACGGCGGGCCGGCCGGCACCCGGGCGCTGAACGCCGCCGCCAAGGCCCGGCTCAACCCGGGCCCCGGCCGGTTCGGCGGCTTCGACCCGGGCGACCGCGTGGTCGACTCGCCCGCCCCCGGCCTCAGCCGCCCGGCCCGGGTGCTGGACGGCGACGCCACCGGCCTGCACCTGGAGTACGCGGACGGCTCGCACCGGACGGTGCCGCCCGCCGAGGCCAGCCGGCTGCGGCACGGCTGGGCGCTGACCGTCCACCAGGCGCTCGGCCGCCGCTGGCCGGGAGCGGTCGTGGTGATCCCGGAGGACGCCGCGCCGGTGCTGACCCGGCAGTGGGTCTACACCGCCTTCGGCCGCGGCGAGCGGCACCTGTCCGTGGTGCACGCCGCGGGCCCGGCGCTCGTGCAGGCCGTCGCCGAGCGCCCGGCGCAGCCGCGCACCACCCGGCTGCGGGCGATCCTCGCCGAGAACGCGGCCGCGGAGTACTGAGCGGCCCGGGGGCACCGGGGGTGGGCGCAGCGGAGTGCGGGGCGCCCCGCCCCCGGTGCCCCCGGAACGCGCGGCGGGCGGGTCCACGCACCGTGGGCCCGCCCGCCGTTGTCCGGCCGCTCAGTCGTCGAGGTCCTCGTCGTCGTAGACCTCGCTCACGTCGAACCGGCAGATCAGCAGCTGCGGGTCGGCGTGCTCGAAGGGCTCCGGCAGCCACTCCCCCGGTTCGGTCGGCTCCGCGGCCGCGACCCAGAGCGTCGAGTCCGCCTCCTCCAGCCCGAACTCCTCGCTGCGGGCGGCGATCTCGTCCGGCTCGTACTCGCCGAACAGCACGCCGATCGCGGCGTTCATCCCGCCGCTGCCGCCGCCGCCCGGGGTCAGCGACTCGTCGAGCCGCTCGGCCTGGGCGCGCAGCCGCTTGGGGTCGGCGATGTGGTAGTCGCGGCGGATCAGCACGCTGATCGCTTCGGGCTGTTCGGGGCCGTGGTAGCCGCCCGGGCCCTCGTCCCCGGGGATCTCGAAGGGGGTGACCTCGTCGTAGACCTCGTAGAGGAGTTGGTCGTAGGCGATGGCCGCCGTCGCGAGCTGCTCGTAGGCGGCGGACACAGCGGGATCATCCGCTGCGCTGGGGCTTGACACCGCTTCCAGATGACGGTCGATGGCGGCCTTGACCGCCTCGGCGGCGGCGCGTACCTCGGCAATGGTGGGCTGCGCGGCATCAGACATGGTGCAGACGCTATCTCCCCGCGGCGCCGGTACGCACAGCGGTTGTCACCTACACCCTCGATTTCACCGCAACTTCCCCCCTGATGTCCGATCCAGGTGGTTCTGTCCCCGCGCACCAGCGGCGCAGAGGGCGTGCGGCGGGGCCGGCGAGGCCGTTCGAGTGCCGCTTCACGCGCCGGGATCGGGGGTATCCCGTCCCCAGGAACAACGGAACTGATGCCCTGTCAGTCGAGCGGGGTCCGGCCCGGCCGGGAGGTCGGCCGGAAATACCCCGCCGGCTGTCCGGGGCAGGTCGTAGGCTTGCGTCCAGGTGATCCCCAGGAGGAGCGTCTTGACCCCACCGAAGCCGGTCCGGCAGCCGGAGTACGAGTACCAGTCGCTGCGCATGCCGCGCGGCACCACGCGCAACGCCGCGCGCCAGCTACTCACCGAGCACGCCGAGTACGGGCACTGGGAACTCGACCGGTTGCGGTTGTTCCCCGACGGCAGCCGGACGGTGCGGCTGCGGCGGCGGATCATCCGGCAGGTCCGGAGCTGGTGACGCCGTGACGTCCGCACGCTGAACGCCCGCCCGCCCGCGGCCCACCGGTGGTCCGGTGGCCGCGGGCGCGCGGTGTCCCGCGTGCGGGCCCGGCGGGTGCGGTCCGCCGGGCCCGGCGGGGCGGTCGAGCGGGTGGCTCAGCGGGCGCCGGCGCGGGCGCGGCGGTAGAGCACGCCGCCGCCGAGGAGCAGGGCGAGCCCGGCGGCACCGAGCAGTTCGACGTCACCGGCGCCGGTGGAGGCCAGCTGGCCTCCCGTGGCGGTGCCGGGGGCGGCGGCCGCCGGGGAGGCGGTGCGGTCCGCGGCCGGGACGGCCTGGCCGCTCGGGCCGGCGCCGTTGGCCACCGGCGCGGCGGCCGGGGTCGACGGGGTGACGGTGCCGCCGGAGGGGCCGCCGTTGCGCGAGCCGCCCGGGGTGGTCTCGCCACCGGTCTGCGGCGGAGTCGAGGGCGGGGTGCTCGGCGGGGTGGACGGGCCGTGCTCCTCGGGGCAGTCGTCGGTCGGCTTCGGCTTGGGCTTCGGTGCCGGGGAGTGCTGCGCGACCGACCCGCACTCGTTGCCGAAGGCGGGGTTGGCGGCGCCGACCACGTCGACGGAGTTGCCGCAGGCGTTGACCGGGACGTGCACGGGGGCCTGGATGCTGTTGCCGGAGGCCACACCGGGCGAGTGGGCGGCAGCCCCGGAGGCGGACGCACCCGAGGCGGAGGAGCCCCGGCCAGAGCCGGCGCCGCCGGGCTGGGCGGCGTCGTGGTGACCGCTGACGTTGGCGCAGCGGTTGCCGTAGGACGGGTTGAGCGCGCCGATCACGTCCACGGTGTTTCCGCAGGCGTTGATCGGCACCTCGACCGGCACCTGCACCGAGTTGCCGGAGGCGACGCCGGGAGAGCCGGCGGCACCCCCCTGGGCCTCGGCGCCCGCGTAGGCGTAGCCGGCGGTCGAGGCCAGGACACTGCCGGTGGCCACGGCCGTGAGGATCCCCTTCTTGGCTACATTCCTCATCTTTTCCCCTGACGTATCGAGCGTATCGAGAACGACGCGATGACCTTGGCGCAAACATCGTCGGAAAGTCGGAATTTCGGTATATCCGGCAAGGTCTTCGACTGCACAGGAGTTAACGAGAGGAGAACGGCGAGGTTGAGCCGAACGAACCATCTTCACCCGATCGAGCGATAGAACCCCATTCGGCGCCCAAACCCGGTTCACCCGGACGGGTTCGCCCGAACGGGCGGACCCGCACCCGCCCGGCCCCGGCGCGCGAACGGCCCCCGGGGGCGGCGCGTCCGCCGCCCCCGGGGGCCGGATGGGTCGTGCTCGACGAGCCTCGGCGGCTCGGAGCGCGACTAGAAGTTGGCGCAGTGGTTGCCGAACGCCGGGTTCAGCACGCCGATCACGCTGACGGTGTTGCCGCACAGGTTGACCGGGATGTGCACCGGGATCTGGATCTGGTTGCCGGCGACGACACCCGGGGAGCCGGCGGCCACACCCTCGGCGGCGGCACCGCCGTGAGCGGACGCGACACCGGCGGCGGCGATCACCAGGCCACCGGTGGCGGCGGCGACGGCGGCGATCTTCTTGACCTTCATCATTCCTCCTGTGTGGACAACGCAACCCGTTCGGCGGGCTGCACAGGGATGAACGACGGTGTGGCAAACGGGGTACGGAACAGATTTGCCATTCACTCGCAACGGTGAATGCTCGCACAGTCAATCGACCTGAATTCCCTTGCAGAATCGTTCCTGTCGATCTCCTGCGTCCATCCCACAATCATGAGCTCGGACAATGCGGACGGCCCGCCCCCGGCACCCCGGGAACGGGTCGTCCACCACCCCCGGCCGACCGGGGGCAGCCGCTCAGCAGGCGTCGAGGAACCGGTCCAGCACCCGGACGCCGAACTTCAGGCCGTCCACCGGCACCCGCTCGTCCACACCGTGGAACATCCCGGCGAAGTCCAGCTCCGGCGGCAGCTGCAGCGGCGCGAAACCGAAGCAGCGGATGCCGAGGTCCTGGAACGACTTGGCGTCCGTCCCGCCCGACAGGCAGTACGGCACCGCGCGGGCGATCGGGTCCTCGGCCCGCAGCGCCGTCTGCATCGCCTCCACCAGCGCGCCGTCGAAGCTCGTCTCGATCGCCCGGTCCGAGTGCAGGCTCTCCCGCTTCACCCGCGGGCCCAGCACGCTGTCCAGCTCGGCCAGGAACTCCTCCTCGTAGCCGGGCAGGAAGCGGCCGTCCACGTGCGCGGTGGCCTGGCCGGGGATCACGTTCACCTTGTACCCGGCGCCGAGCATGGTCGGCTGGGCGGTGTTGCGCAGCGTGGTGCCGATCATCTTGGCGATGCCGCCGAGCACCCGCAGCGTCTCGTCCATGTTCTCCGGGTCCAGCTCGACCCCGAGCGCGTCCGACAGCTCGTCCAGGAAGGCCCGCACGGTCTTGGTGATCCGCAGCGGGAACTTGTGCCGCCCGAGCCGGGCGACCGCCTCGCACAGCTCGGTGATCGCGTTGTCGTCGTTCTCCATCGAACCGTGCCCGGCCCGGCCCTCGACCGTCAGGCGCATCCAGTGCATGCCCTTCTCGGCCGTCTCCACCAGGTAGAGCCGCACCTGGTCGTTGACCGTGAAGGAGAAGCCGCCGACCTCGCCGATGCCCTCGGTCACGCCCTCGAACAGCTCCGGGTGCTTGTCCACCAGGAACCGCGCGCCGTAGGTGCCACCGGCCTCCTCGTCCGCGACGAAGGCCAGCACCAGGTCCCGCGGGGGCTTGCGCCCGGTGCGCAGCCGGTCGCGGACCACCGCGAGGGTCATCGCGTCCATGTCCTTCATGTCCACCGCGCCGCGGCCCCAGACGCAGCCGTCCGCGATCTCCCCGCCGAACGGGTCGTACGTCCAGTCCGCGGCGTTGGCCGGCACCACGTCGGTGTGGCCGTGGATCAGCAGACCCGGGCGGGAGCGGTCCTCGCCCTCGATCCGCACCACCGTCGAGGCCCGCCCCTTGGCCGACTCGAAGATCTGCGGCTCCAGCCCGAACTCGGCGAGCTGCTCGGCCACGTACTCGGCCGCCTTCCGCTCGCCCGGGCCGGAGCCGTCCCCGTAGTTGCTGGTGTCGATCCGGATCAGATCGCGACAGATCCCGGCGACCTCCGACTCAGCCGTCACCTTCGGCGCCGCCGACTCGCTCCGCTCGCTCACGGTCACTCCTCGTCTCTGGCCCGCACCGGCACACCAGCGCGCCACCCCGGGACCTGCACCCGGGACGTACGAGCACGTCCGCCCATCCTCTCCCAGCCCCCCAGCCGGATCCACCCCCCGCACGGCCCCGAAACCCCCTGGTCACGCCCCCGCCACAGGCACCCCCTTGCCCCCGCCACCAGCCCCGCTCCGCCGCCCGGGGCCGTTTTGGGAGCTCAAGCCGATCTTTGCTACAGTTACATCTGTCAGCGCGACGGACGAGAGATCGGAAGGCGCGAGGGCGACACCCGGTCCGGGTGGCGGAATGGCAGACGCGCTAGCTTGAGGTGCTAGTGCCCTTTATCGGGCGTGGGGGTTCAAGTCCCCCCTCGGACACCGAAGATGCGGGTCAGGAGAAATCCTGGCCCGCATTTCGCGTTGGTGCGGCGGATCAGCGGGCCGGGGTGGCGGCCAGGGCGCCGGGGGCGCGCCGCGTGGCCGCCCGGGACGAGGTTCCCGGCCGCGAAGACGCCCGTCATCACGGCGACGACGGCGAACCGGCCGCGCACCGGGCCGCGGGCGGTTGCCCCGGGGGCGGCCCTGTCCGAGGCCGGGCGGCTCGTCCGGCCCGGGTCCACCGCCGGTCCGGGGTCCGATGCGGGGTCCGGTCCGGGGGAACGCGGCGTCCGCGGTGCGGCCCGCCGCCCCGGCGCCCCCGCGGTCCGCCGGACGCGCGCTACGGCCGGCCGCTGGTCTGGCGGTGGCTGCCGGGGTGCGGGACGGATGCCGGGACGGTGTGCCCGGTGTGGTCGTCGGTGTGCCAGGACTGGGACTGGAAGGCGAGGAAGACGGCGCACCACCGCCGCTCGGCGGGCAGGTGGATGAGCAGGGCGCCGTCCTGGTAGACGCCGTCGTCGGCCTTGAAGCGGCCGGCGTTGCCCTGGTTCATGTGCACGTCGTGCACGCCGTTGCCGGGCAGGAAGCCGAACACCTTGTCCGGGACCGCGGGTTCGGGGCCGAAGCGCTGCCCGAAGACGTAGAGCGCGGCCGCCGGGTCGGCGATCGCGCGCTGGACCTGGCGGTCGAGCAGGTCGGCGAGGTCGTTGTCGGGGCCGGGGAGGTCGGGCGGCAGGACGCGCATCGTCGCGGGGTCGAAGAGGCGGCTGCGGACGTAGTCCAGGCTCGCCGTGCCGGGGCGGGACGGGAGCGGGTTCCAGCCGCTGCCGGCCGGCGGGAGGAGGGCGGTGACGGGGTGCCGGAAGTCCTCGAAGACCAGGTAGCGCAGGTCGGCGGGGGCCTGCTGGGAGAGGACGTTGACGGCGGCGCGGTAGTCGGTGCCGTGCTGGTCGCGCAGGTGGATCTGGTAGTGCGGGGTGTCGGTGGCGCCCTCGCGGCGCCGGTCGACGGCGGTGGCGGCGAGCACGCCGTAGGCACGGATCGGCATGGGTGGTGGTCCTCGGTTCGCGGGCTCGGGTTCTCGGCCCCGGCGGGCGTCCGGCCCTCCGGTCCTCGCACCCGTTATCGCGCACCGCGGGCTCCGGGTTCCGCCGAATCGACAGCTGTTCATCTGCCGTCCCCCGAACGGGGTTTCCCGTCACGGGACCTTGACGAGGACCGGCGCCCGGGCGACCCCCGGAGCGCCCCGCGCTCAGACCCGGCGGACGTCGCCGAGCGCGCTCTCGATGCCCTGGACCATCCGCCACAGCGGCGCCCGGCGGCTGGCGACCAGCACCACCACGTCGTCCGCCGCGGAACCGTCGGAACCGTCGCGGGCGGCGCCGTCCGGGCCGGCCTCCGCGGGCCGGTCGTTCCAGGTGCCGGTGACGAAGGCCATCGCCGCGTCCACCTCGCCCACCCAGTCGCTCTCCCCGCCCGAGCGCAGCCAGGTGCGCAGGGCGTGGTTGTGCGCGGCGACCACGGCGGCGGCGATCACGTCGGCGCGCAGCGGCCCGTCCGGCCGGTCGGCGAAGCGGTCCCTCAGGTAGGCCGCGAGGGTGTGCTCGTAGCGCCAGACCACCGACAGCTCGTACGCCCGCAGGCCGGGCACCTTGCGGGTGAGGCGGTAGCGCTGGACGGAGAAGGAGGGCTGCTCGGCGTACATCCGCAGGACGAGGCGGGCGGCGTCGCAGGCGTGCTTGACCGGGTCCTCCTCGCCGGAGCCGGACTCCAGGAACTCCGTCATCTCGGCGAGGCTGCGCTCGTGGTCCGGGAAGACCACGTCCTCCTTGGCCGGGAAGTAGCGGAAGAAGGAGCGGCGGCCGACCCCGGCGAGCGAGACGATGTCGTCCACGGTGGTCTGCTCGAAGCCGCGTTCCAGGAAGAGCTCGAAGGCCGCGGCGACGAGTGCCTCGCGCATCGCCGGCTTGGCGGGCCCGTCGTTCATGGGCAGGTCCTGTTCTTCCTTCTCGCTCATGCCCGGAACATAGCATCGGCCCCGAACGGCCGGCCGGAGCCCGACCGGCCGTCCGGGACGCCTCGGAGGGGTGCGTTACGGCAGGTTGCGGGCCATGACGATGCGCTGGACCTGGTTGGTGCCCTCGTAGATCTGCGTGATCTTCGCGTCCCGCATCATCCGC
>NZ_JBFAZB010000085.1:0-18803 GCF_040681575.1 Kitasatospora sp. NPDC051702
TGGATGAGGGCGGGGTGGGGTTCGCCGGTGGTGAGGGCGTGCAGGGCGGCGGTGCGGGTGTCGTGGTCGCCGACGACCACCGCACGGTGCTCGAACGCCCTGCGGCCGCGGGCGAGGGTGTGGGCCACGTCGCTCGGGTCACGCTCCACGTCGGCCAGCTGAGCCGCCTGCTCACGCAGGGCCTCCGGTGTGCGCGCGGAGAGCACCCACGGCAGCACGCCGGCGCCGGTTTCGCCCGCGTCGGAGCCCCGTTCCACGGGGGCTTCCTCCAGGACGACGTGGGCGTTGGTGCCGCTGACGCCGAAGGAGGAGACGCCCGCCCGTCGCGGCCGCCCGTCGGTGTCCCAGCTCCGGGCCTCGGTGAGCAGTTCGACCGCGCCCGCCGACCAGTCGATGTGCGGGGACGGCGCGTCCACGTGCAGGGTCTGCGGCAGGACCCCGTTGCGCATGGCCTGCACCATCTTGATCACCCCGCCGACCCCGGCCGCCGCCTGCGCGTGGCCGAGGTTGGACTTGAGCGAGCCGAGCCACAGCGGCCGGCCCTCCGGCCGGTCCTGCCCGTAGGCGGCGAGGATCGCCTGCGCCTCGATCGGGTCGCCCAGCGTCGTCCCGGTGCCGTGCGCCTCGACGGCGTCGACCTCGGCGGCGGTGAGCCCGGCGTTCGCGAGCGCGGCCCGGATCACGCGCTGCTGCGAGGGCCCGTTGGGCGCGGTGAGCCCGTTGCTGGCGCCGTCCTGGTTGACGGCGGAGCCGCGCAGCACCGCCAGCACCGGGTGCCCGTTGCGCCGGGCGTCGGACAGCCGCTCCAGCACCAGCATGCCCGCGCCCTCGGCGAGTCCGAAGCCGTCCGCGGACGCCGCGAAGGCCTTGCACCGGCCGTCCGGAGCCAGCCCGCCCTGGCGGCTGAACTCCATGAACATCCCGAGCGTGGACATCACGGTGACGCCGCCGGCGAGGGCGAGGTCGCACTCGCCGTCCCGCAGCGCCCGGGCCGCCAGGTGGAGGGCGACGAGGGAGGAGGAGCAGGCGGTGTCGACGGTGACGGCCGGGCCCTCCAGCCCGAACACGTAGGCCAGCCGGCCCGAGGCCACGCTGCCGGTGGTCCCGGTCAGCAGGTGGCCGGAGAGGTCGGACGCGGCGGTCAGGCCCGGGCCGTAGTCCATGGTCATCGCGCCGACGAAGACCCCGGACCGACTTCCGCGCATGGTGGTCGGGTCGATCCCGGCCCGCTCGAACGCCTCCCAGGCGATCTCCAGCAACAGCCGCTGCTGCGGGTCCATGGCGAGCGCCTCGCGCGGCGAGATGTCGAAGAACGCCGGGTCGAACCGGTCGGCCCCGTGCAGGAAGCCCGCCGCCCGCTGGTAGTAGCGGCCCGGTCGGCGTCCGGCCGGCCCGTCCTCCGCGGGAAGGCCCCACCCCCGGTCCGTCGGGAAGGGGGTGACGGCGTCGGCGCCCTCGGCGACCAGCTGCCAGAGCCGTTCCGGGGTGTCGGCGCCGCCCGGGTAGCGGCACCCCATCGAGACGATCACCACCGGGTCCTCGCCGGCGGACCGGACCGCGGGTGCGGCGGCGCTGGCGGACCCGTCACCGGGCGGTCCGCCGAGCAGCTCGGCGCGCAGGTGGGCCGCCAGCGCCCGCGGGGTGGGGTGGTCGAAGACGGCGGTGGCGGGCAGCCGCAGCGAGGCGGCGGCGCCCAGCCGGTTGCGGATCTCCAGCGCGGTGACGGAGTCCAGGCCGAGGTCCAGGAAGGCGCGGTCGGCAGGGACGGGCCCGGTGCGGGCCAGCGCGTCGTTCACGGTCCGCTGGACGAGGTCGAGGAGCAGGGCGTGCTGCTCCCGCTCGGACCGGCCGGTGAGCTGCTCCACCAGCCCCTCCGTCGCCGGGGGTTCGCCCGCCCCGGAGGCGGCGGCCTGGTCCTCCGCAGGGTCCGGCAGGGCCACGTCCCGCCCGCCGGCCTCGGCGGCGAGCGCGGCGAGGTCGGGCCGGTGGCCGTCCACGAACAGCTCGCCGAGGGTGGTCAGGGCTCGGTCCGGGCCGCCCTGTTCGCGCCGGAGGGAGCCCCGGACGCGGGCGTCGGCGCCGCACTCGCGGGCCGTCTCCTGCAGCGCGGAGGTGAGCACCGGGTGCGGGCTGACCTCCAGCAGCAGCCGGTGGCCGTCGGCCAGCAGGGCCTCGGCCGCCCGGGCGAAGAGGACGGTGCCCCGCAGGTTGCGGCACCAGTGGTCGGCGTCCAGCACCGGGTCGGCCAGCAGGCCGCCGGTCAGGCCGGAGTAGAACGGCAGCCGGGCGGGCCGCGGGCGCAGCGGGGCCAAGGCGTCGCGCAGCTCGGGCAGGATCGCGTCGATGTGCGGGGAGTGGGCGGCCAGGCCGACGGCGACGGTCCGGGCGTGCAGACCGAGCCGGTCGAAGTGCCCGACCAGCTCGGCGGCGGCGTCCGCGTCCCCCGACACGACCGTCGAGCCGGGGCCGTTCACGGCGGCGACGGTGAGCCGCCCGCCCCAGCGGGCCAGGAGCGGGCGCACCCGCTCGGCGGAGGCCATCACGGAGACCATCTCGCCCCGGCCGGCGAGGGTCGCCTGCAGCCGGCTCCAGTGCGCGGCGACCCGGGCGGCGTCGTCCAGGTCGAGCGCCCCGGCGACGACCGCGGAGCTGATCTCGCCCATGCTGTGCCCGAGCACCGCCGCCGGCCGGACGCCGTACGACTCCCAGAGCGCCACCAGGGCCAGCGTCACCGCGAACAGCACCGGCTGCACGACGTCGGCGCGTTCCAGCGCGGGCGCGCCGGGAGCGGCGCGCAGCACGTCCGGGACCGACCAGCCGGTGAACGGCTCCAGGGCCTGCGCGCAGTCGTCCAGGCGGCTGCGGAAGGCGGGGGAGGCGGCGAGCAGCTCGACGGCCATGCCCGGCCACTGGGAGCCCTGGCCGGGGAAGACGAAGGCGGCGGTGCCGTCCGCGGCGGTGCCGGTCACCAGGCCCGGCGCGGGCCGGCCCGCGGCGAGCGCGGCCAGCCGCTCCAGCAGCCCCGCCCGGTCGGTGCCGACGAGGGCCGCGCGGTGCGGGCCGGCGGCGCGGGCGCCGAGTGCGTGCGCCACGTCCTCGGGGGTGGTCCCGGGGTGGGCCGTCAGGTGGCGGTGCAGGTGCGCCGCGTCCGCCGCGAGCGCGGCCGGGGTGCCGCCGGAGAGGGCCCACAGCAACGGCGTGGCAGGGCGTGATCCGTGAGCCATGGTGTGCGTCCCCACTCCTTCTTCGCGACGCGCCGGACCGGCGGGCGTGGCGCCCGGCGGCGTGGTGCTCGGCCGGTGTCCGGCGCCCGACCGTGGTCGGCCTGTTCCCCCGGGCCCTGTTCTTCCGCGGGCCCCGTTCCGTCGGGCCCGGTCTCCCGTGCCCTGTTCGCGGGGACCCGATTTCCCCCGGGCCCGGTTTTCCGTGAGCCCGGTTTTCCGCGAGCCCGACGTCCGGCCCCGATATCCGGCACCGATTTCCCCCGGGCCTGATATCCGGACGGCCCGGCGAAAGGCCGTGCGACCGTAATCCGGCGGCTCCGGGCATTCCGGTGCCGCCGCGCGGATCCGCCGCCGACCGCCTTCCACCCGCCGCCGGCACCCGCACAGCGCCGGAATTCACGCGGGCCGGGCCGGGCGGAATCGACCAGACAGATCTTGTCAGCCGCCGATATCGTCTCGATAGCGCGAACCGCGACAGCGCACGGTCCCGGCCTTTTCGGCCGTTCCGGCATTTCCGCGCACGGGCCCTGCTACGGTGGCGGCGCGGCGCTCCGGATGCCACGCGCACCGGCGCCGACGGCGGCCGAAAGCCCGGCGCGCGCGCCGCCCGTTCCCTTTCCGTGGAATTCCCGAAGGAGGAGCACCATGGCACTCGGTTACCTTTTCGGCGGCGGTGTCGGCACCGAGCCGCACGGCCTGGAGCTGTACCAGGCCTATCCGGCGATGCGGGAGCTGTACGCCGAGATAGCGGGCTGGACCGGCCTCACCCCCGGGCAGCTGCTCGACGAGGAGCTGCCGAAGGGCCGGGAGGAGCGGCAGAGCGCGGGCACCGTCCGGGAGACCGCCCTGGCCGTCGCGGTGCACGACATCCTGGCCGGGCACGGCCTGCGGCCCGCGGTGCTCGGCGGGCTCAGCCTCGGCGCGATGACGGCGGGCAGCCTCGCCGGCGCGGTGGACCGGCGGGCCCTGTTCGAGATGCTCGCGCACACCCGGCACGCCCCCGAGCCGTCCGCCGGCGACCCGGAGGAGGGCATGGCGCTGGCCTTCGTCCCGGCCGGGCTGGACACCGCCCCGTACGGCGGCGACGGCCGCTCGGGCGTGCACCGGGCCGGGGACTTCGGCCCCACCGTCGACGGCGCGGCCCGGATCCTGATGCTGTCCGGCGAGCGGTCCGCCCTCGACGCGCTGGCCGCCGAGGTGCCGCAGGGCACGCTGGTGCCGCTGCCCGACCGGACGATCGCCGTGCACTCGCCGCTGCGCGCCCCGTTCCGCGCCTTCCTGGCCCCGTACCTGGACGCCATGGAGTTCGCCGACCCCCGGCTCCCGCTGGTCTCCTGCCTCGACCGCCGGACGCTGACCACCGGGGCCGGGGTCCGCGACCTCTTCCACCGCAACGCCACCGACCCGATCAGCCTGGTGGACGTCTACACCGGGATGGCGGAGCAGGGCGTCCGGCTCGGGCTGGTCATCGGCGGCTCGATCCCGGACGGCATCCTGCGCTTCCCGTTCCCGGTGGTCCACGTGGACCGGCCCGAGCACGTCGAGCAGGTCCTCACCAGCGTCTACGAGCTGGGCATCGACGTCCCCGCGGCCGACCCGCGGGCCGAGCGGTGACCGGCGGCGGCCCGGTCCCGGGGGAGGTCACCCGGGACCGGGCGCGCCGGGCCGCCGAGTGGGACGCGCTGACCGAGGGCTGGCTCGCCACCGACCTCGACGGCTGGACCAGGCGCGTCGTCCGCCGGCACTTCGACCCGGTGACCGGGAGCCCGTACTGGCTCCGCCGGGCCAAGGAGCTGGACTTCGACCCCCGCGACCTCACCCGCTACGGGCAGCTGACCGCGCTCGGCCCGTTCCCGCTCGACGACCTGCGCACCGGCGACCCGGCCGACCTGGTCCCGCTGGCGGTGCCGCGCCCGCTCAGCGGCCGGATCTGGGACACCGGCGGCACCACCGGCGCGCCCTGCCGGGTCTTCTACACCCCCGCCATGCTGCTGCACCGCGGCGTGTGGCGGCGCTGGTCCTTCGTCCAGGAGGGCTTCCGGCCCGAACGGGCCTGGCTCCAGGCCACCCCCACCGGGCCGCACCTGATCGGCAACGGCGTCTGGGAGGCGTCCGAGCTGCACGCCGGGCAGGTGTACGCGGTCGACATGGACCCGCGCTGGGTGAAGCGGCTGATCCGGGCCGGCCGGCTCGCCGACGCCCGCGAGTACACCGACCACCTGCTGGAGCAGATCGCCGACGTGCTCTCCCGCGGCACCGTCGACTACCTGAACACGACGCCCGCCCTCCTCCAGGCGCTGTGCCGCAGCCACCCCGGCCTGGTCGCGGCCCTCGACGGCGTGCGCCTCAGCGGCACCCAGATCAGCCCCGGCACGCACCGGGAGTTCCTGGCGGCCCTGGACGGCGGCCTCTGCGGCCTCAGCTACGGCAACACCTTCGGCAACGCCGCCGGCCTCGTCGCCCGTCAGGACGCAGACCTGCTGCCGTACGTGCCCAACCACCCGCAGGTGACGATGGCGGTGGTGCGCCGGGACGACTGGACGACCCCGGTCGAGTACGGGGCCACCGGCCAGGTCCGGCTCACCGTGCTGCACGAGGACCTGCTGCTGCCCAACGTCCTGGAGCGCGACCAGGCCATCCGGTACGACTGCACCGGGCTCTGGCCGAGCGACGGGGTGGCCAACGTGCGGCCCCTGCAGGTGACCGCGACCGCCCCGGAAGGGCTCTACTGACGCGCCGCAACGGCGTCACCGACCCGCGCGACGGCGTCACCGACCCGTGCGGCGGCGTCACCGACCCGTGCGGCGGCGTCACCGACGCCCCGGAGGGCTTCCACCGACCCGCGCACGCGCCGGGGCCCGGCCGGGAACGGCCGGGCCCCGGGCCGGTCTACCGCGCGGCGGCCCCGCCCGGCACGAGCGGCAGGCCCAGCTCGTCCCAGATCCGCGCCAGTGCCGCGACGAACTCCCGCACCTCGTCGGTGCCGTGCACCGCCCCCGGCGCCACCCGCAGGATCTCCTCGCCGACCCGGACGCTGGGCGCGTTGATCGCCTGCACGTAGCAGCCGTCGCGCTCCAGCAGGAGGTCGGAGATCCGCTTGCACACCGTCTCGTCGCCGACCAGCACGGACACGATGTGCGACCGGTCCGACAGGAAGGGGATCCCGCGCTCCCGCAGCAGCCCGTGCATCAGCTGCGCGTTCTCCCGCAGCCGGTTGCGCTCCAGGTCCGAGCCCCGGAGGTGCCGGACGGCGGCGAGGCCGCCCGCGGCGACCGCCGGCGGCAGCGCGGTGGTGAAGATGAAGGGCCGGGAGAGCCTGCGCACCACGTCGATCACCGCGGTCGGGCCCGCGATGTACCCGCCGATCGTCCCGAACCCCTTCGCCAGCGTGCCCATGATCACGGTGAACTCGTCCGCCAGGCCGAGGCTCGCGGCGATGCCCGCACCCTGCGGCCCGTACATCCCGACCGCGTGCACCTCGTCGAGGAAGGTCATCGCCCCGTACCGCTTGGCGATGTCGGCGATCTCCGCCAGCGGCGCGAGGTCACCCGCCATCGAGTACACGGACTCCATCACGATCAGCTTGGGCCGTGCCGCCGGGGCGGCCGCGATCAGCTCCTCCAGGTGCGTGGTGTCGTTGTGCCGGAAGATGCGCTTCTCCGCGCCGCTGTGGCGCAGCCCGTCGATGATCGAGGCGTGGTTCAGCCGGTCCGAGAAGACCACGCAGTCCGTCAGGTGGGCCGGCAGCACGGACAGCGCGCCGTCGTTCGCCGTGTAGCCGGAGGTGAAGAGCAGCGCGTCCTCCTTGCCGTGCAGGTCGGCCAGCTCCTGCTCCAGCAGCACGTGGTAGTGGTTGGTCCCGGCGATGTTCCGCGACCCGCCCGCCCCGGCCCCGAAGTCGTCCAGGGCCTCGCGCATCGCGGCCAGCACCAGCGGGTGCTGGCCCATGCCGAGGTAGTCGTTGCTGCACCAGACCCGGATGTCGCTGACGACGCCGTTCCGCGAGTTCCGGGCCGCCGGGAAACTCCCGGCCCGCCGCCCGATCTCGAGGAATTCCCGATGTCCCGCCGTGTTCGCGGATTCCCGGTCCCGGGGCGGGAAGAATGTGCGGTAATGGCTCATGGCGTCCACTCGCTCTCAGGAGACCGTCACGGTACGGGGCCTCGGCCCCACGGGCCGGCGGCGCACCCGGACTTTCCCGGCGGTCCGCGAGGTGCCGGCCGGCATCCGTCCGGTCACCCGGATATCCGTCGGTCATCCGGATATCCATCGGGAACACGGATGTCCGTGGCGTACGGCCGGCCCGTTCCGGGCCGTCGACGAGCCCGGATATTCGACGTGACGACATCGTCTCAGGGCGCCGTATCATTTCGATAGCGCCATCCGCGACAACACCGGACGCGGCAATGTTCGCGAAATCCCCGCCGAATTCCGGCGGAGCGCTGCTATGCTCGCCGAAATCCAGCAGTCAGCCGATGGGAATCGCCATGCCAGCGAACGACACCTATGTCGGCCGGATCCTCCGGGTGCTCGCCGCCGACCCGGACCGCACCGTCCTCACCTGGCAGGACGGGGCCCTCACCGCCGGCGCCTTCACCACCGCCGTGCGCACCGCCGCGCAGACCCTGCTCCGGCACGGCGGCGAGGCCGCGGACGGGGGCACCGGCGCCGTGGTGGCCATCCTCACCACCACCAACTCCCCGGCGACGCTGATCCTGCGGTACGCCGCCAACCTGATCGGCGCCACCGCCGTCCACCTGCACACCACCAACGCCGTCGACCCGGGCGACCGGCTCACCCGGGACGCCGAACTCGCCATCCTCACCGAGACCGGGGCCACCGTCCTCGCCGTCGACGCCGAGCACCTCCCGCTCGCCCGCGACCTGGCCGCCCGCCTGCCGAAGGCACCCGCCCTGGCCGCCCTCGCCGACCTCGGCCCCGACGTCCTCGACCTGAGCACCGGCGCCGACACCGACCCGCCCGAGACCCCGATCCCGCTCGACCGGGCCGCCGTGATCACCTACACCAGCGGCACCACCGGCCGGCCCAAGGGGATCGCCGTCGACTTCCGCACCCGCAACGGCTTCATCACCGCCGGACTCCAGATGGCCTGGCGCGCCGTCTACCTGGCCACCCTGCCGATGAGCCACTCCAGCGGCGCCACCGCCGACGACTCGCTCGCCTCCGGCGGCTCGGTGATCCTGCACCAGGGCTTCGACGCCGGCCGGGTGCTGCGCACCGTCGCCGAACACCGGGTCACCCGGCTGCTGATCACTCCGCCGCAGCTGTACCGGCTGATGGACCACCCGGAGTCCGCCGCCACCGACCTCTCCAGCCTCGTGATGCTCTGCTACACCGGTTCCCCCGCCTCGCCCGCCCGCCTCGCCGAGGCCGTCGAGCGCTTCGGGGACGTCCTCATCCAGATCTACGGCACCAGCGAAGCCGGTGCGATCGGCATGCTCACCCCGGCCGAGCACCGCGAGCCCGACCTGCGCGGCACCGTCGGGCGGGTCCTCGCCGGCGAGGTCCGGGTCCGCGACCCGCACGACCACCGCGACCTGCCGACCGGCGAGCTCGGCGAGATCTGCGTCCGCTCCCCGTTCGCGATGCGCGAGTACCTCGGCGACCCGGAGCTCACCGCCCGCACCGTCCGGGACGGCTGGGTCCACACCGGCGACCTCGGCCGCCTCGACGAACGCGGCTACATCCACCTCAGCGGCCGCCTGGCCGACGTGGTCAAGACCAACGGCATCAAGATCCACCCGACCACCGTCGAGAACGCCCTGACCGCCCACCCCGGCGTGCTCCAGGCCGCCGCCTTCGGCGTCCCCGACGGCGACCTCGTCGAGCACCTTCACGCCGCCGTGGTCCTGCGCGACGGCGCCGCCACCACCGAGGCGGACCTGCGAGAGCACCTCGCCACCGCGCTCTCCCCGCAGCACGTCCCGGCCGTGCTCGCCGTCCGCCCCGACCTGCCGCTCACCCCCACCGGCAAGCCGGACCGGGCCCGGCTGGTCGCGGACACCCGGAGGTAGCCGCCGATGACGCTCTCCCTGGCCGCGGTGCTCGCCGAGTCCGCGCTGCGCCGGCCCGACCACCCCGCCCTCGTCCTCGGCACCGAACGCACCACCTACCGCGAGCTGTGGGACGGCGCACGGCGCTACGCGGCGGTGCTGCGCGACCAGGGCATCGGCCCCGGCGACCGGGTCGCCCTGCTGCTCCCCAACAGCCGCCACTTCCCGCTCGCGTACTTCGGGGTGCTCGCCCTCGGCGCCGTCGCCGTCCCGGTGAACGCCCTGCTGCGGGCCGAGGAGATCGCCCACGTGCTGCGCGACGCCGGGGCCGCGGCCCTGGTCTGCGCCGAAGCCCTGCTGGCCGAGGGCGCCCGGGCCGCGGAGGCCGCCGGCACCCCCGTCCTGACGGTGGACCAGGCGCGGGACGCGGGCCGCCCGCGCCTGGACGCGCTGGCCGGGCCCGCCACCCCGATCGCCGGCGCCGTCCCGCGCGAACCCGGCGACCTCGCCGTGGTGCTCTACACCTCCGGTACCACGGGCCGCCCCAAGGGGGCCATGCTCACCCACCTCAACCTGGAGATGAACACCGCCACCACGATGCTCTCCCCGTTCGACTACCGGCCCGAGGACGTGCTGCTGGGCTGCCTGCCGCTGTTCCACACCTTCGGCCAGATCTGCGGCATGGCCACCTGCTTCCGGGCCGGCGCCACCCTGGTGCTGATGCCGCGCTTCGACGGGCCGCAGGCGCTGGACCTGATGGTCCGCGAACGGTGCACGCTCGTCATGGGCGTGCCCACCATGTACCACGCCCTGCTCGCCGCCGCCCGCACCGATCCGCGCCGCCCACCGCTCGACCGGGCGTTCTGCGGCGGGGCGGCCCTGCCGGTGCCGGTCCTGGAGGACTTCCGGGAGACCTTCGGCTGCCCCGTCTACGAGGGCTACGGCCTGACCGAGACCTCCCCGGTCGTCGCCTACAACCAGCGGGCCTGGCCCCTGCGGCCCGGCACGGTGGGCCGACCCATCTGGGGCGTCGAGGTCGCCGTCGCCAGGGCCGAGGTGGAGGGCCGGATCGAGCCGCTGCCGGCCGGCGAGATCGGCGAGGTGGTGATCCGCGGGCACAACGTGATGGCCGGCTACCTGAACCTCCCGGGCGCGAGCGCCGAGGCGGTCGTCGACGGGTGGTTCCGCTCCGGGGACCTCGGGACGCTGGACGCCGACGGGTACCTGACCATCGTCGACCGCAAGAAGGACCTGGTGCTGCGCGGCGGCTACAACGTCTACCCGCGCGAGGTCGAGGAGGTGCTGGCCCGCCACCCGGCCGTCGCCCAGGTCGCCGTGGTGGGCCTGCCGGACGAGGTCCACGGCCAGGAGGTGTGCGCGGTGGTGGTGCCCCGGCCGGGGATCCGCCCGGACCGCGAGCTCGCCGCGGGGATCACCGCCTGGAGCCGGGAGCGGATGGCCGCCTACAAGTACCCGCGCCGGGTGGAGTTCACCGAGGCCTTCCCGCTCGGCGCAGGCGGCAAGGTCCTCAAACGGGAGCTGGTGGCCCGGCTCACCGGGTGACCGGGAGCCGCCAGCCCCCTCCCGACGTGCGGGGACCGCAGCCCCGACGGACCGGGGTGAACCGGGCGGACCGGACGGGCACGTACACTTGCCGCTCGTGGCGGACACCCAGTACGAAGACCTGTTGAAGCACGTGCTCACCACCGGAACGGCCAAGGCCGACCGGACGGGCACCGGCACCCGGAGCGTCTTCGGACACCAGCTGCGGTACGACCTCTCCCGGGGCTTCCCGCTGGTCACCACCAAGAAGGTGCACCTCAAGTCCGTGGTGTACGAGCTCCTGTGGTTCCTGCGCGGCGACTCCAACGTCGGCTGGCTGAACGAGCACGGCGTCACCATCTGGGACGAGTGGGCCGACGGCAACGGCGACCTCGGCCCCGTCTACGGCGTGCAGTGGCGCAGCTGGCCGACCCCCGACGGCGGGCACGTCGACCAGATCAGCCAGGTCCTCGACACCCTGCGCACCGACCCGGACTCCCGCCGGATGGTCGTCTCCGCCTGGAACGTCGCCGAACTGGACGCCATGGCGCTCGCCCCCTGTCACGCCTTCTTCCAGTTCCACGTCGCCGACGGCAGGCTCTCCTGCCAGCTCTACCAGCGCAGCGCCGACCTCTTCCTCGGCGTCCCGTTCAACATCGCGAGCTACGCCCTGCTCACCCACCTGGTCGCGCAGCAGGTCGGCCTCGCCCCGGGGGACTTCATCTGGACCGGCGGTGACTGCCACATCTACGACAACCACGTGGACCAGGTCACCGAACAGCTCTCGCGCACGCCGTACGACTTCCCCACGCTGAACCTGCGGAAGGCCGACTCGCTCTTCGACTACGCCTACTCCGACGTGGACGTCGTCGGCTACCGGCACCACCCGGCGATCAAGGCCCCGGTGGCGGTATGAGGATCGGACTGATCTGGGCCCAGGCCCGCGGCGGCGTGATCGGCGCCGACAACACGATGCCCTGGCACCTGCCCGAGGACCTCGAACACTTCAAGCGGACGACCCTCGGCCACCCCGTGGTGATGGGCCGCCGCACCTGGGAGTCGATCCCGCCGCGCTTCCGCCCGCTCCCCGGCCGCCGCAACATCGTGGTCACCCGCAACCCGCAGTGGGCCGCCGACGGCGCCGAGCGCGCCGGCTCCCTCGCCGAGGCCCTGCGCCTCGCGGCCGCGGCAGCCGACCCGGGAACCCCCGCCGAGACCTGGATCATCGGCGGCGGGCAGCTCTACCGCACCGCCATCGACCACGCCACCACCCTCTCCGTCACCGAGATCGACCTCGCGGTCGACGGCGACACCCACGCCCCGCCCGTCGGCTCCGCCTGGACCGTCACCCGCGACGACGGCTGGCAGACCTCCACCACCGGCCTCCGCTACCGCATCCGCACCCACACCCGCCGGGCCTAGGGTCCGCCGAACACGATCCGCCGGCCAGGTCGCCGCCCCTCCTGGGGTACCGACCTGGCCGGCGGCCGTTCTGCGCTGAGCAGCGCAGCAGGTCCATTGATCTGATGAATCGTCATACTGCTTTGAGGGAAGAGCTGCTGATGGTTCGAGGCGCCACCGTCGGTTCGATGCGGGGAGGGCGCCTCGCGGGGTCTTGCGAGCCCGACTCGGCGCCGCTGGACGCATCCGGTCAGGGCCGGATCCGTCCAGTCGGGGGCCCTTCCACCGGTCCTGGGCTGCGGCGAGAGTAGTAGTCGCCAGCCGGGAGCACCGCCCGGGAGGCGCCGGTGACCGCGCTGCGGGGCCCGGTGTCCCGCCGCTCGACCGTTCCGCCGCCGACCGACCGCTGTTCCTGCAGGGCAGCCGTCCCGCCGCCGGGCGTGCACGTCCCGAAGACTTCCGCGCCGACCACCGGTGTCCGCGCGAACACTCCACGACCCTCCACGCCGTCAGGACTTCCTCAGCCATGCGCTCTTCCAAGCTGTCCAGGCTCGCCCACGTCGCCCTCGCCGCCTCGATCGCCGCCTCCGGTGCGATCGCCGCGACGGCCGTCACCGCCACCGCCGCCCACGCGGCGACCACCGCCTCCTCCGCGGTGGACGGCAGGATCACCCGCAGCGAGGTCATCCAGCGGGCGCAGTACTGGCTCGGCAAGTCCCTCACCTACAACCAGGGCGGCTCCTACCCGGACTCCAGCGGCCGCAACTACCGCACCGACTGCTCGGGTTACGTCTCCATGGCCTGGCACCTCGGCGCCAGCCCCAACACCCAGGGCATCGCGGACTCCTACACCTACGAGATCCCGCGCAGCGAGCTGAAGGCCGGCGACGTCCTCAACAGCTACTACAACCACGTCCTGCTCTTCGAGAAGTGGGACGACCCGGGCCACACCACCTTCTCCTACTACTCCTTCGGCTCCACCCCGGTGAAGCACGTCACCGGTGCCTCCATCAACGGCACCCTCGACTCCCACCCCAACAGCGAGTACAAGGCGCTGCGGTACAAGAACATCGTCGACGACGCGCAGCGGCGGGCCACCAGGGTCGGTGTGTACCACCCGTCCACCCAGACCTTCTACGAGGGCGACAACGCGGGCTCCACCCTGGGCTCGGCGAAGTTCGGCAACCCGAACTGGACGCCGCTGGTCGGCGACTGGAACAAGGACGGCGTGGCCAGCATCGGCGCGTACGACCCGGAGACCTCCACCTTCTACCTGAGCAACGACAACTCCACCACCGCCGGTTCGGCGAAGTTCGGCAACCCGGGGTGGACGCCGCTGGTCGGCGACTGGGACGGCGACGGCGTCACCAGCATCGGCGCGTACGACCCGGCGACCGCCACCTTCTACCTGAGCAACGACAACGGCAGCGCCGCGGTGACGGCGAAGTTCGGCAACCCGAACTGGATCCCGCTGGTCGGTGACTGGAACAACGACGGCCGGGACAGCATCGGCGCGTACGACCCGAGCACCCAGACCTTCTACGAGAGCAACGACAACAGCACCGTCGCGGGCTCGGTGAAGTTCGGCAACCCGGGGTGGACGCCGGTGGTCGGCGACTGGAACAACGACGGCGTCACCAGCATCGGCGCCTTCGACCCGGCGACCGCCACCTTCTACCTGAGCAACGACAACAGCGCCGCCACCAGCTTCGTCTACGGAAGCCCGGGTGACGTCCCGATCGCCGGCCGCTGGTAGTCCACCCCCTCCGATCCGTGCCGAAAGGACGTCAATCCGCCATGCGCAGGAACACCGAGAGCAAGCAGACCTCCCGTCGCGGCCGCACGCCGGCCGCCGTGGCCGCCGTGGCCGTCGGGGTGGCCCTCCTGTCCGTCTCCGCCCAGGGCCCGGCGCAGGCCGCCTCGGTGAGCACCTGGGACAAGGTCGCCCAGTGCGAGAGCGGCGGCAACTGGGCGATCAACACCGGCAACTCCTACTACGGCGGCCTGCAGTTCTCGCTGAGCACCTGGAAGGCGTACGGCGGCACCCAGTATGCGGCCTACCCGCACCAGGCGACCAAGGCGCAGCAGATCCAGATAGGCGAGAGGGTCCTCGCCGGGCAGGGCCAGGGCGCCTGGCCGGTCTGCGGGCCGAAGGCCGGCCTCGGCGCGGACCACGCCAAGCCTTCCTCCCCGGACGGCATCGGCGCGTACGACCCGGGCACCCAGACCTTCTACGAGAGCAGGGACAACGGCACCGTCGCGGGCTCGGCGAAGTTCGGCAACCCGGGGTGGACGCCGCTGGTCGGGGACTGGAACGGCGACGGCGTGGACACCGTCGGCGCGTACGACCCGGCGACGGCCACGTTCTACCTGAGCAACGACAACAGCACGGCCGCGGTGACGGCGAAGTTCGGGAACCCGAACTGGATCCCGCTGGTGGGGGACTGGAACGGCGACGGCCGGGACAGCATCGGCGCGTACGACCCGAGCACCCAGACCTTCTACGAGAGCAACGACAACAGCACCGTCGCGGGCTCGGCGAAGTTCGGCAACGCGGGCTGGACGCCGCTGGCGGGTGACTGGAACGGCGACGGCGTCACCAGCATCGGCGCCTACGACCCGGCGTCCGGCACGTTCTACCTGAGCAACGACAACAGCAGCGCCGCGGTGACCGCCACCTTCGGCAACCCGGGCTGGACGCCGCTGGTCGGCGACTGGAACGGCGACGGCGTCACCACCGTCGGCGGCTACGACCCGGCGTCCGGCACGTTCTACCTGAGCAACGACGACAGCAGCGCCGCGGTGACCGCCAAGCTGGGCAACCCGGGCTGGATCCCCCTCAAGGGCAGCTGGTAACGGGGGAGTCCACCGCAGGGCTCACCTCCGGTGGCCCGCCCCGCGCGCCCGGTGCCCCACCGACCACCACGGTCCGGCGGGGCACCGGGCGCGCAGCCACGTTGCCGGCCCGCCCCGGTCAGCCGTGTTCCGCCGAGCCGGTGAGCCGGAGCTTGCGCTGGGCCCGCTGGTAGAAGGTGGTGTGCCCGAGCCGCACGACGCGCGCGGCCGCGGGCACCATGGTCACCTCGACGCCGTCGCCCGGCGAGACGTGGCCGACCAGCAGGCCGTCGGCCTCGACGGCGAGGTCGCCGCTGGGCGGCAGCACCTCCAGGTCGAGACGCTCGCCGCTGGAGAGGAACACCGAGCGGTTGAACACGGCGTGCGGGGCCACCGGGGTGACCAGCAGCCCCTCCGCGTTGGGGGAGACGATCGGGCCGCCCGCGGAGAAGCTGTACGCGGTGGAGCCGGTCGGCGTGGCACAGACGACCGCGTCCGCGGTGTAGGACACGAAGGGCTCGCCCTGGACCCGTACGGCGACCACTGCGGACCTGTGCCCGGGGCTGCGCAGCAGCACCACGTCGTTGAGCGCCGTCTCCCGGACGTCCCCGAACCGGGCGTGGACGCCGGAGCGGGCCTCCACGGTGAACCGGTGGGCGTCGACGGCGTCCAGCGCGCCGCGCAGGTCAGGGATGTCGACCTCGGCGAGGAAGCCCAGCCGCCCGACGTTGACGCCGAGGACCGGAGCGTGGCCCCGGGTGGCGAGCCGCATGGTGCGCAGCATGGTGCCGTCCCCGCCGAGGCTGATCAGCAGGTCGGCGCCGGCGGCCATCTCCTCGTCGCCGACCGGGATGGCCTCGCAACCGATCCGCGCCACCTCCGCGGCCAGCCCCAGGACCTTGGTGCCCCGGGCCCGGCTCCAGCCGACCACGGTCTCCACGGAGGGCGCACAGGTGCGCTCGGGGTGGAGCACCAGCCCCACAGTGCCGATGAATCCCATCCGGAGCACCTCGATGTCGGCTCGACGTCGGCCGGAGCACTGCTGCTCCCTCCAGTCACGCACAGCCGCCCGTCTCCTTCAAGGCAGGTCGCCCGGGGCCCGGTCCCGCCGCCCCTGCCGTCGGCCCGGGGCCCGGTCCCGCCGCCCCTGCCGTCGGCCCGGGGCCGGTCCCGCAGCCCTCCCGGAATCTGTGTGCGCGCCGGCCGGTTGGGATTCGGAGAGACGGTCCGAAGGCCCCGGCGCCGCCGTCCTGAACCGGCGCCCGGCCGAACCGACGTCGGGAGGCGTGTCCGATGACTGACAGCCCGATCCGGGGGATCGACCCCGCCGTGCCGCCGAGCGGGGACGGGTGCGTGGAGTGTCTGACGGGGGACGGGCCGGGGTGGTGGTTCCACCTGCGGCGGTGTGCCCAGTGCGGGCACATCGGGTGCTGCGACTCCTCGCCCTCCCAGCACGGCACGCGACACGCCCGGGAGGCCGGGCACCCGTTCCTGGCCAGTTTCGAGCCCGGTGAGGCGTGGTTCTGGAACGTCGAGACCGAGCAGTACTACGAGGGGCCGGAGCTGGCGGCGCCCGCCGCGCACCCGGAGGCCCAGCCGACCCCGGGCCCGCTGGGCAGGGTCCCCGCCGACTGGCAGTCGCACCTGCACTGACCAGGGCCGCGCCACCCGGCCCCTGTCCGACCCGGCCCCCGCCCCAGCCGACCCCGTCCCGACCGATCAGCGGGGCGGAGCCGGCCACCGCGGGTCGGTGATCCCGCCCGGGCAGGCGAGACGGTCGACGTCCCAGCCCGCGCGCCCGGCCCCGGCCCGGTAGGCGCTCTCGTAGAAGGCGAGCACGGCCGCCCTGGGGTCCGGCTCGGCACGGGCCGCCTCGTAGCGCAGGACCGCGAGGTGGCCGTCGCCGAGCTCGGTCCACCGGGCGGTCGCCGGTTCGAGCGGGTCGTCGGCGAGGTGCGCCGGTTCGGGGGTCGTGTAGGAGTAGAAGGCCGCTTCGCCGAGGGCGGCGTCCCCGAACCAGAACCCGAAGCTGACCAGCTCGCGGGAGTACGCCTCGCGGGTCACCGGGTCGACCTGTGCAGGCTGGTCGAGGTGCTGTCCGGAGAACCTGGTGTGGGCGAGGTCGAACGAGTGCCAGAACAGGTGGACGGGGCTGACCTTGCCCGAGAACCGGGCCGCGAACTCCTCCAGCACCAGTCCGACCTGGTTGAGGACCTGCCAGGCGCGGTTCGCCCAGACGGGGTCGTAGGCCGCGTGTTCGACGTCCTCGGCGAACGGCCGGTCGGTGTCGGGTAGCCGGTAGGGCCGGGGGTTCGCGAGCTCCACCCGGATGTCCAGGGCCGCCAGCGCCTCCAGGGTCCGCCGGTGGAAGGACGCGACGGACCGGCCGACCAGGGGGAAGGACGCCGTCCTACCGTCCGCCGTCGTGACGACGAGCCGGTGGTCGACGAAGTCGAAGTCGATGGTGAAGACCGGGTTGCCGTCGACCTGTCCCATGGGCCGGGTGGTGAGGCCGCGCCCGGTGAGGTGGAACGGGACGTTCCACCAGTGGTTGCGCCGCACGCTCGCCGCGAGGCGGATCTTTCCCACCACCTGCGTGAAGCGGTGCAGCGTCTCCTTGGTGTCCTGCCACTCGGTGAGCGGCATCGGTGGGAACAGCTCCATGGCGCCTGCCTCCCGTCCGTCGGCGGCAGTTCCATCATGCGCGTCGCAGCCCGGAGCGGAAAGTCACAGCCTGCACACTCGGCGTAGTTCCACTCCCATCTCCCGATGTCCCACGAAAGGGGAAATCATGGCCAGCAAGGCCAGCATCGTCTTCGCCCACGGGCTCTGGGCCGACGGCTCGTGCTTCAACAAGCTCATCCCCGCGCTCCTGGCCGAAGGGCACCAGGTGCTCAGTTCGCAGCACGGCCTGGACTCGCTCGAAGGGGACGTCGCCTGCGTCACCCGCGCCATCGACCACGTGCCCGGCCCGGTGGTGCTCGTCGGCCACTCCTACGGCGGGACGCTGATCACCAAGGCCGGTGTCCACGACCGCGTGGGTGCACTGGTCTACATCGCCGCGCTCGCCCCGGACGAGGACGAGACCTCCCAGGGCCAGCAGGAGCAGTTCCCGGGCACTCCGGTCTTCAAGCACATCGACGTCGCCGACGGCCGGATCTGGCTCCTCGAGTCGGGTATCGGCGACTTCTGCGGCGACCTGCCCGTCGCCGAGCAGCAGCTCGTCCTCGCGACGGGTGCCGTGCCCGTCCCGGACCTGTTCAGCCAGCAGGTTCCGGGGACGGCCTGGCGGTCCAAGCCGAGCTGGTACATCGTCGCGAACGACGACCGCACGGTGAACCCGGACCTGGAGCGGGCCGCGGCCGAGCGCATGGGCGCGAAGACCTACGCCGTCGACAGCAGCCACGTCCCGATGCTGTCGCACCCCGACTTCGTCCTCGACGTCATCCGGGACGCGGCGAAGTCCCTCGAGGGGTAGTGCCGCCGCCGGGCGGCCCGCCGCACTCCTCGGGCCGCCCGGCGTCCAGGGCGTTCAGGGGGTGAACTCAGCACGGTGCGTGACCAAGTGGCGTTGTCCGGGTGAGGGTTGTGGTGCGGGCCACCCGGGCGGCGGGAGCCGGCGGCGGCTTCCGCACCGGGTGTGGGGCGGGTGGTCACGCGCTGTCGACGATGTGCGCGGCCTCACACGGCCTCCGGGGTGACCGGGGCCACTTTCCGGCCCGATTCGATCTTGAAAAATGGGGCATTTGGCTTCAAATCATCCCAATTCCTTGATCCTTACGACCGG
>NZ_JBFAZB010000086.1:0-15304 GCF_040681575.1 Kitasatospora sp. NPDC051702
CGTCAAGCTGGTCGCCGAGAACCACAAGGAGCGCCGCGCGCTCGCCACCGACGTGGGCCGCCCGGCCCGCGGCGGCCGCGCCGCCCGCCCCGACCGGCCCGGGTGCCACCGGCGCCACCGGGACGGCCCGGCCGGCGGCGAGGGGTTGAGCGCTCCCGGCGGGGGACGTGTGAGTGCCCTGTGGACGCTGAGTCAAGTTTCCATAACCGCGCGTTTCCGTGGAACGCTGTGCACCGGCGATGACGTTGGTTCCGGTGGCCCACCGTCAGCTTCCCGCCCCGGGAGGGCCCCGGGCGGAACGACCAGGTGCAGCGGACCAGAAGGAGGTGCGGCGTGTCGACGCCGCTTGCCGACACGACCAACCCCGACCTCGGCCTGCTCTACGCCGTCAACGGCCTGGCCAAGCGCTCACCGCAGTGGCTGGACCACCTGGTCTCGTGGATCGGCGAGTACGGCATCCTGATCGGCCTGGCGATGCTCGGCCTGGTGGCCTGGCTGCAGGCCAGACGCCGCCCGGACGCGCCGGTGGCGGTGGCCGGGCTGCTCTGGGTGCCGCTCTCGGTCGCCATCGCCGAGCTGGCGAACCTGCCGATCGCCGCGATCGTCGACCGGCCGCGCCCGTTCGTGGACCACCCCGGGCTGCTGGTGCTGGTGGACGGCAAGGCCGGCACGCACTCCTTCGTGAGCGACCACTCGACCATGACGATGGGCGTGGCGGTGGCGCTGTTCCTGGTGAACCGCCGACTCGGCTGGATCGCCGGGGGCCTGGCCCTGCTGCAGGGCTTCTGCCGGATGTTCATGGGCGTCCACTACCCGACCGACGTGATCGGCGGCTTCGCACTGGCCGCCGCGGTGGTGCTGCTGCTGGCGCCGATCGCGATGGCCGTGCTGGTACCGCTCTGCCACGCGCTGAGCCGCACGGCCGTCGCCCCGCTGATCCGGGCGGCGGAGCGCGGCGGCGCCGCCGCACCGCGCGGGCGGCGGCGCGGGCGCGAGCGGGGGGCGGTGCGCAGCGAGGAGCAGCCGCCGGAGTCCGACCTGGCGGCCTGAGCCGGCGGTCCGTTCCGGCGCCGCTGGTGCCGGGTGCCGGTGGCCGGCCCGAGGGGGGCCGCGGAACCCGTCGTCAGCCCGGCGGGGCGCCGGTCGCGGCGAGGTGCCCGTCCGCCTCGCGGCGGGCCAGGTCGCGCGAGCGGCGGGCCGGGGAGTACCAGCCGCAGCTGCAGGTGGCGAAGGCGAAGGAGCCGCGTTCGCTGACGGCGACGCGGTGTTCGGGCATCCGGGTGCCGGGGGCGGCCGGCAGCTCACTGTGCACGGGATTCACCGTAACGCGCCGGACGCCCGGCGCGCGACGCCGTCCAGGAGCCGCTCGGACGGGAGGGACCGGTGGGTCCCGCGTAACCCTTTGCGGCCCAACTCGTTTGCCCGACAAGAGCTCTGCCCACCCGGTGGTGTCCGGCAGGGCAGTCGGGCCCGAGGGGGTTGCGCGAGGATGAAGATGACCGACCAGCAGCGCGCCGGGCGGCCGGGTCGCCGCCGTCAGGTACCGCACCTGCACTCGGCGGCCGGGGCCGCCCTGCTCGCCGTCGCCCTGGCCGGCCTGACCGCCGGGTGCTCGGCGGGCGGTTCCGCCGCCGACTCCGCGGACCAGCGGTCGGCCGCCCCCGACCAGCTCGCCGCGGACCCGCTGACGGCGGTGCGCAACGCGGCGGACATCACCGGCCGCACCGGCTCCGCGCACACCGCGACCGAGCTGGTCACCGAGTCGTCCGAGAAGAAGGCGGTCTTCTCGGGGACGGGCGGCTACGACTACGTGAAGCGGATCGGGCGGCTGGAGGTCCAGGTGCCCCCGGGCGCGGCGACCACCGGGAAGATCGTCGAGGTGGTCCTGCCCGGCACGGTCTACCTGCAGAACAGCGGCGCGAAGGTGCCCGAGGGCAAGTGGGTCAAGCTGGACGTGCGCCAGCTGCCGGACGGCAACCTGGTCAGCAGCGGGGCGACCGACCCGGCCTCGGCCGCGGGCGCGCTGCGCGGGGCGCAGAAGGCCGACGCGGTGGGCACCGAGACGGTCGACGGGGTGGCGCTGCACCACTACCGCGGCACCCTCGACCTCGCCAAGGCGGCGGACGCGACCGGTGGCCGGGGCGGGGACGGCCTGCGGATGGGGGGCCAGACCTTCACGGTGAAGGAGGTCCCGTACGACGTCTGGCTGGACGACCAGGGCCGGCTGCACAAGGTGGTCGAGGTGTTCACCTTCGCCGGGGTGGCCGGTTCGAAGGAGGCCAAGGACCAGGTGAAGGTGACCTCGACCACCTCGCTGACGGACTTCGGCAAGCCGGTGGAGGCGGCCGAGCCGCCGTCCTCGGACATCTACGCGATGAAGCCCTCGGAGAGCCCGAAGTAGGCCGTCCGGCCACTGCTCCGGCGCCGGGGCGAGACGGGGCGCCGCCGGTGCGGGTGGCCGTCCGGGGAGCGGCGGTCACCCGTTTCGGCGGCGCCGAGATGGCCCGTCCGTGCCATGTGGACGGGCCCCGAAGTGCCTAGGCTGGACGTCGGGTGGCTGCCGCCCGGGCTGGCGAGGCACTGAAGGGGTGGTGCAGGTGGTGTCGTCCACGGGCGGCCGCAGCGGCGGCCACGACGACGCGGCCCTCGACGAGATCGAGCTGGCCGGCGAGCTGATGATCGCCGCGACGGCCAGCGCCGGCGACCGGCTGCCGACCGAGCGGATCGACGAGGTGCTGCTCGACCGGGCCGAGCCCGGGCCGGCCGACGAGCCGACGGAGTCCGGCACCCGGTGACGGCCGTCGGCGCCCGGTAGCCGTCACCGGGTCGACAGGGGGCGGCGGGGGCGCCGGGTCGGCGCCGGCCGCGGGGGCTCAGCTGCGCAGCAGGCGGGCGATCGCGGCCGTGGCCTCCGCCACCTTGGCGTCGAGCTCGGCCCCGCCCTCCTCGGCGGCGGAGGCGACGCAGTGCCGCAGGTGCTCCTCCAGCAGGGAGAGCGCGAAGGACTGCAGGGCCTTGGTGCTGGCCGAGACCTGGGTGAGCACGTCGATGCAGTAGACGTCCTCGTCGACCATCCGCTGGAGGCCGCGGATCTGGCCCTCGATCCGGCGCAGCCGCTTCAGGTGGGCGTCCTTCTGCGCGCTGTAGCCGTGCGGGCCGTGGTGGGCGGCCGCGGCGGGTGCCGGGTCGGTCCCGGGCGCGCCGCCGGGCTCGGGCGCGTGGTCCGGCGCGGTGCGCGCTTGCGTCGTGGTCATCGGCCCGCCTTCGTCTGGGTGCCTGGTGGCTGCGTCGGCCACCAGTGTCCAACACCGGGGGCGTCCGTGGTGTTCCGACGGCCGACGCGGCATGTGCCGTCCGTCCGGGGGCGGCTCCGGGCGCTCCCGGAGGGGCCGGGGGCGGGGTTGAGCCGTCTGAGCGTCGCCCCGGTCCTCCGTCCGCACGACGGGGACGATCCGGGCGGGGTTCCGTCAGACTGGGCCTCAGGTCAGCACCCGGGCGGGCGGTCCGGGGCGGCCGGTGCCACGCCGAACGGAAGGGGAGGTTCCACCTCCGGGGGCACCACCCCGTTTGCGTGAATGCGCTCGGTTGCACCTAGCATCGTTCAGTCCCTACCCCGCACATCGGAGATTTCCGTGCGTTTTAGCCTGACCCCGAAGGAGACGAGCTTCTACGACATGTTCGCCGCGGCCGCGGAGAACCTCGTCGTCGGATCGAAGCTCCTGCTGGAACTGCTGGGATCAGACGTGTCGGCCCGCGCGGAGATCGTCGAGCGCATGCGCGCCGCCGAGCACGCCGGGGACGACACCACCCATGCGGTCTTCCACCAGCTGAACTCGTCCTTCATCACGCCCTTCGACCGCGAGGACATCTACAGCCTCGCCTCGTCGCTGGACGACATCATGGACTTCATGGAGGAGGCCGTCGACCTGGTCGTCCTCTACGACATCCAGACCCTGCCGAAGGGGATCGAGCAGCAGATCGAGGTGCTGGCGCGGGCCGCGGAGCTGACCGCCGAGGCGATGCCGAACCTGCGCACCATGTCGAACCTGACCGAGTACTGGATCGAGGTCAACCGGCTCGAGAACCAGGCCGACCAGATCCACCGCAAGCTGCTCGCCCACCTGTTCTCCGGCCAGTACGACGCCATCGAGGTGCTCAAGCTCAAGCAGGTCGTGGACGTCCTTGAGGAGGCGGCGGACGCTTTCGAGCACGTCGCCAACACGGTGGAGACCATCGCCGTCAAGGAGTCCTGACCCTCGTGGACACGGCTGCACTCATCGCCGTCATCGGCGTTGCGTTCTTCTTCACCTACACCAACGGCTTCCACGACTCGGCGAACGCCATCGCCACCTCGGTCTCGACCCGGGCGCTGACCCCCAGGGCCGCGCTCGCGATGGCCGCCGTGATGAACCTCGCCGGCGCCTTCCTCGGCAGCGGCGTGGCGCACACCGTCTCCAGCGGGATCATCGAGACGCCGAGCGGCAACCAGGGCATGGCGATCCTGTTCGCCGCCCTGATCGGCGCGATCGCCTGGAACCTGGTCACCTGGTACTTCGGTCTGCCGTCCTCCTCCTCGCACGCCCTGTTCGGCGGCCTGGTGGGCGCGGCGCTGGCCGGCGGCACCGAGGTGATCTGGAGCGGAGTGATCGACAAGATCGTCATTCCGATGATCGTCTCGCCGGTGGTCGGCCTGATCGGCGGCTTCCTGGTGATGCTGGCGATCCTGTGGATCTTCCGCCGGGCCAACCCGCACCGCGCCAAGCGCAACTTCCGGGTCGCGCAGACCGCCTCGGCCGCCGCGATGGCGCTGGCGCACGGTCTGCAGGACGCCCAGAAGACCATGGGCATCGTGGTGATGGCGCTCACCATCTCCGGCCGCCAGACCACCGGCGACATCCCGGTCTGGGTGAAGATCTCCTGCGCGACGATGCTCTCGCTGGGCACCTACGCGGGCGGCTGGCGGATCATGCGGACGCTCGGCCGCAAGATCATCGAGCTGGACCCGCCGCAGGGCTTCGCCGCCGAGGCCACCGCCTCGACGGTCATGTACATCACCTCGTTCGTCTTCAAGGCGCCGATCTCCACCACCCACGTGATCACCTCGGCGATCATGGGTGCCGGGGCCACCAAGCGGATCCGCGCGGTGCGCTGGGGCGTCGCCAAGAACATCGTGCTCGGCTGGTTCATCACCATGCCGGCGGCGGGCGCCGTCGCGGCGCTGATCTACTGGTTCGTCCACCTCTTCTGGGGCTGAGCCCCCGGACGTGACAGGGCCCGCCCCCACATCTCGGGGGCGGGCCCTTCTTCATGCTCCACGGCGGCACCGCCATGCAGCACCGCGGAGCAGTCTCGGTCCCGTCGTGCGCGCCGGGCGGCGCGGGACGGGCGGTCCGGTCTAGCCGAAGCGGCCGGAGATGTAGTCCTCGGTCGCCTGGACCGAGGGGTTGGAGAAGATCCGCTGGGTGTCGTCCAGCTCGATCAGCTTGCCCGGCTGGCCGACGCCGGCCAGGTTGAAGAAGGCGGTGCGGTCGCTGACGCGGGCCGCCTGCTGCATGTTGTGGGTCACGATGACGATGGTGAACTGCGACTTCAGCTCGCCGATCAGGTCCTCGATGGCGAGGGTCGAGATCGGGTCGAGCGCGGAGCAGGGCTCGTCCATCAGCAGGACCTGCGGCTCGACCGCGATGGCGCGGGCGATGCAGAGACGCTGCTGCTGACCGCCGGAGAGGCCGGCCCCGGGCTTGTTCAGCCGGGTGTGGACCTCGTTCCAGAGGTTGGCGCCCTTCAGCGAGCGCTCCACCACGTCGTCCAGGACGGACTTCTTGCGCACGCCGGCGAGCTTGAGGCCGGCGATCACGTTGTCGTAGATCGACATGGTCGGGAACGGGTTCGGGCGCTGGAAGACCATGCCGACCGAGCGGCGGACGGCCACCGGGTCGACGCTGGCGCCGTACAGGTTCTCGTCGTCCAGCAGCACCTTGCCCTCGACCCGGGCGCCGGGGATCACCTCGTGCATCCGGTTGAGGGTGCGCAGGAAGGTGGACTTGCCGCAGCCGGAGGGGCCGATGAAGGCCGTCACCGAGCGGGGCTCGATGCTCATCGAGATGTCCTCGATGGCCTTGGTGGTGCCGTAGTAGGCGGACAGTCCGCTGACGTCGATGCGCTTGGCCATGATCGTTACTTCTCTCGCCCGCGGCCTGGGGGCCGCTAATGAATGCTGTGTCGTACGTCAGTCGGTCGTCAGTGTCCGCCCTTGGGCGAGCGCCAGCGTGCGATGCCCCGGGCGATGAGGTTGAGCCCCATCACGAAGGCGATCAGCACCAGCGCGGCACCCCAGGCACGGGCGTAGCCGTAGTCGTTGTTGACCAGCGAGTACTGCTGCCAGATGTACATCGGCAGGGACTGCTGCGGCCCGTCGAACGGGTTGCTGTTGATGTAGTCGGCGCCGAAGACCAGCATCATCACCGGGGCGGTCTCGCCCGTGATGCGGGCGACCGCGAGCATCACACCGGTGGTGATGCCGCCGATCGCGGTGGGGAGGACGATCCGCAGGATGGTCTTCCACTTCGGCACGCCGAGCGCGTACGAGGCCTCGCGCAGCTCGTTCGGGACGAGCTTGAGCATCTCCTCGGTGGACCGGACCACGACCGGCATCATCAGGATCGCCAGCGCGAGGCTGCCCGAGAAGCCGGAGTAGTTGAAGCCCAGGGCGAGGTTCCACAGCGACAGGATGAACAGACCGGCGACGATCGACGGGACACCCGTCATGACGTCGACGAAGAAGGTGACCGCCTTGGCGAGCTTGCCGCGGCCGTACTCGACCAGGTAGACGGCGGTCAGCAGACCGACCGGAGCCGCGATGGCGGTGGCCAGCGCGACCTGCTGCAGGGTGCCGATCAGCGCGTGGTAGATGCCGCCGCCGGGGCCGGACTGGATGACGCCCTTCATCGAGTGGCTCAGGAAGTTCCCGTTGACCACCGCGATGCCCTGCTGGACGGTGTACACCGTCAGCGCGACCAGCGGGACGACGGCCAGGATGAAGGCGACCCAGACCACCGAGGTGGCGAGCCGGTCCTTGGCCTGGCGGCGGCCCTCGACGCGGGCCGAGAGGCCGTAGCCGATCGCCACGAAGAGCAGGGCGGAGATCAGGCCCCACTGCAGGTGGCTCTCCAGCCCGCCGACGGCGCCGATCCCGCAGCCGAGCGCGAGCGAGCCGGCGGCGACGGCGGCCGGGGCCCACTTGGGCAGCCGGTTGGCGGTCAGCGGCCGGCCGGTCGGCCGGGCGTCCGCGGGGACAGAGGCGAGCTCCGAGATCATGCGTTGGCCCCCGAGTACTCCTTGCGGCGGGCGACGATCAGCCGCGCGGCACCGTTCACCAGCAGGGTGATGACGAACAGGACGAGGCCGGAGGCCATCAGGGCGTTGCGGCCGGTGTCACCGGCCTCGGCGAACTTCAGCGCGATGTTCTGCGCGAAGGTGCCGCCCCCCGGGTCGAGGACGTGCAGCGAGAGGACGTTGCTCGCGGAGAGCACCACGGCGACCGCGATGGTCTCGCCGAGGGCGCGGCCGAGGCCGAGCATCGAGGCCGAGATGATGCCGGGGCGGCCGAACGGCAGCACCGAGGTGCGGATCATCTCCCAGCGGGTCGCGCCGAGCGCGAGAGCCGCCTCCTCGTGCATCCGCGGCACCTGGCGGAACACCTCGCGGGAGACCGCGGTGATGATCGGCAGGATCATGATCGCCAGCAGGATGCCGACCGTGAACAGGTTGCGCGGGGTGGTGCCGGTCTTGGTCTGGTCGAAGACGTACGTCCAGCCCAGGTACTCGTTCAGCCAGCTGGTCAGGCCGTCCATGTGCGGCACCAGGAAGAGCGCGCCCCAGAGGCCGTACACGATGCTGGGCACGGCGGCCAGCAGGTCCACCAGGTAGGCGAAGGGCTGGGCGATCCGGCGCGGCGCGTAGTGCGAGATGAACAGCGCGATCCCGATCGCCACCGGGACGGCGATCACCATCGCGATGATGGCGCTGACGATCGTGCCGAAGACCAGGACGGCGATGCCGAAGACCGGCTTCGGGGCGTCCGGCGCCCATTCGAAGGTGGTGAGGAAGTTGCCCTGGTCCTTGCTGAGCGCCAGGCCCGTCCGCCAGGTCAGGAAGCCGGCGATGGCGGCCATGATGACCAGCAGGAAGATGCCCGAACCCCGAGCGAGGTTCATGAAGACCTTGTCGCCGAAGCGGCTGTCGCGCTTCCGGCGTTCCCTGCCTCGCGGGGCGGCAGGGGAGGATGAAGTCATTGTCTACTCCGGTCTGGTGGTGCCGCCCCGGAAGGGGGGACGGCACCATGGCGGCGGTGCCCCGGACGTGGTGCTGGGTCAGTGCGTTCCGGTGGGGCGGCCGCGGCCCCCCTCGCTCACGGGGCCGCCCCACCGGTCGTGCCGTACGGTCAGGCCAGGGTCGGGACGACCGCGTTGACCTTGTCCGTCAGCTCCTTCGGCAGCGGGACGTAGCCCTTCTCGCCGATCGCCTTCTGGCCCGCGTCGCTGATGGTGTAGCTCAGGAAGGCCTTCAGGGTGTCCAGCGTGTCGGCCTTGTTGCCCTTGTCGCAGACGATCTCGTAGGTGACCAGGACCAGCGGGTAGGAGCCCTCGTCCTTGGTCGCGTAGTCGAGCGTCAGCGCCAGGTCGCTGCCGGTGCCGGCGACCTTGGCCTTGGCGAAGGTGTTGGCGGCGTTCTCGGCGGTGGCCGCGACCGGCTTGGAGGCGCCGGTGTTGATGGCGGCGCTCTTCAGGTTGTTGGTCTGGGCGAAGGAGAGCTCGACGTAGCTGATCGAGTTCTTGACCTGCTTCACCTGGGCCGCGACGCCGGCGCTGCCGTTGGCCGACTGGCCGCCCTTGGCCGCCCAGGTCTTGCTGGACGGGTAGGTCCAGGCGCCGCCCGAGGCCTTGGAGAAGTACTTGGTCAGGTTGTCGGTGGTGCCGGAGTCGTCCGAGCGGTGGAACGACTGGATGTCGGCGTCCGGCAGCTTGGCGCCCGGGTTGAGGGCGGCGATCGCCGGGTCGTTCCACTTGGTGATCTGCGAGTCGAAGATCTTGGCGGCGGTGGGGCCGTCCAGGACCAGGTTGTCGACGTTGTCCACGTTGTAGACGAGCGAGATCAGACCGCCGACCATCGGGAGGTCGATGCCCTGGCCGCCGGTGCAGACCGCCTTGGTCGCGTCGACCTCGGCCGGCTTCAGGGCCGAGTCGGAGCCCGCGAACTGGACCTTGCCCTGGGTGAACTGCTGGACGCCCGCGCCGGAGCCCACGCCGCCGTAGTTGACCGTGGTGCCGGAGCAGGCCGCACCGAAGGTGGTCTTCCACACGTCGATCGCGTTGCCCTGGGCGGTCGAGCCGGCGGCGATCAGCGCACCGGGCTTGCCACAGTTGATCGCCGCGGTGGCCGAGGCCGAACCGCTGGAGCCGTTGGACGCCGTGGTGTTGTTGTTATCGTCCGAGCCGCAGGCGGCGAGCGACAGCGAGCTGACGAGCGCCATGGCACCGATGGCGAGGGCCTTGGAGCGGCCGTTCCGCTGGAGCTTCACTGGGGTGTCCCTTTCTGTGGCATTGCCCGTCGCGCGGGCCGTGCGAGGACGGCGGAGCGCGGGTTTTGCTGTGGTCCGGGGCCCGTGCGGCCCTCCGGTAGACCCGAAGTTAGGCCGGGTAAGTGACACGACAGCCGGTCGCAAGTGAACGGGGAGTGAACCTCGAACGGATGACAGGAAACTACGTCAGGTAGTAACGGTTGCGTCACGGCAAGGGCGCGACGAGATCACTTCCGCCGGTCCTCCGCCGACGGCACCCCGCCCGCCCGCACCGGCCGCGCCCCCAGGACCAGCAGCAGGGCGTCGACCAGCAGCCGGTCGCGCCCGTGCGTCAGCCGCGCGCGGGCCTTGCCCGCCGGCAGCCACTCCAGCCGGTCCACCTCGCGGTTCGGCCGGAAGGCCCCGCCCGACGGCACCGCCGCCCAGTACCGGACCTCCTTCGGCCGGCCCTGCACCAGGTAGTGCTGGGACGGCAGCTCCGGTCCCAGCACGCAGGAGTAGCCGGTCTCCTCCCGCACCTCGCGCAGCGCCGCCGCGACCATTCCCTCCCCCGGGTCGAGCTTGCCCTTCGGCAGGCTCCAGTCGTCGTACTTGGGCCGGTGGATCACCGCGATCCGCGGCCGCCCCAGCCGGCCGCTCTTCTTCGGCCGGCCGGGCAGCCACAGCACCGCGCCGGCCGCCAGGATCACCGGGGCGTGCGCCGCCCTCGTCGTGGGGCTGTCCTCTGCCCGCCCGGTGCTCAGGCGATCACGCAATTCAGGCCGTCCGTGGTGCGGGGGAATGCCCCCAGCCCTCGGCAGGGGGGAGGTCCGGCCAGCCGTCCGGGCCGGGCGACAGGTCGGGCCACCGGCGGCAGAAGGCGTACCGCGCCGCCTCCACCTCCAGTCGCTGATCAGCATGCACCACGCCCAGCACGTACGCGGTCGCCGGGGTGATCCGCGGCGTCCGCGCCGCCGTGGCCGCGGTCACCGCCGCGTCCGCCGCCTCCTGGTGCCGGCCCAGCACCGCGTCCAGCTCGTCCAGCTCCGCCGCACCCCGGCCGCACACCTCCGACGCGTACCGGGCCCGCTTCACCAGGATCCGCGTCCGCGCCCACGGGGCGTCGTCGGCCGCCAGCGCCGCGTCCGCGTCCGCCGGGCCCCGCGCCGCGGGCACCGCGCCCAGCCGGCGCATGCCGTCCCCGCCGTACGGCGTGGCGGCCCGCTGCAGCGGGAGCTGCTGGGCGCTGGCCGACAGGGCCGCGAACGCGGCGGCCGCCTGCGGCAGCAGCACCGCCGCCGCCCGCCCGCCCGCCGCCTCCAGCAGCGGGGCCTCGCCGACCAGCAGGGTCATCCGGTCCGCCAGCGCGTGCAGCCGGGCCGAGCGGAGCTCCTGGAGCACCGAGGAGTGCGCCCGGGTGCGGGCCAGGGTCAGCTGCCGGTCCAGCAGCGCCCGCGCCTTGGGCGCCCCGGCGTGCCCGGCCAGCATGCCCGTCCCCTCCGGGTCGCTGCCGCTCAGCGAGTCCAGCGCGCCCAGCAGGCGGGCCGAGCGGCGGACGTAGCCGGGCTCCAGCGCCAGCAGGTTGAGCAGCCAGCGCAGCTCGGTGCGCGACTCCTGGGCCCAGCCCTGCTCGAACAGCGTGCCGAAGGTGTGCAGCAGCCCGCCGACCCGCCGCACCGACCGCAGCAGGTCCGCGGTGCCGGCCGCCGGGACGACCGCGGCCGTCCCCGGTCTGGCGCCGACCTCGCCCACCGCCAGCGGCAGGGCGCGCAGGAACGCGCCCGCCTGGGCGGTGAGATGGCTGGAGAGGATGTCCCCGGCGGTCGCGGTGGAGGCCGCCTGGGCCGTCATCGGCGCATCGGTCATGGCGTGGTAGATCCCCGTTCCCCCGGGTTCGTCCCCCGGGGCTGGTGGCCGACCGCTGGAGCTCCGGCCCGCGGGCATCGGGGCCGGTGGCTCCAGCGGCTCGCATCAGTGGTCGCGTCAGCGCGAGGTGGCGGCCCGGCGGCGCTGGCGCGAGTCGATGAGCAGGTCCTGGACGTGCCGCAGCGACCGGCCCTCGGCGTCCTGCGAGTGGCGGGTCCACGCGCCGTCCGGCCCCAGGTGCCAGGACTCGGTCTCGTCCGACACCCCGAGGTCGATCAGCCCGGACAGTTCGGCGCGGTGCGCGGGATCGGTGATCCGCAGCAGCGCCTCGATCCGGCGGTCCAGGTTGCGGTGCATCATGTCGGCGCTGCCGATCCAGACCTCCGGGTCGCCGTTGTTGCCGAACACGAAGATCCGGGAGTGCTCCAGGAAGCGCCCCAGGATGCTGCGCACCCGGATGTTCTCGCTCAGCCCGGGCACCCCCGGCCGGATCGCACAGATCCCGCGCACCCAGACGTCCACCGGCACCCCGGCCTGCGAGGCCCGGTACAGCGCGTCGATCACGGCCTCGTCGACGATCGAGTTGACCTTGAGCTTCACGTGGGCCGGGCGGCCGGCCCGGTGGTGGGCGATCTCGTTGTGGATCCGCGACACCAGGCCGTCGCGCAGACCGCGCGGGGCGGTCAGCAGACGGCGGTAGGACTCCCGGCGCGAGTACCCGGAGAGCCGGTTGAACAGGTCCGAGAGGTCCGCCCCGACCTGCGGGTCCGAGGTCAGCAGCCCCAGGTCCTCGTAGAGCCGGGCGGTCTTCGGGTGGTAGTTGCCGGTGCCCACGTGCGAGTAGCGGCGCAGGGTGTCGCCCTCCTGGCGGACGACCAGCGACAGCTTGCAGTGCGTCTTCAGCCCGACCAGGCCGTACACCACGTGGCAGCCGGCCTCCTCGAGCTTGCGGGCCCACTTGATGTTGGCCTGCTCGTCGAAGCGCGCCTTGATCTCGACCAGCACCAGCACCTGCTTGCCGGACTCCGCCGCGTCGATCAGCGCGTCCACGATCGGCGAGTCGCCCGAGGTGCGGTACAGCGTCTGCTTGATCGCGAGCACGTCCGGGTCGGCGGCGGCCTGCTCCAGGAAGGCCTGGACCGAAGTGGAGAAGCTGTCGTACGGGTGGTGCAGCAGCACGTCCCGCTCGCGCATCGCGGCGAAGATGTCCGGCTGCGAGGCCGATTCGACGTCGGTCAGTCCGCGCGCGGTGCCCGCCACGAACTTCGGGTACTTCAGCTCCGGACGGTCCAGCTCGGCGATGCCGAACAGACCGGTCAGGTCCAGCGGCCCGGGCAGCGGGAAGACCTCCGCCTCGGTGATGTTCAGCTCCCGCACCAGCAGGTCCAGGATGTAGGGGTCGATGGACTCCTCGACCTCCAGCCGCACCGGCGGGCCGAAGCGCCGCCGCATCAGCTCCTTCTCCAGGGCCTTGAGGATGTTCTCGGTGTCGTCCTCCTCCACCTCGAGGTCCTCGTTGCGGGTGACCCGGAACGCGTGGTGGGCCAGCACCTCCATGCCGGGGAAGAGCTCCTCCAGGTGCGCTCCCATCACGTCCTCGAGCGGGACGTAGCGCTGCGGCGAGGCCTCCAGGAAGCGGGCCAGCGACTGCGGCACCTTCACCCTGGCGAAGTGCTTGTGCCCGGACACCGGGTTGCGCACCACGACGGCCAGGTTGAGCGAGAGTCCCGATATGTACGGGAAGGGGTGCGCCGGGTCGACCGCCAGCGGGGTCAGCACGGGGAAGATCTTCTGCCGGAACAGCGTGTGCAGCCGGGCCTGCTCCTTCTCCGCCAGCTCCGGCCAGCGGACCACCTCGATGCCCTCGGCGGCGAGGTCCGGCAGCACCTCCTGCTGGAAGGCCGCGGCGTGCCTGGCCATCAGCTCCCGCGAGCGGGTCCAGATCAGGTCCAGCACCTCGCGCGGCTGCAGGCCCGAGGCGCTGCGCTGGGCGACGCCGGTGGCGATGCGGCGCTTCAGCCCGGCCACCCGGACCATGAAGAACTCGTCCAGGTTGCTCGCGAAGATGGCGAGGAACTTGGCCCGCTCCAGCAACGGGATCCCCGGGTCCTCGGCGAGCTCCAGGACGCGCTCGTTGAAGGCGAGCCAGCTGCGCTCGCGATCGAGGAAGCGGCCCTGGGGCAGGGCGTCGAACTCCTGCTCGTCCTCGGCCGGCAGCTCGGGCGGTATCCCCAGCGCACTGGACATCCGGGCCGGCGGGGACAGCGCGGCAGAGACGGGGCGAGGAATGCTCATGGGCTCCAGCTCCTCCAGCAGCAGGACGGCGTCCGGACGCGAATGGCTCTGCGGGCCGTCGTCCTCACCCGTGGCCAGCGCCCACCCGCCGGGCGCGGTCTGTACAGGGCCGGCCGACGCGTGGCGGTCGACTCTGCACGAGCGAGACACTACGGACTTCATCCTGTGATCTTCGCGGCAGCAATTGAATCCACGGTAAACACCGCATGGCCAGGAGGAAAGCTGAGTCGGTCGGGGCAAGGGCCGGTGTCGTCCGACCCCTTGCCCCGGGCCGCCCGGTCGGGCTAGTGGGCCCACCGGGACCGGCCCCCGGTCCGCTTCCCGCCGGGACCGCCGGGCCGTCCCGATCGTCCGGGCCGTCGGGGCTGTCCTGGCTGTCCTGGCTGTCCTGGGTGTCCCAGCCGATTCGGCCTCGTCGGCCTAGTCGGACGCACCGACCTGGCCGGACGGGCCGGCCTGGTGGTGCACGCGGTACATGAGGTCCACCTCGTGGATGGTGAACCCCAGTCGTTCATATACCCGCACGGCGGCCGGATTGTCAGCGTCGACGTAGAGCAGCACGGTCTCCAGCCCGCGCTCGCCCCCGCCTGAGCCGGTCAGGTGACGGAGGCCGGCCGCGGTGAGCGCACGGCCCAGCCCGCTGCCCTGCTCGGCCGGGTCCACCCCGACCACGTACACCTCGCCCAGGGCGGGCTCGGTGGCGGTGGCGGGGTGCACCTTCGTCCAGTGAAAGCCGACCACCCGGCCGTTCCGGGTGGCCAGGAAGAAGCCCGCCGGGTCGAACCACGGCTCCGCCAGCCGCTCGGCGAGGTCCTGCTCCGTCCAGGCACCCTGCTCCGGGTGGTGGGCGAAGGCCAGCGCGTTCAGCCGCAGCCACTCCGCGTCGTCCTCCCCCGGACGGAAGGTGCGGAGCTCGACGCCCCCGGGGACGGCGACGGCCTCGGTCTGCGGCCCGGTGCGGCGCATCTGCCTCAGCTCGCGGACCAGCTCGGCGCCGTACGCCCCGGCCAGGTGCCGGGCCGCCGGATGACCGCCGTGCACCCAGAAGTCCACCGCGTCGCGCCCCGCCCGGTGGGCCTCCGCCAGCACCGCGTCCACCAGCGGACGGGCCAGGCCCCGGCCACGGGCCGCCGGGTCGACCACCAGCTCGGCGGCCGGGCGCTCCTGGATCTCCAGCTGGCCGTAGCCGACGACGGCCCCCGCGCCACCGGTCTCCGCCGCCGCGGGCCCGCCGGCGCCCTCGCTCTCGACGAAGTGGGTGACCGACCCGCGAGGCGTGTCCGAGGAACGGAGCCGGAGCCGGCCCTGCTCGGACACCGCGGCCCGACCGTCCACCACCTGGGCGTCCGCCAGGACCCGCAGGGCACCCTCGCGCTGCTCGGGCCGGAGCACACTGTTCGCCATGACCGTCGTCTGATCGTCCATGCCCTGACAATACGTCACCGGAAATGCAAAGAACCCCCGATCCGGAACGGATCAGGGGTTCTTTGTGAATGATTGTTCGGCGGCGTCCTACTCTCCCACAGGGTCCCCCCTGCAGTACCATCGGCGCTGTGAGGCTTAGCTTCCGGGTTCGGAATGTAA
>NZ_JBFAZB010000087.1:0-14502 GCF_040681575.1 Kitasatospora sp. NPDC051702
GTGATCCTGGACGGGCGCAACGCCTCGTTGGGGGACGGGGTGCGGCGGGCGCTGGGGCGGGAGCCGCGGGACTTCGCGGACTACGCGCGGGAGGCGGCCGCCACCGGAGTCTGGGACGTGTGAGCCGGCCCGCCGGGGGCGGGTCGTCGGAGCCGCCCCCGGGCGGGTGTTGATCGTGTGACGAAACCACTGTGGAGGTCGTGTCATGTCGGATCGCAAGACGGTCTGGTCGAGTGAACAGGGAATCGGCGCCCTGCCCGCGCAGCTGCGGGGCTTCGGGCTGATGCACGTCGCCATGCGGCGCGACGCCGCCCGGCTGAGGGCGGCGGCCGCCCGGAGCGCGTCCCCGGCGGCGCTGGCGGACTGGTTCGGGCGGCTGCGGGCCGTGATCGACTGGCACCACCACAGTGAGGACGAGATCCTCTGGCCGTACCTGCGCCGGCAGGTGGCCGGCTTCGACGGCGGCGGCGTGCTGGAGCAGGACCACGAGGAGCTCGAGCGGGCCATGGGCCGGGTGGCGCAGCTGCTCGGCGCCGGCCGCGGCACCGAACTCCCCGCGGCTGCGACCGGGTTCGAGGAGCTGATCCGCGAACACCTGGGCCACGAGGAGCCGGTGGTCTTCCCCGCGCTCGCGGACCTCCCGGTCGACGAGTACCTGCGGGTGGAGCGCCGGATCATCCAGAGCGCCCCGACGCAGGTGATGACGTACCTGCAGCCGTGGATGTTCGACGGTGCCGACCAGGCCTCCGTGCGGGCCGTCTCGGCGACCATCCCGGCCCCGGTGCGGCTGCTCGGCCGCACCGTCCTGGAGCGCCGCTACCGGCGCACCCTCGCCCCGGTGCTCTGAGACCCGGGGGCGTCCGGGAGGCGTGGCCGTGGTGGTCGCGGAGGCGTGCCACCGGGGCGCAACCGGCCGCAAGCGCCGTGCCGGGTGGGGCCGTTCCGGTTGTCGCGGTTCCGTTGCGCGCCGAACCGCACGGTGGGGGGTGTCGTGGTTTCCGCTGTTTCGCCGGTGCCGCCCCCGCGGGCCGGGTGAGTGAAGGGTTCCTGTGATGCGTTCGGATCAGACGTCGGCGCCGCTGTCCTACCCGTCCCCGACGGCCATCGGCCGACTCGGCCAGGGAGCCCCGGTGCACGGCGTGCCCGGCGGTCCGAGCCGCGCCACCGGGCCGGTCCTGGTGGCTGCGACGATCGCCATGGGCCTGATGGCGGGCCTGTTCTTCGCCTTCGACGTGTCCGTGATGCCGGGCCTGGCGGCCGGCGACGACCGGACGTACGTGACGGCGATGCAGCACATCAACAAGTCGATCGAGAACGGCATGTTCGGCCTGGTCTTCGTCGGCGCCTTCGTGGCGACGGGCGTGGCGGCCTGGCTGCAGCACAAGGCCGGCCGGCGCCAGGCGGCGCTGTGGGCGGGCGCCGCCACGCTGCTGTACGTGGTGGCGCTGATGGTGACGATGGGCGTCAACATCCCGCTCAACAACCAGCTCGCGGCGGCCGGAGACCCGGCGAAGATCACCGACTTCGCCTCGGTGCGGGACAAGTTCGAGGGCACCTGGGTCGCCTCCAACATGCTCCGGACGCTGCTCTGCACGGCCGGCCTGGCCGCGCTGACCCGGGCGCTGGTCCTGCACGGGCGGTTCGGCCGCGCCGGGCGCTGAGCCGCCAGGACCGCGCCCCCGGAGGGCCCGGCACGCCGTCACCGGTGTGCCGGGCCCGTCCGCGTGCCGGGGTGCCGCGGTGCCGGGGGCGCAGCTGCCCCCGGTCCGGCCCGTCGCCGGCCCCGTTCCGCGGGGCGCTGCACGCGGCGGATGCGCCGGGGCGTGCGCCGGTGCGCCGGGCCGGTGCCTTCGGTCAAGTCTCCTGGGGCGTCCTGGACTTGGCGATTCCGGGGGTGTGGGTGGAGCATGGGCGGGCCCGGGTCGTCGCGGCGCGTCCGCGCCCACGCTGCCGGGGCGTTCACCGGTCGAGTGTCGGTGTGCCGGAAGGGGGCGAGGTCGATGGGACCAGTGGTGCGTCCGTTCGTGGTCCGGGGGAGAGCGGTTCCCCTGGCCAGGTACCTGGCGGAGGAGGACATCGAGGGACTGGTGGCGTGCTCGTGCATCGGGAACGAGGTCACGATCGACCTCGCGGACACCCGGATCCTGGTCACCCTGGCCGAGGTGAACGGGATGGTGCGGCTCAACTTCGACATGGTCCAGGACGGCCCGGCCAAGGCCCGCTCGTGGTCCCGGCGGCTGCCGGCCGGCTCCGGCCCCGGTGAGCTCGCCGGGCGCATAGCCCTGGACGTCCGCACGCTCGTTCGGGAGCTGGCCCCGCTGCGGCGCAACCCGCCGCGCGGTCCGGAATCCGGGGTGCCCCGGCCACGGACCGGTCCGGGGTCCTGACCGGTCCGCGGCACCGAGCGGGGGCCGGCCCGCCAGCACGACCGCGCCGCCGGGCCCGCCCCCGCTCAGTGCCTGCCGTCCGGGATCAGAGCGTCACCAGCCAGGACAGGCTGGCGGTCAGGTTCTCCCGCAGGTCCGGGTCGGCCACCGCCGGCGTGGGGTCGGTGGCGACGGCGGTCAGCAGGTACGGGAGCCGGGGGAACGGGCGGTGCGCCGACGGGCGGACGGCGGCGAGGTCCAGGGCGGTGCGCCCGCGGAGCTCGGTCAGCTCGCGCCCGTCCAGGTACCAGCGCAGGCGGGTGCCCGTGACGGGAAGGTCGACGGACAGGTGGTCGGCCGCGGTGAGCCAGGTGTCGGTCGGCGTGGCGCTGGTCAGCGGGGTGGCGTGGCGGTAGAAGCCGGCGATCATCGCCTCCCGCCCGGGCAGGTTGAACTCCCGGCCGAGCGACCGCATGATCGAGTTCTCGGTCGGCCGGTACAGCCCCGCCGGGTAGTAGCCGCCGCCCTCGTAGGTGCCGACCGTCCCGCCGTCGGGGGAGGTCCGGCCGAGCCAGCGCGACCACTTGGTGCCCTGTTCGCGCATCCGGTCGGCGGTGAGCGTGCTGATGTTGGCCTCGGCCGGTTCGGCGCCCTGGTACGTCCCCTGGCCGTCGTAGGCGTACTCGTCGGCGAGCTTGCCCAGGGAGTGGCCGGTCTCGTGCACCGCGATCTGCCCGGACCTGGCGTTGCCGCCGGCCACCGTCGCGATCCCCTCGTAGCCGAGCGGGGAGGTGAGGTCGTTGTAGCCCGCTCCGCCGTACTTGGCGCTGTTGGCCACCACGAGGACCAGGTCGGCCTGCGGCGCCTTGGCCGCGTAGCGGTCGACGGCCTTGTCGTCCACGCAGAGCAGCCGTTCGACGCCGTCGCACCAGAAGTACGCGCCGAGCGCGGTGTGCCGCACGGTGCCCTGGTCCGGATCGCCGGAGACGCCCGACTCCGGCGAGACGGCGGAGACCGCCCAGACGTTGAACAGCCCGCGGTACGTGGCGTAGGGCTCGACGGCGGTGATCTCCCGCCACTTCTCGGCGGCGTCGGCGCGGAACCTGTCCTGTTCCTCGGCGGTGTAGCCGTCCCCGATCACCACCACGTCCAGCTTGTCGGCCGGAGCGCCGTTGCGGACGAGTGCGGTGACGTCGCCGTCACCCTTCGGCGGCGCGATACCCGGGGCCGGGGGTGCGGTGAAGGGGGAGGCGCCGGGGACGGTCGTCCGCGAGATGGTGCCGTCCTCGGTGAACGCCTCCACCTGGTGGCGGGTGGCGGTGGGCGGGTTGGGTGCGGGCGGCGCCGCCGGTGCGGCCAGTGCCGGGGTGGCGCCGAGGAGCGCGGCGGCGAGGGCGGAGGCGAGCAGGGGCACGGCGGTCCTGGTGCGGTGGGTGGGCACGGTGGTCCTCCTGGGGTGGGGTGTCGGACTCGACCATGCCCATGTCCCGGACCTGACAATCCGTCGGGGCGTGAAGGCCGAATCCGGCGCGGCGCCGATCCGGCGGGGCGGCTCGGGGCCCGCGGGGCGGGTCCCGCCCGTGCCCGGTCCGGAGGAAACCCGGATCGGGCACGGGCGGGTCGACGGGGCGGGCTCGTCAGACCGTCGCGAAGCCCCAGGCGGCGGCGGACGCGATGAGCCAGCACAGCACGCCCACGGGCATCGTCACCCAGGGGGAGAGCTCCGCCTGCACGAAGATGCTGGACCCCATCCAGGAGGTGAAGCCGATCACCGCGGGTGCGCCCCACAGGACCCCGGGGTTCTCCAGGCGCGCCAGGACGCCGCCCAGGACGGCGACGCTGGTCCCCACGCCGATCAGCAGGGCCACCAGCACCATCTCCCACCGGTCGTAGAGGGGGACGTCGGCCCGGTGGCCGTGGTAGGAGGTCTCGACCACGTGGCCCAGCCAGACCTTGAGGTCCACCTCCGTGCCGGACGCCACGTCGTCGTAGAACCGCTTCCCGACCGTGTAGGTCTCGGTGCCGGAGGCCGTGTCCCGGAGCACCGAGATCTTGTACGCGGTCGAGGCCTCGCCGTCCTCCGAGAACGTCGCCGTGACCCGCCCGGTCTCCGGCTTGAGGCAGTCCACCCCCGCCGCGAGCCCCGGGCTGCCGCAGGCCGGGGCGCCCTGGTGCGCCGTCACCCGGACGCTCTCGTCGAGGAACCGGGCGAAGCCCACACCGACCACGGACAGCCCGATCAGCAGGAGCAGGCCCTGGGTCAGCACCCTGCCGACGGGCACCGGTGCACGCCGGGGCGGCCGTGGGCGCGACGGCCCGGCCGACTGCGGCCGGGCGACGGGGACGGCGGTGCGTCCCGCTTCCGGACCGGGGGCCGTCGCCAGCGCGAGCACCGGCGACGGGGCGGCCGCGGCCACCACCGGATCCGCGTCGGCCGGGGGAGGGGGCTCGCCGTCCGCCGGGTCCATCAGCCGCTGGACCTGGAGCCGCAGGACGCCCAGTTCCCGGCCGAGCGAGTCCGCCTCGCGCCGGATCTCGACGAGGTCCGACTCCCGGGTGTGGGCGAAGGCGACAGCCGCCGCGAGCCTGCGGTCCTTCTCCTCGGAGGACTCCTGCAGGCGGCGGCTGCGCGCCTCCTCGGCGATGAGCCGCGCCGCCAACCGGGAGGCCTCCCGGACGGCCAGGGCCCGGTCCGCGAGGCGGCCGCGCCGCTCGTCGTCCCGCTCCCTGGTCAGTACCGTGACCTCGTGCCGGAGCTGTTCGGTGACCTCCTGCAGGTAGACGACCTGCACGGCGGGCAGCGGGCTCTCGCGTAGCTCCGTCAGGCGCAGCTCGTGCAGGGTGCCGAGGAGGCCCGGGGGCAGGGGGACGCCGTGCCGCTCCAGGGCGGCGAGGAAGGCGTCGACGAAGTCGCGCGGGGCGATCGCCGTGCCCGACAGGTAGGACGAGACCTCCTCCGGTGAGCGGCCGCTCTCCTGCGCCAGCTGCTCCAGGGTGACGTCACGGTGGAGCCGGCCCCGGGCGAAGGCGGCGGCCAGGGCCGTGGCGAACGGTGACCGGTGGGCGGCGTTGCGGGTGAAGGCGAACAGGTTCGCGGAATCGGTGCCGAGCTGGTTGGGCGGCGGCAGTGCCCGCTGCCTCAGCCGGTCCTGAAGGTGCGGGTACAGGGCGCCGAGGGTGAGCCAGACGGGCCCGCCGGGCATGCCGTCCCGGATCAGCTCCAGCAGCGTCCCGGTGAAGGAGGTGGTCGCCTCGGCCTGCTCGCTCAGCGGGACGACGTGGGCGGCCCGGTCGCTGGCGACGAGGATGTACGCCCCGCGGATGTGTGCGGCCCCGGCCGGGTCCGCCCCCGCGGCCAGCGCCTCGATGGCGCGGCCCGAGTAGCAGCAGTCCAGCACCACGACCTTGACCTTGGCCGGACTGTCCAGGAACACCTCGCGGACCCGGTCGTACACCAGTCCGCCCGCGTCGGGGTGATCGGGGTTGGTGTCCGTCAGCGTCAGGCAGAGCTGGCCGCGCGGCAGGATCACACCGTGCCCGACGTAGTAGAGCAGCAGCACTCCGCGGGTCTCCCGGGCCAGTTCGCGCAGCTGCGGGAGCAGCTCGCGGATGTCGCTGGGATCGGGGATGGCGGTGATCCGGTCCGGCGGCCAGCCGCACAGCCGGGGGTCGGTCAGCACCTGCTCCACGGCGGTCAGGCTGTTGAGGGCGGCCGGCAGCGGCTGGAAGCCGCTGCGCCGGTAGGTGCCCGTACCGATCAGGATCGCTCGGGAGTTCGCGAAGTCGGGTGGCTCGGGTCGGTCAGTCATCGCCGCCGCTCAGCACCTCGCGCAGGAGCGGGGTGACGTCCTCGGGCTTGAGCCCCCGGACGTCCAGCGTGACCGTGCGGGCCGGGGTCGTGACGGTGACCGTCACGTCCGTGCGACGGGTCCGCAGCCAGGTCGAGAGCGATCCGGCGAGGACGGCGCCCGCGCCCCCGCTGCCCAGTGCCACCTCCAGCACCTCGACGGCCCCGCCCAGTTCGCCCTCGGCGGGTGCCGTCGGCACCGCCCGGACCAGCCCGACCAGTTCGCGCTCGTGGCGCAGCCACTCCCACAGCTCGGCCGTCTCCCGGACCTCGTCGCCGCCCGTGACCGCTATGCGTGCGTCCATGTTCTCCCCACCTGCTTCACCGGTGTCCGACGTGACCCGGGCCCGTCCCGGGCACGGAGGGGATGATGCCAGGACGGCACCTCCGATGTGGTCGACTCGGCCCTTTTGCGGCGGAATCGCGCAGGCGCACGGAACGGTGCCAGCGGCGGTGCGAACGGCCGTGCGACGGACGGGTTTCGGCCGTTCCCGGCCCGGGCGGGGCGCCCCAGCCGTCCGTCCAGCGGCGTTCCGCCCCCGAGGTGAGCCGGCGGCGGGCCGAACCGGCTGTCCGGGGCGGGTCGGGTGCATTTCCCGCCGCCATATGCTCCCCGGTGCGCCGGATCCCTAGAGTCGCCGCAGACAGAGCGCCGGACGGGGACCTGGCCCCGCCCGGCGCGCCCGCGCGCTCCACCGACCACGAGGGCGGACCACGTGAACAACCGGATCAGGAACAGGGTCGCCGGCAGCCTGGTGGCCGCCGCCACCGTCGCGGCCCTGGGCCTCGCGGCGGCCCCGGCCGCTCAGGCGCAGACCGCCGCGCCGGCCTCGCTGCAGAGCGTCAACTGCAGCACCGGGACCTTCGGCACCTCAGGGAACCAGCAGTACTTCAACATCTCCTGCTCGGCCACCGGGACCACCAAGTGGTGGGTCAACGTGAGCTGTTCGGACGGATCGACCCGCACCGTCGGCCCGTACACCACCTTCCTGAACGTGCGCGTCTTCTGCCCGCCGAACACCAACGCGCTGCGTGGCTGGGTGAGTTACACGAACTGAACCGACTCGACCGCCTGGACCGCCTGGACCGCCTGGACCGCCTGGACCGCCTGGGCCGACGGAACCGCGTCCCGGCGGCCGTGCCGGACCGGCCGACGGCCCGGCACACCGATCGGTGCGCCGGGCCGTCCACCGGGTCCCGTCGTGCGACCCGTTGGCCTCCGTCAGGAGGTCAGGAGGTGGTGAGGGAGGTGTCGTCGACCACGAAGCTGGTCTGGAGGGAGGAGTCCTCGACGCCGTTGAACTTCACGGTGACGCTCTGGCCCGCGTAGGACGAGAGGTCGAAGGTGCGCAGCTGGTAGCCGGCCGCGGCGTCCACGTTGCTGTAGGTCTTCAGCGCGGTGCCGTTGGCCGAGACGGTCAGCTTGTCGTACACGGTGCTGCCGGTCTCGGCGGTGTCGATGTGGAGCCAGAAGCTCAGCGTCGCCTTGCAGCCGGCCGGGATGGTGACGGTCTGGGCGAGCGAGTCGGTGTGGCTGGAGCCGTAGCCGTTCAGCCAGGCCTTCCAGGAGCCGCCGTGGGCCGCCTGCGAGGAGCTGTTGTCGACGACGCCCGCAGTGGCCGTCCAGGGGGAGGCGCTGCCGGTCTCGAAGCCGGGGTTGCCGAGCAGCTGGGTGCCGGTGCAGCCGCCGCCGGTGCCGGTGACCGTCCAGCCGAAGGTGGTCGAGCCGCCGGCACCGGTGGTGTCGGTGGCGGTGACCGTCACGGTGGAGTTGCCGGCGCTGCTCGGGGTGCCGGTGATCAGACCGGTGGAGGCGTTGATCGCGAGGCCGGCGGGCAGGCCGCTGGCGCCGTACGTGAGGGTCTGGCCGGAGGCTGAGTCGGTGGCGTGGATCTGCAGGCTGACGGCGGAGCCCTGGGAGGTGCTCTGGTTGCCGGGGTTGGTGACGGTGACGGTGTTCCCGCCGCCGCTGCCGCCGTTGGTGAAGGCGGCGGTGCCGTTGGGGGTGCCGAGGCCGGTCGGGCCGTCGTAGCCGCTGCCGGCGGTGCACAGGTACGACGGGGAGCAGCTGCCGTTGGCGCCGCTGGTCACGTCGTAGAGCGACGCGGTGTGGGCGTAGGGGTAGGAGGCCGGGGTGGTGCCGGCGGCCGGGGTGCCCGCGAGGGCGTAGACCGCGGCGATGATCGGCGAGGAGGCGCTGGTGCCGCCGTAGACGTTCCAGCCGGAGCCGCCGTAGGTCTGGTAGACGGCGACGCCGGTGGCCGGGTCGGCGACGGCGGAGACGTCGGCGACGGTGCGCTTGCCGCAGCCGGTGTCCTTCTGCCAGCTGGGCTTGGGGTCGTAGGCGGAGCAGCCCGAGCCGGCGCCGTTGCCGCCCGAGGTGCTGCCCCAGACCTTCTCGCTCCAACCACGGCTGGTGGAGGCCCGGTTGAGGCTGGTGCCGCCGACGGCGGTGACGTACTGGGAGGCGGCGGGGTACTCGACGCCGTAGCCGGAGTCACCGGAGGAGACGGTGATGGCGACGCCCGGGTGGTTGAAGTAGCTGGAGTCGGAGCTCGGGTCGGTCGAGTCCTCCGAGCCGCCGTAGCTGTTGGAGACGTACTTGGCGCCCATCGAGACGGCGGTGTTGACGGCGGCGCCGAGGTTGTCCATGGAGGCGTCGTCGGACTCGACCAGCAGGATGTGGCAGTTGGGGCAGACCGCACTCACCATGTCGACGTCGAGGGAGATCTCGCCGGCCCAGCCGCTGTCGGCGGTCGGGTAGCTGGTCCCGCCGCGCTGGTCGACCTTCCGGAAGCAGCCGTTGGCGGTGGTGCAGGCCGGCAGGCCGTACTGGGAGCGGTAGGCGGCGAGGTCGGACTCGGCGTTCGGGTCGTCCTGGGCGTCCACGATGGCGACGGTGGCGCCGGACCCGGCCGAGGTGGGCAGGTTGTACGCGGCGGCGAGGTCGGTGGGGCCGTAGCCGGAGGGGTTGATGTCCGGCGCCAGGGAGGCCTGCTGGGGCAGGTCGGTGCGGGCGAGGGCCAGACAGGCCATCTGGCCGGGGCGGGTCGGGGCGGCGCAGAGCCGCTTGGTGGCGACGCCGGAGTGCGCGGCACCGCTCGCGGGCGCCGAGGCGGTGGCCGTGGGGGCGGTGACCGCGAGCAGGCCGGTGGCGGCCATCGCCAGGGCGGGCAGGGCGGCGAGCAGTCCGCGGGCCCGGTGCGGGCGCGGGCTGCCGGGGGAGTGGAAGCGCAAGAGTCGACCCTCCGTGGGGGGTGGGAGCGCGGGCCGGTGACGGCATGGGGTTCGCCGGGTACGGGCTCGGACCCGTGCTGACGGGATCTCGGCACGTGCTGGCCGGGCTGCGGCGGTGGCCGCGGGCTCGGCGGTGTGCTCGCGCTGTACAGAGGTGGGGGCGCCCCCAGGAGTGGAACCTCAGGTTCATGACATGCGACGGCACGTCAGGAAGCGCACCACTTCACGGCGTTGCCGAGTGGCGTGGCCATGAGGTTAACGACGGGCCGACGGCGGCTACAAGGCGCTGCCCGCCGCCTTTACCGGGCCTTGCCCATCAATTTCCGAGCGGCAGAGACGACGCGGGCCCGCTGCCCCGCCGCGGCCGCCGGGAACCCCCCGACCCGGCCCGGGGATGTTCGGGCGCGGTAGATTCCCGGCCATGACGACCACCGACCCGACCGCTGCCGACCCGACGTCCAACTTCCCTTCGGGCGGGGGAGCTTCGAGCGACGGCTCTTCGCGTACCGGCCCTGCGGGCGCCGATCCGACGGCCGCCGGCCCGCTGAGCCCGGTCTCCCGCACCGCGCTGGCCGTCGCCCTGGTGCGCGCCTACGAGAGCTCCCGCCCCGACCCGCTGTTCGTCGACCGCTACGCCGCCGCCTTCGTCGAGGCCTCCGCCGTGCCGGTGCCCACCGCGGGCCCCGACAGCCCCTTCGCGCGCCGGCTGGTCGTCCACGGGATCCTGCGCACCCGTTTCTACGACGACCGCCTGCGCGCGGCGGGCACGGACCAGGTCGTCCTGCTCGCGGCGGGCCTCGACGCCCGCGCCTACCGGATCGACTGGCCGGCCGGCACCAGGCTGTTCGAGCTCGACCTCGCCCCCGTCCTCGCCTTCAAGCAGCAGGTCCTCGACGGGCTCGGCGCCGCCCCCGCCTGCGAGCGCACCGCCCTGCCCGGCGACCTGCTGGACGGGGAGTGGCCGCGCCGCCTCGTCGAGGCCGGCTTCGACCCGCAACGGCCCACCGCCTGGCTGGCGGAGGGCCTGCTGGTCTACCTCACCGCGGAGGAGGCCGCCGGCCTGCTCGGCGCCGTCGGGGAGCTCTCCGCGCCGGGCAGCCGGCTGCTGCTGGAGAAGGGCCGGGACGTCGCGAGCACCCCGCAGGACCCCTCGCTCGCCCACATCACCGACCTCTGGCAGGGCGGGCTCGGAACCGGTACCCACGAGTGGCTCGACGCCCACGGCTGGAGCACCCGGGTCACCCTGCTCGACGAGGTGGCGGCCGGTCTCGGCCGGCCGTTGCCGGCCGGCTCCGGGCCCACCACGAGCGGTTTCGTGGAGGCCGTCCGGACGCCCTGACCCCGCCCGCTCGGCCTGCTCCGGCGGAGCCCTTGGACGCCCCGTCGGAGCCTCGGGTGCCTCGGGCGGGCCCTTCGGGCCCTTCGGGCCGTGACAGGCCGTGACAGGCCCTGACAGGCCCGTCCTGACAGGGCCTCAGGCGCGGTCCAGCTCGGCGTTCGCCCGGTCGGTGACCAGCGTCAGGACCCGGCCCGCGACCGCCAGGTCCTCCGGCGGGATGCCGTCGTACAGGCGGGCGGAGACCTCGGCGGTCTCGGCGGCCGCGCGCTCGTACCGCTCGAGCCCGGCGGCCGTGAGCCGCACCCGGGAGGCGTCCGCCGGGTCCTGCTCCAGCAGGCCGGCGGCGGCCGCCTCCTCGACGACGCCGCGGACGAGGGTCTCGTCGGTCTTCAGCGAACCGGCGACGTCCGCGACGAGCTCGTCCCGGCCGATGGAGCCGGTGGTGACGGAGCCGGTGGTGACGGAGCCGGGGCCGACGGGGATGCTGTCGACGGAACCGCCGACGACGACGGCCCGGAACAGCACGTTCTGGTGGAAGGTGAGGCCGTGCCGGTCCAGCACGCCCTCCAGGACGGCGCGCGCGGCGTGGTGCGCCAGGGCGACGACCCGGCCGTTGGCGGCGGGGGTGGTGGCGGGGGTCGGGGTGGGGGTCGGGGTGGGGGTCATGACTGCTCCTTCTCGGTGGTCGGCTCGGGCGGGCCGGGCGGATCGAGCGCGGTGGGCGGATCGAGCGGTACGTCCAGCAGGGTCGCCAGCTCGCTGGTGAACTGTCGTGCGCGCGAGCTGTCCTGACCTCCGAACGGCTCCAGGAGCCGCTCCAGCAGGCCCTGGACCACCGCGATCGCGCGGCCGGTGACCTCCAGCCCGTCCCCGGTCAGCGACAGCTGCACGGCGCGCGGGTCGTCCGGGTCGCGGGTGCGGGCGAGGAGCCCGGCGGACTCGAGGGCACGGGCGAGCTTGGAGACGTAGAGCGCCTCCAGGCCGGTGTGGTCGGCAAGTTGGCGCTGGCTGGGCCGCAGCCCGGAGCGGTGCATGCCGTGGAGCGAGGCCATCAGGGCGTACTGGGCGTGGGTCAGACCCAGGGGTGCGACCGCTCGGTCGACGGCCACCCGCCACTTCGTCGACAGGCGCCAGACCAGGAATCCCGCGGTGGCGCGTTCGGGTGCTGAACTCATGTCAGTTACGGTACATGGCTACTATGTCCATGGCTACTATCTTCCCGGACGGAGGCGTCCGAGCCGGGGAACCAGATCCAGGCCTCCCCGGGGGACGCCTCCCGAGCTACCCCTCGCCGGCGGTCGGAGGCTCCGCCACGGCAGGAGTCCCGCCCGCGGCCTCGCCGACGGCCGGAGCCTCGACCACGGCGGAGGCCAGCAGCCGGACGTCGTACTCCGTCCAGCAGTCGGAGATCTCGACACCGACCTCGCTCCCGCACCCGGCGCACACGCGGTTCGGGCCGTCGATCCCGTCGAGCCGGCAGCACCCGTAACTCCGGCCCGACACTTCGGTCGGGTGCAGCAGCCCACCGTCCCCGGGATTGAGCACCAGGGCGGCGTCACTGCCGTCCAGCATCCGGCGGGGTTCCGGGTCGGACGCGTAGAACCCCGCCGGGACCGTCGACGGCCCGTAGGTGTAGTGGTCCCGCCCCTTCACCCTCGGCAGCGGGACCCACTCGCGGCGCCGAAGGGGCGGCGACAACGGGGCATCGCACTGTCGGCACCTGAACACGACGAGCACGCTCCTCCTCCTCTCGGCGCGCGGTGACCGGGCGCTCCGGAAGGCCGCTCCGCCGACGTGCCCCGAGCCTACGGTGCATGTCAAACGGGTTCCGGCCGCGGCCGTCAGCGGACGGGAGGAGGCCGATGCCCCGGCCGGGCCGACGTCATGACGCGTCGTCCGCGTCGTCCGCGTCGTCCGCGTCGTCCGCGCCGTCCGCGTGGCCCGTGCCGCCCGCGCTGGCCGTGCCGCCCGCGCCGTCGGCACTGTCAGAGCTGCCGGCGCGCCGCGGCGCGGGGCGGGTGTCAGCGAGCGGCGCGGGTGGCGAGGGCGCGGGCGTGCTCGGCCAGCTGCTGCGGGCACTCCAGCGGCAGCATGTGGCCGGCGTCGGCGATGGTGTGCAGCGTCGCCTGCGGGAGGTGCTGCTGGAGGGTGCGGCTGTGGGACGGGTCGACGATCTTGTCCAGGGTGCCGGTGACCACCGTGGTCGGCGTGTCGATCCGGGGGAGCCCGTCGCGCTGGTCCATGTCCTGCGTGGAGGCGAAGAAGGCGGCGCGGATCGCCGGCCGGGTGGTGGCGAACAGGTGCCGGCTCCGCTCGCGGGCCTCGAACGTCGCGGCCGGGCCGTGGGTCTTCCCGAGGAGCCTGCGGCCGAGCCACCCGATGCCGAGCGCCCGGCTGAACTTCTTGGAGCCCATCATGCTGACCTCGTTGGCCGGCGTCTCCTGGCCGTGGGCGGCGGTCGAGGCCAGCACCAGGCCCACCAGCCGGTCGGCGGCCGTCCCCGGCTGCTCGGCGTGCAGGCGCGCGGCGTACGCGAGCGCGGCGTAGCCGCCGCCTGAGTGGCCGACCACCACGACCGGGCGGGTCCCGGCGACGGCGTCCACCACCGCGCCGAGGTCCTGGGCGAGCCGCTCGATCGAGACGCTCCCGCTCTCGCCCGTCGACGTCGCGTGGCCGCGCTGGTCGTAACTGGCCACCGTGTGGCCGGCGCCGGCGAGGAGGGTCGCCGTGGTGTGCCAGACGGCGTGGCTCGCCGCCCAACCGTGGGCGAGCACGATCACCGGGTCCGCGTCCGGGGTGTCGGTCGCCTCGCCCTGCGCCGGCTCCCCGGCCGGGCGGTGCAGCGCGACGGTCAGCAGGGCACCGTCGTCGGTGCGGACGGTGAGGTCCGTGATCGCGACGGAGCGCGGGTCGGCGGGCAGGGCCGCGAGCCGCACCGGGGCCGAGCCCTGGGCCGTCCGGGCCTCCCGGAGCTTCCGGACCGGAGGGTGAGTGGTGGTCATCGGGCTCCTCCTGCGGCGGTGGTGAGGTGGGTGTTGAGGTGCTTGAAGGCGTTGTGGGTGGCGCTGGAGTGCTGGGCGGGGATGTCGGCGACCTTGGCGAGGAGCTTCAGCCAGCCGTGGGGGCTGGCGGTGAAGGTCATGGTGAGGCGGGTCTTGGTGTCGTCCTCAGTGGGGGTGAGGGTGAAGGTCGCCTGGCCGCGGAAGGCGCCGTCGGTGTAGTCCGCGGCGTAGTGCTCCCCGGGGGTGATGCGGGTCGTGGTCGCGGTGAACCGGAGCTTGGGGCCGCCCTTGTCGACGCCCTTGGTGTGGACGGTGACGAGGGTGGTGCCGCCCACGTGCTCGGGGCCGGTGCTGCCGGGCTCGAAGGTGTTGTGCGGGGTCCACCAGGTGGCGGCGCCGTTGAGTTCGGCGATGAGGGCCTTCCAGACCTGGGGGGCGGGGGCGTTGATGACGGCTTCGTCGACGAGGTCGTAGGCGTGCACGGGGCGGACTCCATCCGGGGGAGGGATTCGGGGGTGCGGTGCGGGAGGCCCGCAGATGGGCGGGCCTCCTGATCGCCGCGTGGTGCTGGGTCTCGGTGGCCGGCTGTGTTCCGACCTTTCCGGTTCTGGTTTTGGTTTTGGTGTGTGGGGTGGTTAGGGGTGGGTGTGGGTGGTGGTTTGGTAGTTGGTGAGGTCGAGGTGGCGGGTTTGGTTTTTGAAGCGGTAGGTG
>NZ_JBFAZB010000088.1:0-13709 GCF_040681575.1 Kitasatospora sp. NPDC051702
CGGCCCCACCGGGGCCGGGCCGCCGCCCGCGCGTCAGCCACGCCGCGCGCCCGCGAGCGGGCCCGAGCCGAGCGCGGCCACCTCCTCGGCGAGGATCCGGTAGGAGGCCAGCCGGGTGTCGAAGTCCGGTGCCACCGTCATCGCCATGAACTCGTCCGCGCCGGCCGCGATCAGGTCGGCCACCCGGCGCCGGACCTCCGCGCGGCCCCCGATCACCTGCCGCCCGAGGAAGCCGTCGACGATCTGCCGGTCGTGCGCGCTGTACTCGTAGGCCTGCGCCTCGGCCAGCGTCGGGTAGGCGTTCTGCCGCCCGCCGGCCCGGACGGTACGGATCGCGGCCACCCGTATCGGGCCGGCCAGCAGGTCGGCCTCCTCGTCGGTCTCCGCCGCCAGCACGAACGCGGCCACCAGCGCGTACGGCCGCTCCAGCACCGCCGACGGGCGGAAGGCCTCCCGGTAGGCGCGCAGCGCGGGCACCGTGAGCTCCGCGTTGAACTGGTGCGCGTAGGCGAAGGGGAGACCGAGCGAGCCGGCCAGTTCGGCACTGCCCAGTCCGGAGCCCAGCACCCACACCTCGGGGCGGTTGCCCTCGGCGGGCACCGCCCGCACCCCGGCCGCGGCGTCGTCCTGCGGGCCGTCGAAGTAGCCCAGCAGCTCGACGGCCTGGCGGGGGAAGTCCCCGCCGGCGAGCGGGCCGGCCGCGCGGCGCAGCGCCTGGGCCGTCACCGGGTCGGTGCCGGGGGCGCGGCCGAGCCCGAGGTCGATCCGGCCCGGGTGGAAGGCGGACAGCGTGCCGAACTGTTCGGCGACCACCAGCGGGGCGTGGTTGGGCAGCATCACCCCGCCGGAGCCGACCCTCAACCGGCTGGTGGCAGCGGCGATCTGGCCGATCAGCACGGCCGGCGCACTGCTCGCCGCGCCCGGGGCGTTGTGGTGCTCGGCGACCCAGTAGCGGTGGTAGCCGAGCTCCTCGGCGGCCCGGGCGAGCGCGACGCTGTCGTGCAGCGCGTCGGCGGTGGTCCGGCCGTCGAGGACGGGCGCGAGGTCGAGTACGGAGAGCGGCACGGGGCCGGGCTGGGACATGCGGGTCCTCCGGAGTGGGCGCGGCCCCGGCGGGCGGGGCGGGGAAGGAAGGCGGGCGGCCGGTCGGGCCGGCGCCGGTGCCTCGGCGGGACGGCGCGCGGCCCGCGCGCGGCGCGGGCACGACCGGCGGGCGGCGGGCCGGCGGACGGCCGGCACCTCCGGCGGGCAGGCCGGGAAGGCGCGGCCAGGGCCGCTACAGGGGACGTCCCGGGCCGCGTCGAACACAATACGGAGGGGCCCTCCGAATAGCAAGGAGCCTTCGCCCACGGCCCGTTGGAGCCGTCGCCCCCGTCGGGCCGCCCGCCGGAACCTCCGCCCGCCGCCCGCCGGAACCGCCGCCCGCCGCAGCCACGCGGCGGCCCGGCCCGGGGGCGCGGCCGGGCCACACCCGACCGCACCGGGCCGCGCCGACCGCTCAGCCACCCACCCGGGCCCGACAGGCCGCAGGGGCCGGAGGGCCGGAGGGGCCGCAGGGGCCGGACGGGCGCTACCCCGCCAGGCCGCCGGCCCGCCCGGACTCGACCACCATCCGGGCCAGCGCGGCCCGCGAGCTGATGTTGAGCTTGCGGTAGATCCGCGTCAGGTGGACGTCCACGGTGCGCGGGCTCAGCCGCAGCTCGGCCGCGATCTGCCGGGTGCGCCGACCGGTTCCGGCCAGGTCGGCCACCTCCCGCTCGCGCTCGGTCAGCGCCGCGAACAGCTCGACGGCGGCGCCCGCCGGTTCCGCCGGCACTCCCGGAAGGGCCGGGGTCGGCAGCGGGACGCCACAGCCCATCAGCAGCTCCGGTGCCGGTCGGGCCGCCGACTTCACGCTCAGCGCGAACGCGCTCAACTCCATCGCCTCCCGCGCCTTCCCGCGGACCGCGAGCAGCCGCAGCGCCTCCGGCAGCAGGGTGGCCGCCGCGCGGGCGTCCCCGGTGAGCAGGGCCACCCGGGCGGCCGCCGCCAGCACCAGGTGGTCCCGCTCGCCGTCGCCGGGGCCGGACCGCTGGACGTGCTCGGCCAGTTCGGCGTCCGGCACGCCGCGCGCGGACAGGAAGTCCAGCGCCTTGCGGTGCGCCTCGATCCGCCAGCAGGCGTCCACCGCCGCGTACACCGCACGGCGCACCAGCGGGTGCCGGTAGGCGAGCTGGTCGGTGCCCGGGACGGTCCGCAGCAGGTCCCGCCGGACCAGCCCGTCCAGCAGCCCGCAGGTCCGCTCCTTCGGCTGGTCGATCAGGGCGGCCACGCCGGCGGCGTCGAAACGCTCGCCCAGGACCGCACCGGCCGCGGCGACCTGCTGCAACTGCTCGTCCAATGCGACGAACTCGGCGGAGATCCGGGCGCCGAACCGCACCGGCAGCGCCGGTTCGACCGGCTCCGGCGGGGCCGCCGCCCGAGCACCGTCCGCGGCCTCCGCACCGTCCGCGCTCTCCGCGCCGGGCGCCTCGGCCGCCTGGTCCAACAGCGTCAGCAGGTAGAGCGGATTGCCCGCGGACTCCCGGTGCAGTCGCCGCAGCGCCGGCGAGTCCACCGGCATCCCGGCCAGCTCCGCGCTGCGGCGCGGGTCCAGCGGCGCCAGCTCGACCCGCCCCGCGGTGCCGAGCTCGACGCCCTGGGCGAAGGTCCCGGCCAGCTCGGCGGGCGCCTGGCGGGGCCGGTAGGAGACGACCACCGCGACCGGGGCGGCGACCGGCCGCTGGCCGAGGTACTCCAGCAGTTCGAGCGTGCCCGGATCCAGCCAGTGGGCGTCGTCCAGCAGCAGCACCAGCCCCCGGCCGGCGCAGAGGCTCAGCCGCTGGACGAGGGTCGCGTAGTAGTGGCAGAGCCACCAGGCGGGCGGCAGGTCCGCCGGGATGGTCTGCGGGCCGGGGCCGAGGGCCAGCTGCGGGAGCAGCTCGCCGAGCGCGGCCAGCTGGGCCTCGTCCAGGCCGGCGCCGCCCCAGCGGCCCAGCACGTCGACGAGGACCTGGCAGCGCAGGGCCGAAGAGGCCTCGGTGGCGCGGCCGCGCAGCACGACGGCGCCGCGCCGCTCCGCCTCCTCCGCCAGTCCGGTGAGCAGCCGGGTCTTGCCCGCGCCGGGCTCACCGACGAGTTCCACCAGCCGGCCCCGCCCGTCGGACAGCGCGTCCAGCACCGCGTGCAGTGCCGCCGCCTCCGCCGTGCGGACCTCCGGGTCCGAGCCGTTCGGTTGCCGATCCCCCGTGGACGCCATAGGTCGTGTTCCCTTCCAGCGCGCGGCACTCGTGGATCCCCCATCCGAGTGCGACTGCCCCGCCGCTCATCGATCAGGCGTGCGATGGGCCCACCGTAGCCAAACGCCCAGCGCCGGGCCTCGTCGGCAATGGAAAATTTACACGGCGCAATTCCACGTCCACATCAATGCGCAATTCCTGACATGTATTTGACGAGCAATCAGGTCTCAAGCGGAGCCGACGCCGTCCAGTTGCCGCCACAGCGCGCGCTCGTCCTCCGTGGGCGGGACGTGCCCGGCGGGCCGCTCGGGATGGGCCGGCGGCAGCACCGCCGGACCGGGCTCCGCCCACCCCCGCGCCTCCGGCACCGGCACGCACGGCCCCAGGCCCCAGCCGCACGCCAGCGCGCTCAGCCCGGGCGCCATCCGCTCCCACCACCCCGCCCAGTACCGTGCCATCAGCCGTCGCCTCTCCGTTCCGTCCGGGTGCGGGCCCGGCGCCCACCGGTCCGGCGGCCGAGTGTCCGGCCGCCGCCTCAAGCAGGCCTAAACCGGCCCTGAAGCGTTCCGGCCCGGCCGGGCCCCTCGTACCCGTACCGCCGGGACGGTACGTAATTCCGCTGATGTGCCGGGCCGCCACCGCGGTGCAGATTGGTGGCGAACCACGACGCCGACCTGGGGGTAGTCATGCGGTACGAAATTCTCGGCAGCCTGCGGATCCGGCCGGAGCCGCACGACCGGCCGTCCGCCATCAACGCGCGCAACATGCAGGTCGTCCTCGCCGCCCTGCTCGTCCGGGCCGACGAGGTGGTGTCGGTCCAACAGCTCAGCTACGAGATCTGGGGTGAACGCCCGCCCAGGCGCTACCTCGCGGCGATCCACGTCTACATCTCGCAGCTGCGCAAGTTCCTCGCCCGGGACGGCGTCCCCGGCACCCCGATCGTCACCCGCTCGCCCGGCTACGCGCTCCAGCTGGGCGAGGACCGGCTGGACGCCCGGGAGTTCCAGCGGCTCACCGGCGAGGGCCGGGCCGCCCTACGGCAGCACCGGCCCGAGCAGGCCGCCGCCGCCTTCGAGGCCGCCCTCGGCCTCTGGCGCGGCCCCGCCCTCGGCGACCTGCGGGCCGGGCCGATCCTGGACGGCTTCGTGGCCTGGATCGAGCAGGCCCGCCTCGGCTGCGTCGACCAGCACGTGGAGGCCGGCCTCGCCCTCGGCCGGCACCAGGAACTCGTCGGCCGGCTCTACTCGCTGACCTCCGAACACCCGCTGCACGAGGGCTTCCGCCGGCAGCTGATGATCGCCCTCTACCGCTCCGAGCGCCAGGCCGACGCGCTGCACGTCTACGGCTCCACCCGGCACACGCTCAACAGCGAGCTGGGCATCGAACCCGGCCCCGCCCTGCAGAACGTGCACCGGGCGATCCTGCTCTCCGACCGCAGCCTGGACCTCTCCACCGCCGCCTGAACCGGCCCGCCCCGACCCGGCCGCCGTCTCCCCGCCCGCGCCGCCTCCCCCCACGTCCACGGCACCACCCCACGCACCCACGCCAGCACCAGGGAGCCCGACCATGAGTCCGCACGCACCCGCCCAGACCTGGATCCGCCGCTACCAGGACCGCCCCGACGCCGCCGTCCGGCTCGTCTGCTTCCCGCACGCGGGCGGCTCCGCCGGCACCTACCGGCCCTGGGCCGAGGCCGTCGACCCCTCCGTGGAGATCCTCGCCGTGCAGTACCCGGGGCGGCAGGACCGCTACCGCGAGCCCGGCATCGACAACCTCAACGAGCTCGCCGACCTCGTCACCCCGGCGCTGCGCTCCGCCGTCGCCGGCGGCCGGTACGCCCTGTTCGGGCACAGCCTCGGCGCCGCGCTCGCCTTCGAGGTGGCCCGGCGCCTGGCCGGCGACGACGGCCCCGAACTCCTCGCCGTCTCCGGCCGCCGGGCGCCCTCCCAGGCCCGCCGGGAGGCGTACCACCGGCTCGACGACGCCGGGCTCGCCGCCCACCTGGAGGACCTCAGCGGCACCGACCGGCGCCTGCTCACCGACCCGGACGCGCTGCAGCTCATCCTGCCCGCGGTCCGCAGCGACCTGCGCGCCATCGAGACCTACCGGGCCGCCCCCGGCGCCACCGTCGACGTGCCCGTGCTCGCCCTCACCGGCGACCACGACCCGTGGACCACCCTGCTGGAAGCGGCCGCGTGGTCCGCCCACACCACCGCCGGGTTCGACCTGCGGGTCTTCCCCGGCGAGCACTTCTACCTCGTCGAACACCGGGCCGAGGTACTGGACCTGCTCGCCCGCCGGCTCAGCCCGGTCTCAGAGCTGCTTTAGCCCCGCCGGACAGACTGCCCGCACCGACGCGACCCGACCACCCCCAGGGACTGACACCACCATGGGAACCACCACCGACGGCCTGCGCACCCTGCACCGCGCCGGGCGGCTCGCCGCCGAGTACCCCGCCGTACCCCGGCTGCTGGACGGCGCCGGCGACGACGAACTCGCCCTCGCCGGCAACCTGCTGGCCAGGCTCGACCCCGACGAGGTGCTCCGGCTGCACCCCGGCACCACCGCCGTCACCATCGCGGTGACCGGCCACGGCACGCTCGCCTCGCTCCGGCCCGCGCTCACCGCCGAGCTCGCTCGGCACGGCCTGCTGCTGCGCCCGCACTTCACCGACTTCGACAGCTACGTCTTCGAACTCTCCGACCCCGGCTCCGGGCTCTACGCCGCCGCGCCCCAGCTGGTCCTCTGCGTGCTCGACCCGGCCGTCGTCCTGGACGAACTGCCCCTCCCCTGGGGGCCGGACGACGTCGAGGCGGTGCTCGCCGCCAAGACGGCGCTGCTCGGCCGGCTCGCCGCCCGGTTCGCCGCCACCGCACCCGGCGCCACGCTCGTCCTCAACACCCTCCCGCTGCTGCACCGGCACACCGCCCAGCTGGTCGACCTGCGTGCCCGGGCCCGGCTCGGCGCGATCTGGCGCGAGGCCAACGCGCGCCTGCTGCGGATCGGCGAGGAACACCCCGCCATCGTCGTCCTCGACCTGGAACCGCTCGCCAACGAGGGCGTCCCGGTCCAGGACCCCCGGCTGGACGCCTACGCCAAGGCCCACCTCTCCCCCGCCCTGCTCACCGCCTACGCCCGGCAGGCCGGCCACCTGGCCCGCGCCCTCACCGGGCGCACCCGCAAGGTGCTGGCCGTCGACCTGGACAACACCCTGTGGGGCGGGATCCTCGGCGACGACGGCCCCGAGGGCATCGAACTCGCCGGCACCCACACCGGCGAGGCGTTCCGCACCTTCCAGCGGGCGATCCGTCAGCTCACCTCCCAGGGCGTCCTGCTGGCCGCCGTCAGCAAGAACGACCCGGAGCCGGTGGCCCAGGTCCTCGCCGAGCACCCGGACAGCGTCCTGCGCACCGAGGACTTCGTCCGGGTCATCGCCAACTGGCGCCCCAAGGACGAGAACCTGACCTCGCTCGCCGACTCGCTCAACCTCGGCATCGACAGCGTGGTCTTCGCCGACGACAGCCCCTTCGAACGCGGCGCCGTCCGCGCCGCCCTGCCCGCCGTCGCCGTGGTCGACCTCGACGGCGAACCCGCCCTGCACCTGCCCCGGCTGCTGCGCGACGGCTGGTTCGACGTCCGCGAGGCCACCGCCGAGGACCGCGCCCGCCCGGCCCGGTACCGGGAGGAGCTCGCCCGCGGCGACTTCCTCCAGAGCTTCTCCTCCCTCGACGACTACCTGGCCGAACTCGACGTCCGGGTCAGCCTCACCCGGGCCCGCCCGCAGGACGTTCCACGGATCTCCCAACTCACCCTGCGCACCAACCAGTTCAACCTCACCACCGAACGGCTCCAGCCCGCCGAGGTGGCCGCCCGGGCCGAACACCCGGACCACCTGGTGCTGGCCGTCCGCTCCGCCGACCGCTTCGGGGAGAACGGCCTGGTCGGCGCCGTCCTCCTGCGCCGCGAGGAGGACGGCGCGCGACTGGACGTCGAGAACTTCCTGCTCAGCTGCCGGGTCTTCTCCCGCGGCGTCGAACACGCCGCCCTCGCCGAGATCCTCCGGCACGCCGCCGCCACCGGCGTCCGCGAGGTCCGCGGCCGCTACCGGCCCTCCGCGCGCAACGGCACCGTCCGCGACCTCTTCCCGCGCTACGGGTTCACCGCCGTGGCCGAGCAGGCGGACGGTGCCTCCGCCGAGTTCCGGCACGACCTCGCCGAACCGCTCGCCCCGCCCGCCTGGGTCACGCTCGACTCCGAACTCGCCGGTCCCGCACCGGAAACCGGCGCCGGAACCGGACCCGTCTCCGTAGCCGCACCCGGCTCCGGCACCGAACCCCGAGGAGACCGCGCATGAACAGCGTGGACGACCTGATCGCCCTCATCCAGGACGAACTCGGCCTGCCGATCGGCACCGAGGACGCCACCGCCTCCTTCGACGACGTGCCCGGCTGGGACTCGGTGCACCTGCTCTGGCTGCTCACCGCGCTGGAGCGGGAGACCGGCCGCAGCCTGCCGCTGGCCGCCCTGCTGGAGGCGCCCTCGCTCCAGGCGGTCTACGACCTCGCCAGCGCCCCCGTCTAGCGGCGCGCCTCCACCACCACGACGCCCGACCCGCACCACCGGTCGGGCGTCGCCGCATGCCCGAGCGCCGTGATCCGCGAGCCCGTGGTCCGCGGGCCGGCCGGCTCGTGGTGGTGGCCGGTGGCCGGCTGGGTGAGTGGGGTGAGCCGGTGGATCGGCTGGTTCCGCCCCGCTTTAGAGGGCCGCAAGGCCTCCGTTAGGGACGCCCGTGACGGTGGGCTGACCTGGGTGTCCACTACGAGGGAGCACGGCACAGACCATGAGCAGCGACCACTCCGCCCCGATCGCCGTCATCGGACTCTCCTGCCGTCTGCCCGGCGCGCCGGACCCCTCCGCGTTCTGGGAGCTGCTCCGCCGGGGCGCCGACGCCGTGGGAGAACCGCCCGCCGGCCGCTGGTCCGCCGCCGCCCCGCAGCGCGGGGCCTTCCTCGACCGGGTCGACCACTTCGACGCCGGCTTCTTCGGCATCGCGCCCCGCGAGGCCGCCGCGATGGACCCGCAGCAGCGGCTGCTGCTCGAACTCGGCTGGGAGGCCCTGGAGGAGGCCGGCATCGTGCCCGGCTCGCTCGCCGGCAGCCGCACCGCCGTGTTCGCCGCCGCCATCTGGGACGACTACGCCGCCCTGCACCACCGGCGCGGCGAGGCCGCCGCCGACCGCCACTCCGTCACCGGCCTGCACCGCGGCATCCTGGCCAACCGGCTCTCCTACGTGCTCGGCCTCACCGGCCCCAGCCTCACCGTGGACGCCGCCCAGTCCTCCTCGCTGGTCGCCGTCCACCTCGCCTGCGAGAGCCTGCGCCGCGGCGAGTCGGACCTCGCCCTCGTCGGCGGCGTCAACCTGATCCTCTCGCCCACCTCCAGCGCCGACAGCGCCCGCTTCGGCGCGCTCTCGCCGGACGGCCGCTGCTACACCTTCGACGCCCGCGCCAACGGGTACGTGCGCGGCGAGGGCGGTGTGGCCGTCGTCCTCAAGCCGCTGGACCGGGCACTGGCCGACGGCGACCGCGTGCACAGCGTCATCCTCGGCAGCGCCGTCAACAACGACGGCGCCACCGACGGGCTGACTGTCCCGGCCCGGGAGGCCCAGCAGGCGGTGCTGCGCGAGGCCCACGCCCGGGCCGGCACGTCCCCGCGCGACGTCCAGTACGTCGAGCTGCACGGCACCGGCACCCCGGTCGGCGACCCGATCGAGGCGGCGGCGCTCGGCGCGGTCCTCGGCACGGGCGGCGGCCGGCGCGCACGGTCCGCCCCGCTGCAGGTCGGGTCGGCGAAGACCAACGTCGGGCACCTGGAGGGCGCGGCCGGCCTGGTGGGCCTGCTGAAGACCACGCTGGCCATCGCCCACCGCCGGCTGCCGGCCAGCCTCAACTTCCGGGAGCCCAACCCGGAGATCCCGCTCGCGGAACTCGGACTGCGGGTCCGCACCGAGACCGGGCCCTGGCCGCACGACGGCCGCCGGCTCGTCGCCGGTGTCAGCTCCTTCGGCATGGGCGGCACCAACTGCCACGTGGTGCTGGCCGATCCGGCACCCACCCGGCACACCGCGGACGGCGCCCCGGCCACTTCTGCCGGACCGCTGCCCTTCGTGCTCTCCGGCCGCGACCCGCAGGCGCTGCGCGCCCAGGCAGGCCGGCTGCGCGACCACCTGGCCACCACCCCCGACACCCGCCCGGCCGACACCGCGCACGCGCTCACCGCCACCAGGACGCTCTTCGCCGAGCGCGCCGTCCTCCTCGTCGCCAACCGCGCCGAGCTCCTCGACGGCGTCGCCGCACTGGCCGCCGGTCAGGACCACCCGGCGGTGGTCCGCGGCCGGGCCGGCACCACCCCGGCCGCCACCGCCTACCTGTTCACCGGCCAGGGCAGCCAGCGCCCCGGGGCCGGGCGCGAACTGTACGCCGCCTACCCCGAGTTCGCCGAGGCCCTGGACGCCGCGCTGGCCGCGCTGGACCCGCACCTGGACCGGCCGCTGCGCGACCTGCTGTTCGCCGAACTCGGCACCCCCGATGCCGCCCTGCTCGACCAGACCCGCTACACCCAGCCCGCCCTCTTCGCCGTCGGCACCGCCCTCTACCGGCTGGTCCGCCGCTTCGCCCCGGCCCCCGGCCACCTGGCCGGGCACTCCGTCGGCGAGCTCACCGCCGCCCACGCCGCCGGGGTGCTCTCGCTGGAGGACGCCGCCGCCCTGGTGGCCGCCCGCGGCCGGCTGATGCAGGAGCTGCCCGGAGGCGGGGCGATGGTCGCCGTCGCCGCGGCCGAGCACGAGGTGCTGCCGCTGCTCTCCGACCGGGTGTCGCTGGCCGCCGTGAACGGCCCGCAGGCCGTCGTGCTCTCCGGCGACGAGGAGGAGGTACTGCGGGCAGCCGGGGAACTCGCCGCGCAGGGCCGCCGCACCCGGCGGCTCGCCGTCAGCCACGCGTTCCACTCGCCGCACATGGACCCGATCCTCGCCGCGTTCGAACGCGTCGCCGCGGGGCTGGAGTTCCGCCCGCCCGCGATCCCGGTGGTCTCCAACGTCACCGGGGAGCTCGCCACCGCCGAGGAGCTCACCTCCCCCGCGTACTGGGCCCGGCACATCCGTGCGGCCGTCCGCTTCCACGACGGGCTGCACACGCTGCGGCGCGCCGGCGCCCGGGTGTTCCTGGAACTCGGCCCGGACGCGCACCTGACCGGCCTCGGTCGCGACAGCCTGGCCGGCACCGGCGACGACCACCTCCTGCTCGCCGTGCTGCGCCGCGGCCGGCCCGAGGCGACCACCCTGCTCACCGCCCTGGCCGGCGCCCACGCGCACGGCGCGCCGGTGGAGTGGAGCGGCTCCCCGGCCCTGCCGGGCGGGCGGGCGGTGCCACTGCCGACCTACGCCTTCCAGCGTTCCCGGCACTGGCTGGACACCCCGCTCGCGCCGGACGGCCCGGACGGCCCGGACGGTACGGCTGACCCTGACGGCACGGAGGCTCGGGCCCCGGAGCACACCCGGTCCGCCCCCGGCGATGCACCCGCTCGCCGTCCGGCCACGGACTCCGATCTGCTGGACCTCGTCCGCACCCAGGCCGCCATCGTGCTCGGCCACGTCACCGGGGACGCCGTCGACCCGGCTCGCAGCTTCAAGGACCTGGGCTTCGACTCGCTCTCCGGCGTCGAACTGCGCGACCGGCTCCAGGCCGCCACCGGCCTCAGCCTGCCCTCCGCCCTCGTCTACAACCACCCGACGCCCGAGGCCGTCGTCCGCCTGCTGCACGAGCGCGCCGAGGGCCCCGACGCCGCCGCACCGGCCACCCGCACGTCCACGGCGGACGACGACCCGATCGCCGTGGTCGCGATGGCCTGCCGCTACCCGGGCGGGGTCGCCTCCCCCGAGGACCTGTGGCGGCTCGTCCTCGACGGCACCGACGCCATCGGCCCCTTCCCGACCGACCGCGGCTGGGACCTCGACGCCCTCTACGACCCCGACCCCGACCACCCCGGCACCTCCTACGTCCGCGAGGGCGGGTTCCTGCACGACGCCGCCGGGTTCGACGCCGGGCTGTTCGGCATCAGTCCGCGCGAGGCGCTCGCCATGGACCCGCAGCAGCGCCTGCTGCTGGAGACCGCATGGGAGGCCTTCGAGCGGGCCGGCCTCGCGCCCGACCGGCTCCGCGGCAGCGCGACCGGCGTCTTCGTCGGCGCGACCAACCTCGACTACGGGGCCCGGCTGCACGAGCCCGCCGAGGGACTGGACGGGTACCTGCTCACCGGCACCACGTCCAGCGTCGCCTCCGGCCGGATCGCCTACACCTTCGGTCTGGAGGGCCCGGCCGTCACCGTCGACACCGCCTGCTCCTCCTCGCTGGTCGCCCTGCACCTGGCCGCCCAGGCCCTGCGCCAGGGCGAGTGCGACCTCGCCCTCGCCGGCGGCGTCAGCGTGATGGCCACCCCGGGCATGTTCCTGGAGTTCAGCCGCCAGCGCGGTCTGGCCGGCGACGCCCGCTGCAAGGCCTTCGCCGCCTCCGCCGACGGCACCGCCTGGTCCGAGGGCGTCGGCCTGCTGCTGGTCGAGCGGCTCTCCGACGCCCGCCGCCACGGCCACCAGGTCCTGGCCGTCCTGCGGGGCTCGGCGATCAACCAGGACGGCGCCAGCAACGGCCTCACCGCCCCCAACGGGCCCGCGCAGGAGCGCGTCATCCGCCAGGCCCTCGCCTCCGCCGGCCTCACCCCCGACCAGGTCGACGCCATGGAGGCGCACGGCACCGGCACCAGGCTCGGCGACCCGATCGAGGCGGAGGCACTCCTGGCCACCTACGGTCAGGGCCGTGAAACCCCGCTCCTGCTGGGCTCGCTGAAGTCCAACATCGGCCACACCCAGGCCGCCGCCGGCGTCGGCGGCGTCATCAAGATGATCGAGGCGATGCGGCACGGCGTGCTGCCCCGCACCCTCCACGTGGACGCGCCCTCGCCCTACATCGACTGGGAGACCGGGGCCGTCGAACTGCTCACCGAGCAGACCGCCTGGCCCGAGCACGGGCGGCCGCGCCGCGCCGCCGTCTCCTCCTTCGGCATCAGCGGCACCAACGCGCACGTCATCCTGGAACAGGCACCGCCCAGCCCGCCCGCGCGCACCGAACCCGTGCCGGCCCCGGCCGCCGGGCCCGCGTTCTGGCCGCTCTCCGCTCAGGACGCGCCCGCCCTGCGCGCCCAGGCCGAGCGGCTCCGGGACCACCTGCTCGCCCACCCGTCGATCGAACTCAACTCCGTGGCAGCCCAGTTGTCGAACGGACGAGCCGGACTCGAGCACCGTGCCGCGGTGCTGGCCACGGACCGCGAAACCGCCCTCGCCGCCCTGGACGCCCTCACCCACGACCACGACCACCCCGCCCTCCTGCGCGGCACCGCCACCACCCCCGCCCGCCTCGCCTTCGTCTTCACCGGACAAGGCAGCCAACACCCCGGCATGGGCCGCGAACTCTACGACACCCACCCCGCCTTCGCCCACGCCCTCGACGAAGCCCTCGACGCCCTCCAACCCCACCTCGACCTCGACCAACCCCTCCGCAACCTCATGTTCGCCCCACCCCACACCCCCGAAGCCGAACTCCTCAACCAAACCCGCTACACCCAACCCGCCCTCTTCGCCCTCGAAACCGCCCTCTTCCGACTCCTCCAACACCACGACATCCACCCCCACCACCTCGCCGGCCACTCCATCGGCGAACTCACCGCCGCCCACGCCGCCGGCATCCTCACCCTCCCCGACGCCGCCCACCTCGTCGCCACCCGCGCCACCCTCATGCACCAAGCCCCCACCGGCGGCGCCATGATCGCCATCCAAGCCACCGAACAAGAACTCCAACCCCACCTCACCGACACCGTCACCATCGCCGCCATCAACACCCCCACCGACCTCGTCATCGCCGGCGACCACCACACCGCCACCCACATCGCCCACCACTTCCACACCCAAGGCCGACGCACCAAACACCTCACCGTCAGCCACGCCTTCCACTCCCCCCACATGGACCCCATCCTCGACGCCTTCCACAACGTCGCCAGCGGATTGACGTACCACCAACCCCACACCCCCATCGCCACCACCGGCGACCCCACCACCCCCACCCACTGGACCAACCACATCCGCCAACCCGTCCGCTACCACGACACCACCACCACCCTCACCAACGCCGGCATCACCCTCACCCTCGAACTCGGCCCCAACCCCGTCCTCACCCCCCTCACCCCCAACACCACCCCCCTCCTCCACCACCCCCACCCCGAAACCCACACCCTCCAAACCGCCCTCGCCACCACCCACACCCACGGCCACCACCCCACCAACCACACCCCCAACCCCCACCTCCCCCTCCCCACCTACCCCTTCACCCACCACCACTACTGGCT
>NZ_JBFAZB010000089.1:0-10593 GCF_040681575.1 Kitasatospora sp. NPDC051702
TCCGCTCGATCCGGGCGAACGACCCGAAGGCCGACCCGGCGCTGCTGCGGGACATCGAGCGGGCCTACGCCGTCGCCGAGAAGTGGCACCGCGGGCAGAAGCGCAAGAGCGGCGACCCGTACATCACCCACCCGCTCGCCGTGGCGACCATCCTCGCCGAGCTCGGGATGGACGCCCCGACCCTGATGGCCGGGCTGCTGCACGACACGGTCGAGGACACCGACTACGGCCTGGAGACCCTGCGCAAGGACTTCGGCGACTCGGTGGCCCTGCTGGTCGACGGCGTCACCAAGCTCGACCGGGTCAAGTTCGGCGAGGCCGCGCAGGCCGAGACCGTCCGCAAGATGGTCGTCGCGATGGCCAAGGACCCGCGGGTCCTGGTGATCAAGCTGGCCGACCGCCTGCACAACATGCGCACGATGCGCTACCTCAAGCGGGAGAAGCAGGAGAAGAAGGCCCGCGAGACCCTCGAGATCTACGCCCCGCTGGCGCACCGGCTGGGCATGAACACCATCAAGTGGGAGCTGGAGGACCTCGCCTTCGCGATCCTCTACCCCAAGATGTACGACGAGATCGTCCGGCTGGTCGCCGAGCGCGCCCCCAAGCGGGACGAGTACCTGGCGACCGTCATCGACCAGGTCCAGGGGGACCTGCGCGGCGCCCGGATCACCGCCTCCGTCACCGGCCGGCCGAAGCACTACTACTCGGTCTACCAGAAGATGATCGTCCGGGGCCGGGACTTCGCCGAGATCTACGACCTGGTGGGCATCCGGGTCCTGGTCGACACCGTCCGCGACTGCTACGCGGCGCTGGGCACCATCCACGCGCGGTGGAACCCGGTGCCGGGGCGGTTCAAGGACTACATCGCGATGCCCAAGTTCAACATGTACCAGTCGCTGCACACCACGGTGATCGGCCCGGGCGGCAAGCCCGTCGAACTGCAGATCCGCACCTTCGACATGCACCGCCGGGCCGAGTACGGCATCGCCGCGCACTGGAAGTACAAGCAGCGCGCGGTGGCCGGCGCCTCCAAGGTCCGCACCGACACCCCGACCCAGGTCCGCAAGGACGACAAGGCCGGCGCCGTCAACGAGATGGCCTGGCTGCGGCAGCTGCTGGACTGGCAGAAGGAGACCGCCGACCCGGGCGAGTTCCTCGAGTCGCTCCGCTTCGACCTGGCCAGCAACGAGGTCTTCGTCTTCACGCCCAAGGGCGACGTGATAGCGCTGCCGGCCGGTGCGACCCCGGTCGACTTCGCCTTCGCGGTGCACACCGAGGTCGGCTACCGGACCATAGGGGCCCGGGTGAACGGGCGGCTGGTGCCGCTGGAGTCGACCCTGGAGAACGGCGACACCGTCGAGGTGTTCACCTCCAAGGCGGAGAACGCCGGCCCGTCCCGGGACTGGCTGGGCTTCGTCAAGTCGCCGCGCGCCCGCAACAAGATCCGCGCCTGGTTCTCCAAGGAGCGCCGCGAGGAGGCGATCGAGCACGGCAAGGAGGCGATCGTCCGGGCGATGCGCAAGCAGGGCCTGCCGATCCAGCGGATCCTGACCGGCGACTCGCTGGTCACCCTGGCCCACGAGATGCGCTACCCCGACATCTCCTCGCTCTACGCCGCGATCGGCGAGGGCCACGTCGCCGCGCAGAACATCGTGCAGAAGCTGGTCCAGGCGCTCGGCGGCGAGGAGGGCGCCACCGAGGACCTCGCCGAGACCGCGACCCCGACGCACGACAACCGCCGCGCGGTGCGCCGCCGGGCCAAGGGCGACCCGGGCGTGATCGTCAAGGGCGTCGAGGACGTCTGGGTCAAGCTCTCCCGCTGCTGCACCCCGGTGCCGGGCGACCCGATCCTCGGCTTCGTGACCCGCGGCAACGGCGTCTCCGTCCACCGCGCCGACTGCGTCAACGTCGAGGCGCTGAGCCAGCAGCCGGAACGGATGATCGACGTCGAGTGGGCGGCCACCCAGTCCTCGGTCTTCCTGGTGGCCATCCAGGTCGAGGCGCTGGACCGGTCCCGACTGCTGTCGGACGTCACCCGGGTGCTCTCCGACCAGCACGTCAACATCCTGTCGGCGGCGGTGCAGACCTCCCGCGACCGGGTCGCGATGAGCCGCTTCACCTTCGAGATGGGCGACCCGAAGCACCTCGGCCACGTGCTCAAGGCCGTCCGCGGCGTCGAGGGCGTGTACGACGTCTACCGCGTCACCTCGGCCCGCAAGTAGCGGCCGGGCGCGCGGCGCGCACGAGGAAGGCCCCCGGGGGAGTTCCCCCCGGGGGCCTTCGGCGTACGGCGGGCCGACCGGGACGGTCAGCCGCTGAACTCCTCCTGGCTGCGGTGCGCCTGCTCCAGCAGGGTCTGCACACCGGCCAGCTCGGACTCCAGCTTCGCGGCCTTGGACGCGTTGCCGGCGGCACGGGCCTTGTCCAGGTCGGCCTGGATCTTCTCGGCCTTGGCCTCGAACAGGCCGACCATGCCGGCGGCACGGGCCTTGGCCTCCGGGTTGGACCGCTTCCACTCGGCGTCCTCGGCCTCGCGGATGGCCCGCTCGACCGCGTTCAGCCGGCCGTCCAGCTTCGGACGGACGTCGCGCGGCACGTGCCCGATCGCCTCCCAGCGCTCGTTCACCTCGCGCAGCGCGGCCTTGGCCGCCTTCAGGTCGGTGATCGGCAGGATCGCCTCGGCCTCGGCCGCCAGCGCCTCCTTGAGCTGCTGGTTGGCGACCTGCTCGGCGTCCCGCTCGCTGAACACCGCGGAACGGGCCTGGAAGAACACGTCCTGCGCGCCGCGGAACCGCGCCCACAGCTCGTCCTCGACGTCGCGCTGGGCCCGGCCGGCGGCCTTCCAGCGCGCCATCAGGTCGCGGTAGCGGGCCGCGGTGTCGCCCCACTCGGTGGACGAGGAGAGCGCCTCGGCCTCGGTGACCAGCGCCTCCTTGGTCTGCCGGGCCTGCTCGCGCTCGGCGTCCAGGGTCGCGAAGTGCGCCTTGCGGTGCTTGGAGAAGACCGAGCGGGCGTGCGAGAAGCGGTGCCACAGCTCGTCGTCGCTCTTGCGGTCCAGGCGGGGCAGGCCCTTCCAGGTGTCCACCAGGGCGCGCAGCCGGTCCCCGGCCTCCCGCCACTGGGTCGACTCGGCGAGCTGCTCGGCCTCGGCGACCAGCGCCTCCTTGGCGGTGCGGGTCTCGTCCTGCGCCTTGGCCCGGGCGGCCTTGCGCTCCTCGCGCCGGCTCTCGATCTCGCCGGCGAGCGTGTCCAGTCGCTTGGCCAGGGCCTCCAGGTCACCGACCGCGTGCGCCTCGACGACCTGGGTGCGCAGGTGGTCCAGCGCGGTCTGGGCGTCCTTGGCGGCCAGGTCGGTGGTGCGCACCCGCTTCTCCAGCAGGCCGATCTCCACCTCGATGCCCTGGTACTTGCGCTCGAAGTAGGCGAGGGCCTCCTCGGGCGAGCCGGCCTGCCAGGAACCGACGACGCGTTCGCCGTCGGCCGTCCTGACGTAGACCGTGCCCTGCTCGTCGACACGGCCCCACGGGTCGCTGCTCATAGCGCGTCCTCCACATGACGTCGCGCCCGCGCCGGGGCGGCGCGCGTCCGTCGTCCACAGTTGATGTGCGGCGGACCGATGAGTCCGCCGTCCCCGTCCGCCGAGACTTGCTGCCGAGGGTGGCGGCTAGGCGGGTCCGGGCACCCTATACAACGCCAACATAGGCGACCAGGCCCGGTGCTGTCCGCATCCGGGCCGGGCGATTTCGGGCCCGGGCCGCCCGCGGGCGCCGTCGGCAAGCCTCGCGGGCGACCCCGGGGTAGGTCAACCCTTCGTGGCGGTGACCGAGTTGAAGGTGACGTCGGCCATCGGGTGGCCGTCCGTGCCGCCCTCCAGGGTGCCCGCGGCGGCGATCTTCTGCACCACGTCCAGGCCGCCGGTGATCTTCCCGAAGGGGGTGTAGTTCGGCGGCAGCTGGGTGTCCTTGTAGACCAGGAAGAACTGGCTGCCGTTGGTGCCCGGGCCGGAGTTGGCCATCGCCACGGTGCCCGCCGGGTAGGTCGCGCCGGTCAGGTTCTCGTCCGCGAACTTGTAGCCCGGGTCGCCGGTGCCGCCGGGGACGGTCGCGCTGGCGGTCGGGTCGCCGCACTGCAGCACGAAGATGCCGTCGGTGGTCAGACGGTGGCACTTGGTGTGGTCGAAGTACTTCTCGCCGGCCAGGAAGGCGAAGGAGTTCACCGTGTGCGGCGCCTTGGCCGCGTCGAGCGACAGCGTCACCTTGCCGCAGTTGGTGTCCAGCACGGCCGTGTACGAGGCGGCGGTGTCGATCGACATGGCCGGCTCGGTCTTCCACTGCTTGCCGTTCGGCGCACCCGGCGCCGGCGCGGCGCAGCCCTCGACCGCCTTGCGGACCGGGGTGGTCGGCTCGTTGGCCTGGGTGGGCGCGGCCTGGGGCGACTTGTCCTTGCCGTCCGAGTCGAACGCGCCGGTGCCGATCAGCGCACCGCCGCCGGCCAGGACCACGACGGCGAGCGAGGCGCCCAGGATCGCGTTGCGGCGCTTGCGCGCGGCCCGGGCCGCGGCCCGGCGTTCCGCCTGGCGCTCGTACTTCTCTCGGGCGAGCTGCCGCCGCCGCTGTTCGCTGCTGACCACCGGCCGTGTCTCCTACGGATGTGCTGGAAAAGTGGATGGGTACCGGAGCGGATCATCGCATCCATCAGCGGCCAAGTGTAGGGACCGGGCCCGTAAGAACGCGGTGAACCTGTCAGGACGAAGCGCGGCCGCCACCCGCATCTGGTTCGCAACCGGACCCGCACCGCCGGTAGGCTGCCCATACACCACTGGTAGCCGCATCCCCGGAAGCCGCCCCCAGCACCCGGCAGCCGCACCCGCAGCCGCCGCTGCCGACCGCATCACGAAGGACGCGCGTGTTCATCGCCGGATTCCCCGCTGGAGCCTGGGGCACCAACTGCTACCTGGTCGCACCGGCGGCGGGCGAGGAGTGCGTCATCGTCGATCCCGGCCACCAGGCGGCCCGCGGCGTCGAGGAGATGGTCCGCGAGCACCGCCTCAAGCCCGTCGCCGTGCTGCTCACGCACGGCCACATCGACCACGTGGCCTCGGTGGTCCCGGTCTGCGGCGCCCGCGGCGTCCCGGCCTGGATCCACCCCGAGGACCGGTACATGATGTCCGACCCGGAGAAGGCGCTCGGCCGCTCCCTGGGCACCCAGCTGATGGGCGAGCTCACCGTCGGCGAGCCCGACGACGTGCGCGAGCTCACCGACGGCGCGCTGCTGGAGCTGGCCGGCCTGGAGCTCACCGTCGACCACGCCCCGGGCCATACCGGGGGGTCGGTGACCTTCCGGACGCCCGGTGCCGAGGACCTCCCCCCGGTGCTGTTCTCGGGCGACCTGCTGTTCGCCGGCTCCATCGGGCGTACCGACCTCCCGGGCGGGGACAGCGCGGCGATCATGCGCTCGCTGGCCCGGGTGTGCCTGCCCCTCGACGACACCACCGTGGTCCTCTCCGGCCACGGCGGACAGACCACCATCGGCCGCGAGCGCGCCACCAACCCCTACCTCCGAGAGGCAGCGGGGGCGGCAGGCGCCCCGGCCTTCCCGCGACGAGGAATGTGACGGAAGAGAAGTTGAGCACCTTCACCGCCCCCAAGGGCACCTACGACCTGCTGCCCCCCAGCTCCGCGACCTTCCTGGCGATCCGCGAGCGCATCGCCGCGCCCGCCCGCCGGGCCGGCTACGGCTACGTCGAGACCCCGGTCTTCGAGGACGTGAAGCTCTTCTCCCGCGGCGTCGGCGAGTCGACCGACATCGTCAGCAAGGAGATGTACAACCTCACCACCCGGGGCGGCGACGAGCTCGCGCTGCGTCCGGAGGGCACCGCCTCGGTGCTGCGCGCCGCCCTCCAGGCCAACCTGCACAAGCAGGGCAACCTGCCGGTCAAGCTCTGGTACTCCGGCTCGTACTACCGCTACGAGCGCGCCCAGAAGGGCCGCTACCGCCAGTTCTCGCAGGTCGGGGCGGAGGCCATCGGCGCGGAGGACCCGGCGCTGGACGCCGAGTTGATCATCTTGGCCGACGACGCCTTCCGCTCGCTGGGCCTGAGCGACTACTCGCTGCTGCTCAACAGCCTCGGCGACAAGCAGTGCCGCCCGGTCTACCGCGCCGCCCTGGTCGAGTTCCTCGCCGGCCTGGACCTGGACGAGGACACCCGCCGCCGCGCCGGGATCAACCCGCTGCGCGTCCTCGACGACAAGCGCGAGGCCGTGCAGGCCCAGCTCGTCGACGCCCCGAAGCTGCGCGACTACCTGTGCGAGGAGTGCAAGGCGTACGACGAGAAGGTCCGCGAGCTGCTCACCGCGAACGGCGTCGCCTTCGTCGACGACCCCAAGCTCGTCCGCGGCCTGGACTACTACACCCGCACCACCTTCGAGTTCGTGCACAACGGCCTCGGCGCCCAGTCCGCGATCGGCGGCGGCGGCCGCTACGACGGCCTCTCCGAGATGATCGGCGGCCCGGCGCTGCCCTCCGTCGGCTGGGCCCTCGGCGTGGACCGCACCTTCCTGGCGATGGAGGCCGAGGGCGCCGCCCTGGACCTCCCCGCCGCCACCTCCGTGTACGCCGTCGCGCTCGGCGAGGAGGCCAAGAACGTCCTGTTCGCCAAGGTCGTCGAGCTGCGCCGGGCCGGTGTCGCCACCGACCTGGCGTTCGGCGTGAAGAGCATCAAGAACGCCATGAAGTCGGCCGACCGGTCCGGCGCCCGCTTCGCCCTCGTCGCCGGTGACCGCGACCTCGCCGAGGGCGTCGTCCAGCTCAAGGACCTGACCACCGGCGAGCAGAACCCCGTCGCCCTCGACGCACTCGTCACCACCCTGAAGGAGAAGCAGCTGTGATCCGCACGCACGACGCGGGCACGCTCCGCCCGGAGCACGCAGGCACCACCGTCACCCTGGCCGGCTGGGTCGCCCGCCGCCGCGACCACGGCGGTGTCGCCTTCATCGACCTGCGCGACGCCTCCGGCACCGTGCAGATCGTGGTCCGCGACCTGGACTCGGTGCACGGCCTGCGCGCCGAGTACTGCGTCAAGGTCGTCGGCGACGTCCGGGTGCGCCCCGAGGGCAACGAGAACCCCGACATCCCGACCGGCGCCGTCGAGGTCGTCGTCAGCGGGATCGAGGTCCTCTCCGAGGCCGCCCCGCTGCCCTTCCCCGTCGCCGAGTACGAGCCGGGCACGGTCAACGAGGAGGTCCGGCTGCGCTACCGCTACCTGGACCTGCGGCGCGAGGGCCCGGCGAAGGGCCTGCGGCTGCGCTCGAAGGTCAGCAACATCATCCGCCGGGTGATGGAGGAGAACGACTTCCTCGACATCGAGACGCCGTACCTCACCCGCTCCACCCCCGAGGGCGCCCGCGACTTCCTCGTCCCGGTCCGCCTGCAGCCCGGCCACTGGTACGCCCTGCCGCAGTCGCCCCAGCTGTTCAAGCAGCTGCTGATGGTGGCCGGCATGGAGCGCTACTACCAGATCGCCCGCTGCTTCCGCGACGAGGACTTCCGCGCCGACCGGCAGCCGGAGTTCACCCAGCTGGACATCGAGGCCTCGTTCGTCGACCAGGAGGACATCCTGGCCCTCGGCGAGAAGATCGTCGGCGCCATCTGGCGCGAGGTGCACGGCTACGAGCTGCCCGCCCCGCTGCCCCGGATGTCCTACGCGGACGCCATGTCCCGCTACGGCTCCGACAAGCCGGACGTCCGCTTCGGGCAGGAGCTCACGGACCTCACCGAGTACTTCAAGGGCACCGCGTTCCGCGTCTTCCAGGCCCCGTACGTCGGTGCCGTGGTCATGCCCGGCGGCGCCTCGCAGCCCCGCAAGGCGCTGGACGCCTGGCAGGACTGGGCCAAGGCGCGCGGCGCCCGCGGCCTGGCCTACGTCGTCATCGACGCCGAGACCGGCGAGCTGCGCGGCCCCGTCGCCAAGAACCTGTCCGAGGAGCACCTGGCCGGCCTGGCTGCCGCCGCGGGCGCCAAGAACGGCGACGCGATCTTCTTCGCGGCCGGAAAGCAGCGTGCCTCCCAGGAGCTGCTGGGCGCCGCCCGCCTGGAGATCGGCCGCCGCTGCGAGCTGATCGACGAGTCGCAGTGGGCCTTCCTCTGGGTCGTCGACTTCCCGATGTTCGAGCCCATCGAGGACGACAAGGGCGAGTTCCAGGGCTGGCACGCGGTGCACCACCCGTTCACCGCACCGACCGCCGAGTCGCTGGCGACCTTCGACACCGACCCGGGTGCGGCGCTCTCCAACGCCTACGACCTGGTCCTCAACGGCTCGGAGCTGGGCGGCGGTTCGATCCGTATCCACCAGCGCGACGTGCAGAAGCGGGCGTTCGACGCGATCGGCCTCTCCGAGGAGGAGGCGGCCTCGCAGTTCGGCTTCCTGCTGGACGCCTTCAACTACGGCCCCCCGCCGCACGGTGGCGTCGCCTTCGGTCTCGACCGGATCGTCACGCTGCTCGGCGGCTACGACACCATCCGGGACGTCATCGCCTTCCCGAAGACGTCCACCGGCGGGGACCCGCTGACCGGCGCCCCGACGCCGATCACCCCGGCGCAGCGCCGCGAGGCGGGCGTGGACGCCGCCCCGAAGCAGCGCGAGGACGCCAAGTCCGAGGCCCAGCCCAAGGCCTGACGCCGAATCCGCTAACCTGCAACGGCCCCGGACGGTCCACCCACCGTCCGGGGCCGGTCCACAACGGTGTGTGACACAGGGAGGGTTGACTCATGAAGGTCACCACGAGAGTCGAATGTCCGGACGACGCCCCGGCCACCAGACGCGTCCACATGGCCGCGTTCCCCGGCCCGGACGAGGCGGACCTGGTGGACGCGCTGCGCCGCGATCCCGCCTGGGTGCCCGGGCTGTCCGTGGTCGCGGTCGACGAGACCGGGCTGGTCATCGGGCACGCGCTGCTGACCCGGCTGCGGGTCGGCGAGGACGGCCTGGGGCTGGCGCTCGCGCCGGTCGCGGTCGCGCCGGAGTGGCAGCGCAAGGGCGTCGGCGAGCTGGTCGTCCGGGCCGCGCTGGCGGCGGCCGAGGAGGCGGGCGAGAAGCTCGTGGTCGTCCTCGGCGATCCGGCGTACTACGGGCGGTTCGGCTTCGCCCCGGCCGTGCGGCACGAGGTCAGCGGCCCGTTCGAGGTGCCCGAGACCTACTTCCAGACGCTGGCGCTGCCCGCGTACGACGGCGGTCCGCGCGGGCTCTGCCGTTACCCGGAGCCGTTCGTCTCGGTCTAGGCCGCGCCCCGGGCCGCGCCGGCCCGACCCCCGCCGAACGGTACCGTGACCCGGCAGCTGCGCACGAACGCGGCCATCGCCGGCGTGAGTTCGCGGTCCTTCGGCCAGTAGAGCCCGACCTGGCTCGGGCTGAGCCCCCGCACCGGCCGGTAGGCGACGTCATCCCGCGCGGCCAGCCGGCTCATCGTCTCCGGTGCGAAGCCGACGCCCTGGCCGCACACCACCGCGGCCAGCCACTCGTCGGAGTTGTGCGCCACCGCGCCGATCCGCACCGGACGCCCGCCCCGCTCGTGGGCCGCGAGCCAGTACTCGCGCCAGTGCCCGGCCTCGTGCGGTATCGCCACGAACGGTTCGTCCGCCAGGTCCTCGAGGTCGAGCTCGGCCCGGGCCGCCAGCCGGTGCCCGGCCGGCAAAGCCGCGACCCGCGCCTCCTGGCCGAGCACGGCGGCGTTGTAGTGCTCGACCAGCCACGGCGGTCCGTGCCAGAGCGTCAGGTCGATCTCGCCGGTGGCCAGTCCCGAGGTCGGGTCGAACCAGTTGTTCTGCCGCAGCTCCACCTGCCAGCCGGGCATCCGCCGGGCGAAGTCGGCGAGCGTGCTGCGGGTCACCAGGTTGATGATGCCGCCCTCGAACCCCACCCGCAGCACCGAGCACTGCCCGGCCGCGGCCGCGCGGGTGGTGCGCAGCGCGTCGTCCCAGCCGGCGAGCAGCGCCCCGGTGTGCTCCGCCAGTGCCCGGCCGGCCTGGGTGGGCGTCATGCCGCGCCGCGAGCGCTCGAACAGCTCGACCCCGAGCAGCGCCTCCAGCTGGCGGATCTGCTTGGTCAGCGTCGGCTGGGAGACGAACAGCCGGGCCGCCGCGGCGGTCAGCTGACCCTCCTCGCAGACCGCGGTGAAGCTGCGCAGCAACCGGGTGTCGACATCCATGCCCCAAGGTTATGGAACGGGATATTGGACCGGCCCGGCAGGTGTGGGCCAAGGTTGATCGTTCGGCGTCCGCGCCGATCGGACGGGGGAGCGCGGCAGCGGCGGTTCAGGGGGCCGCCGCTGCCGCGGACCCGTCGCACGACCTGCGGAACCGGCCCCCAGCGCCTACGGTGACTGGTGATCAGCGGCGTCGGACGGAGGAGCCCAGGTGGCGAAGGAGCAGCGGACCGCGGAGTCGGAGCGGCTGTCGAGGAAGCCCTACGAGCGGGAGCTGCTGCGGCTGCAGCAGGAGCTGGTCAAGCTCCAGGAGTGGGTGCGGGTCACCGGGGCCCGGCTGGTGGTGGTCTTCGAGGGCCGGGACGCCGCGGGCAAGGGCGGCGCGATCAAGCGG
>NZ_JBFAZB010000090.1:0-10290 GCF_040681575.1 Kitasatospora sp. NPDC051702
TCAAGCTCCAGGAGTGGGTGCGGGTCACCGGGGCCCGGCTGGTGGTGGTCTTCGAGGGCCGGGACGCCGCGGGCAAGGGCGGCGCGATCAAGCGGGTGACGGAGTATCTGAACCCGCGCATCGCCCGGGTCGCGGCACTGCCGACGCCGACCGAGCGGCAGCGGACGCAGTGGTACTTCCAGCGTTACGTCGAGCAGTTGCCGGCCGCCGGCGAGATCGTGCTGTTCGACCGCAGCTGGTACAACCGGGCCGGCGTGGAGCGGGTGATGGGCTTCTGCACCGACGAGGAGTACTGGCAGTTCCTGCACCAGTGCCCGACCTTCGAGCGGATGCTCATCGAGGCGGGCATCCTGCTGCGCAAGTACTGGTTCTCGGTCAGCGACACCGAGCAGGAGGCGCGCTTCCGGGCCCGGCTGGGGGACCCGATGAAGCGCTGGAAGCTCTCCCCGATGGACGTCGAGTCGATCACCCACTGGGAGGACTACTCGCGGGCCAAGGACGAGATGTTCGGCCACACGGACGTCCCGGACTCGCCGTGGCACGTGGTGGAGAGCGACGACAAGCGCCGGGCGAGGATCAACATGATCGCCCACCTGCTCTCCACCGTCCCGTACCACGAGGTCACCGCGCCGAGGATCGACCTGCCGCCCCGCCCGGCCCCGCGCGGCTACCAGCGGCCCCCGCGCGACCTGCAGAAGTACGTTCCGGACCACGCGGCGAAGCTGGGCTAGGACGTGGTCCCGCGGATCCCGTCGGACGGGTCGCGCCGCCGCGGTCCGCGCAGGCGCCCCGGGGCTGTCACGGCCCTCGCATAGGCTTCCGGTGTGGACGAACCGGACCTCTTCACCGCCGCCGCCGAGGAACGCCAGGCCAGGGAGCCCGGGCGGGCCCCGCTGGCCGTGCGGATGCGCCCGCGCACGCTGGACGAGGTGGCCGGGCAGCGGCAGCTGCTGAAACCCGGCTCGCCGCTGCGCCGGCTGGTCGGGGGCTCGCGCGGGCCGGCCGCCACCAGCTCGGTGATCCTCTGGGGCCCGCCCGGGACGGGCAAGACCACCCTGGCGCACGTGATCAGCCAGGCCGTGGAGGGCCGCTTCGTCGAGCTGTCCGCGATCACCGCCGGGGTCAAGGAGGTCCGCGCGGTGATCGACGGCGCCCGGCGGGCGGTCGGCATGTCCGGCCGGGAGACGGTGCTGTTCCTGGACGAGATCCACCGCTTCTCCAAGGCGCAGCAGGACTCGCTGCTGCCCGCCGTGGAGAACCGCTGGGTCACCCTGATCGCCGCGACCACCGAGAACCCCTACTTCTCGGTGATCTCCCCGCTGCTGTCGCGCTCGCTGCTGCTCACCCTGGAGTCGCTCACCGACGAGGACGTCCGCGCCCTGCTGCGCCGGGCGGTGGCCGACGAGCGCGGCCTGGAGGGCGCCCTGGAGCTCACCGGGGAGGCCGAGGACCACCTGGTCCGGCTGGCCGGCGGGGACGCCCGGCGGGCGCTGACCACCCTGGAGGCGGCCGCCGGGGCGGCGCTGGAGAAGGGCGAGCCGAGCATCACGCTGGCCACCACGGAGACGGCCGTGAACCAGGCGGCGGTGCGCTACGACAAGGACGGCGACCAGCACTACGACGTGGCGAGCGCGCTGATCAAGTCGATCCGGGGCAGTGACGTGGACGCCACGCTGCACTACCTGGCCCGGATGATCGAGGCGGGGGAGGACCCGCGCTTCATCGCCCGCCGGCTGATGATCTCCGCCAGCGAGGACGTCGGCCTGGCGGATCCGACGGCCCTGCAGACGGCGGTCGCGGCCGCCCAGGCGGTGGCCCTGATCGGCTTCCCGGAGGCGCGGATCATCCTCTCCCAGGCGGCGATCGCGCTGGCGCTGGCGCCCAAGTCCAACGCCGCCTATCTGGCGATCGACGCGGCGCTGGCGGACGTCCGGCAGGGCCTGGCGGGGGCCGTCCCGCCGCACCTGCGGGACGCGCACTACGGGGGCGCGGGCAAGCTGGGCCACGGGCGGGGCTACCAGTACCCGCACGACCTGCCGGAGGGCATCGCGGCCCAGCAGTACGCGCCGGACGCGGTGCACGGCAAGGAGTACTACCGGCCGACCCGCCGCGGCGGCGAGGCCCGCTACGCGGACGTGGTGGAGTGGACGCGGGGGCGGCTGCGGGGGGAGTGAGCCCCGCCGGGGGGCGGGTGATCGGCCTCCCGGGCTGCCGGTATACTCGATCGGAGTGCCATGTCCCGGGACGGCGGCGGGGGAGACCCCACCGACCGGCCGCACCAGCGGGGCAGTGGCCGTAGGCCTCCTCCGGGAGGTCCGCACCAGGAGCGTCGCGCACCGTTATCGGTGTCGCGGGCGGCCGGACACCCGGCCGGCCCGTGTGACAAGCACTTCCGTGCCCGGCTCCGGAGAGCGGCTGATCGCGTCCGCGCAGGCGGCGTGGTTTTCTCCGGGTCGCGACGTGCGACCTCCGTCAACACCTGGTGAAGCCGTATTCGTAAGCAAGGAAGGTTTGGTTCATGGCGAACCAGAAGCGCCCCAAGGTCAAGATCGCGCGTGCGCTCGGCGTGCCGCTGACCCCGAAGTCCGTCAAGTACTTCGAGGCCCGCCCGTACCCGCCCGGCCAGCACGGCCGTGGTCGCAAGCAGAACTCGGACTACAAGGTCCGTCTGCTCGAGAAGCAGCGTCTGCGCGCCCAGTACGACCTGAGCGAGAAGCAGATGGCGCGCGCGTTCGACCGCGCGAAGAAGGCCGAGGGCAAGACCGGTGAGGCGCTCGTCGCCGAGCTGGAGACCCGCCTCGACGCCCTGGTCCTGCGTTCGGGCATCGCCCGCACCATCTACCAGGCCCGTCAGATGGTCGTCCACGGCCACATCGAGGTCAACGGCGGCAAGGTCAACAAGCCGTCGTACCAGATGAAGCCGGGCTTCGTGGTGACCGTCCGCGAGCGCAGCAAGGAGAAGGTCCCGTTCCAGGTCGCCCGTGAGGGTGGCTACGCGGGCGAGGGCCAGACCCCGAAGTACCTCGAGGTCAACCTGAAGGCCCTGGCCTTCCGCCTGGACCGTGCGCCGCAGCGCAAGGAGGTCCCGGTGATCTGTGACGAGCAGCTGGTCGTCGAGTACTACTCGCGCTGACCCGCGGCGGTTCCGCTCCGGCGGTACCACAGCGAGCCCCCGTCGCCTTTCGAGGCGGCGGGGGCTCGTCCCTTTTCCGGGGTGTGTCCCCGGTGTCCCCGGGATGCCCCCGGGGCCGGGTCGGCAGCGGCTCTCAGAGGTCCTCGCCGGTCATCGCGGCGGCCATCCGCAGGTGCGGGCGGGCCTCCGCGGCGCGGCCGCGGCGCTCCAGGGTGCGGCCGAGCATCAGCCGGGCGTAGGCCTCGGCCGGGTCGGCGTCGAGGATCCGGCGCAGCTCCTCCTCGGCGCGGCCGAGCTGGGCGGAGTGGTAGTAGCTGCGGGCCAGCAGCAGCCGGACGGAGAGGTTGCCCGGCTCCTCGGCCAGCACGCCCTCCAGCAGGCGGGCGGCGTCGGTGTACGCCTTGGACTCGAAGTGGAACGTCGCGAGGCGGTACTCGTCGGCGGTGGTGGTCACGGCCACGGTGGGCTCCTTCCGGGTGGTTCCTCGCCCCCTCCAGCAATGGACAAGTTTCAACTATTCCGCACCGGCGAGGGCGCCGGCGCGGGTGGCACCGAGCAGGGCCCGGGGCCGGGCTCAGGCCCGTCCGCAGAGCCCCCGCCGCCCAGCGCCCGGGAGACCGCCGCGTCCAGGTCGAGCCGGGCGCCGGCCTCGTAGCAGTCCTGGTACTCCTGCTCGGTGAGCCCGGCCCTGGCGCGCTCCGCGCACTCCTGGTGCGGGCCGAAGAAGGACCGCGAGCCCAGGAACGGCAGGCCGACCGTGCGCCAGATCCGGTGCGCCGCGCCCTGCAGCACCCGGGCCTCGCGCAGGTCCCCCGGTTCCCCCGGGCCGCCGGGCTCGGTCTCCAGCAGCGCCAGCAGGTCGATCGCCAGCACGATGCCCAGCAGGTCGTGGAACAGGTGGTTCAGCCGGACGCTCTCCCGGGCCAGCGCACGGGCCGAGCGGACGGCTCCGTCCATCCAGTGCGAGTACGCCATCGCGTACAGCACGTAGGCGTACGCCCACTGCTCGCCGTGCTCCTCGCACAGTTCGCGGGCCTGCCCGAACCACAGCTCGCCGCTCTCCACGTCCCCCTGGAACAGGTAGGCGACGCCCAGCTCGAACATGGCCATCACGACGTTGCTGTTCAGCTCGCCGATCGTCCGGTAGTGCCAGAGCGCCTCCTCGAACAGCTCGGCGGCGCGGTCCGGTTCGTCGCCGATCAGGGCCGCGCAGCCCTGCCGGTGGACGGCGTAGGCGAGCGCCCGGTCGTCGCCGGTGTCCAGGGCCTGGCGGCGGCACTCCTCCAGGGCCGGGCGGGCGGTCGCCAGGTCGCCCTGCAGGGTGGCCATGTAGCCCGTGACCCAGAGGGCCTTGGCGCGGGCCTCGGTGGGTTCGCGGTCCAGGGCGAGCGCGCGGTCCAGCCAGTGCCGGCCCTCGCCGAGGTGGCCGCAGCCGACCCAGTAGAACCAGAGCGTGCCGGCCAGCAGCAGGGCGATCTGCTCCTCGCCGGGCTCGGCCAGGCAGAACTCCAGCGCCGCGCGCAGGTTGGTGTGGGCGAGTTCGGTGCGCTCGGCGGTCTCGGCCTGCCGGGGGCCGAACCACTCGACCTCGCCCCAGGTGGCCACCCCCAGGTACCAGTCCCGGTGGCGGCGCAGCAGCCGCTGCTCCTCGCCGGCGGCGCGCAGCCAGTGCGAGCCGTAGTCGCGCAGGGTGTCCAGCAGCCGGAAGCGGACGCCGAAGCTGCTCTCCTCGCGCAGGACCACGGACTTGGCGACCAGCTCGTCCAGCAGGTCGAGGACGTCCTCGGCGTCCAGGCCGTCCCCGGCGCAGAGGTACTCGGCGGCGTCCAGGTCGAAGCTGCCGGCGAAGACCGAGAGGCGGGCCCAGAGTAAACGTTCCTGCGCCGTGCAGAGCTCGTGACTCCAGCCGATCGTCGTCCGCAGCGTCTGATGCCGGGGCAGAGCCGTCCGGGAGCCCCCGGTGAGCAGCCGGAACCGGTCGTCCAGCCGGGCGGTGATCTGCTCCACCGACAGCGCCCGCAGCCGCCCGGCCGCCAGCTCCACGGCCAGCGGGATGCCGTCCAGCCGCCGGCAGAGCAGCCCCACCGCCTCCGCGTTGGCCGCCGTCACCTCGAAGGACGGCAGCACCGCCCGGGCCCGGTCGGCGAACAGCCGCACCGCGTCCGGCAGCGCGTCCGACCCCACCCGGCCGACCGGCAGCGGCCCCACCGGCAGCGGGGCCAGCGTGTGCAGGTGCTCGCCGCAGGCCCGCAGCGGAGCCCGGCTGGTCGCCAGCACCCGCACGCCCGGCAGCCCCCGCAGCAGCGCCTCCGTCAGCTCCGCGCACGCCGCCACCAGGTGCTCGCAGCCGTCCAGCACCAGCAGCAGGCGCCGGCCGGCCAGCCGCTCGGTGAGGACGTCCATCGGCGGGCGGGCGGTGCCGTCGGTCAGCCGCAGCGCCTCCAGCACGGCGTGGCCGAGCAGCAGCGGGTCCTGCACCGGGGCCACCTCCACCAGCCAGGTGCCGTCCGGGAAGGCGCCGGCCGCCCGGGCCGCGGCCCGCAGCGCCAGCCGGCTCTTGCCCACCCCGCCCGGGCCCGTGACGGTCACCAGCCGGGCGCCCGCCAGCAGCCTCGCCAGCTCCGTCAGCTCCCGCCGCCGCCCGACGAAGCCCGTCACCTCGGCCGGCAGCCGGCCGGGCTCCGGCTCGCGCGGCCACACCCCGGGCTCCCCGGGTTGTGCTCTCCAGTCGCCGGCCAAGCGGTGCTCCCCGTGGTCCCGGCCCGGACCCTCGCGGTCCGGGCCTGCGTCGGGCCGTACGGGCGACGGCCCGCCTGGCAGAACGAGGTGACCGGCCGGTGGGTTACGCGCGGGTTCGCACACCCGACCGGATCGGCGGGCCGGCGTCCCCCGCGGCGGCGGGCGCCGACCCGGTCCGGAAACCGGGCCCGGGCGCGATAGGGTTCCGTTCTGGAGAACAGCAAGGCGAGGGAGCGCGCAAAGGTGTCCGTGGGAGAGCTGGCCGGATTGCTCGTCGCCGTGTTCTGGGCGGTCCTGGTCACCCTGCTTGCCGTGGTGCTGGTCCGCCTCTCGCGGGTGCTGAAGGAGGCCGCCGTCCTGGTCTCCGCGGTCACCGAACAGGCCGTCCCGCTGCTGACCGAGGCCGGTGCCGCCGTGCGCAGCGCCAACGAGCAGCTGGAGCGGGTCGACGAGATCACCGCCAACGTGCAGGACGCCGCCGCCAACGCCAACGCCCTCTCCTCCACCGTCGCCGCCACCCTCGGCGGGCCGCTGGTGAAGGTCGCGGCCTTCAGCTACGGCGTCCGCAAGGCCGTCGCCAAGCAGCAGGGCGGCCAGCCGTCCGTGCCGCTGCAGGGCGGCGAGCGCGAGGAGCTGGCCCGGCTGGTCCGGGCCGAGGTGCGCGCCGCGACGGCGCCCAGGAACGGCCTGCTCTCGCGGGTCCGGCGCGCGGTGAGGGGCTGACGGCATGGTGCGACGCGTCTTCTGGATGGCGGTCGGTGCCGGTGCCACCGTCTGGGCCATGAACAAGGCCAACGAGGCCGTGCAGCGGCTCACCCCGGACAACCTCTCGGGCACCGCGGCCCGCGGTGCGCTGCACCTGGGCGACCTGGCCAAGCAGTTCGCCCAGGACGTGCGGGCCGGCATGGCCGAGCGCGAGGAGCAGCTGCGCGACGACCTCGGACTCCGCGGCACCGCCGTCGTCGAGCCCCGGCGCCGCCGAGCGCTCCGGGGCGAGCCGCAGTACCGAGCTATCTCGGCGGCGCCCGGCAGCCCGGCCGCCGCCCTGCCTCCGTCCAGCAGTGCCCGCAAGACCCCCCAAGCCATGGAAGAAACGCCCCGCCGCGCCCTGCCGCCGCGGGGCGGCACCCCGAACCGGAAGGACCACTAATGGAGTCGGCTGAGATCCGCCGCCGCTGGCTGCGCTTCTTCGAGGAGCGCGGCCACACCGTCGTTCCGTCGGCGTCCCTGGTCGCCGACGACCCCACCCTGCTGCTCGTCAACGCCGGCATGGTGCCGTTCAAGCCCTACTTCCTGGGCGAGGTCAAGCCGCAGTTCTCGCGCGCCACCAGCGTCCAGAAGTGCGTGCGCACCCTGGACATCGAGGAGGTCGGGAAGACCACCCGGCACGGCTCCTTCTTCCAGATGTGCGGCAACTTCTCCTTCGGCGACTACTTCAAGGAAGGAGCCATCAAGTTCGCGTGGGACCTGCTCACCACCCCCGTCGCGGACGGTGGCTACGGCCTGGAGAAGGAGAAGCTCTGGATCACCGTCTACAAGGACGACGACGAGGCCGAGCAGATCTGGCGTGACGTCATCGGCGTGCCCGCCGAACGGATCCAGCGCCTCGGCATGAAGGACAACTTCTGGTCGATGGGCGTCCCCGGCCCGTGCGGCCCGTGCTCGGAGATCAACTACGACCGCGGCCCCGCGTACGGCGAGGAGGGCGGCCCGGCCGTCAACGGCGAGCGCTACCTGGAGATCTGGAACCTGGTCTTCATGCAGTACGAGCGCGGCCACGGCGACGGCAAGGACGGCTTCGAGATCCTCGGCGACCTGCCGAGCAAGAACATCGACACCGGCCTCGGCCTGGAGCGCCTCGCCGCCATCCTGCAGGACGTCGACAACCTCTTCGAGATCGACACCAGCCGGATGATCCTCGACCGCGCCGCCGAGCTCACCGGCCACACCTACGGCGCCGACCACAAGTCGGACGTCTCGCTGCGCGTCGTCACCGACCACATCCGCACCGGCCTGATGCTCGTCGGCGACGGCGTCACCCCCGGCAACGAGGGCCGCGGCTACGTGCTGCGCCGCATCCTGCGCCGCGCCATCCGCAACATGCGCCTGCTCGGTGCCACCGGCCCGGTCGCCAAGGACCTGATCGACACCGCGATCAAGGCGATGGCCCCGCAGTACCCGGAGCTGGAGGCCGACCGCAAGCGCATCGAGACGGTCGTCGTCGGTGAGGAGGCGGCCTTCCTGCAGACCCTGAAGGCCGGCACCAGCCTGCTGGACGCCGCGGTCACCGAGACCCGGCAGGCCGGCGGCGCCGTCCTCTCCGGCGACCAGGCCTTCAAGCTGCACGACACCTACGGCTTCCCGATCGACCTCACCCTGGAGATGGCCGAGGAGCAGGGCCTCCAGGTCGACGAGGCCGGCTTCCGGCGCCTGATGCAGGAGCAGCGGGACCGCGCCAAGGCGGACGCCAAGGCGAAGAAGATGGGCCACGCCGACGTCGCCGCGTACCGCGAGGTCGCCGACACCTCCGGCGCCAGCGTCTTCACCGGCTACACCCTCACCGAGGGCGAGGCCACCGTGGTCGGCCTGCTGGTGGACGGCGTCCCGGCGCCGGCCGCCTCCGAGGGCGACGAGGTCGAGATCATCCTCGACCGCACCCCCTTCTACGCCGAGGGCGGCGGCCAGCTCGCCGACCACGGCCGGATCCGGCTGGAGTCCGGCGCGGTGGTGGAGATCCGCGACGTGCAGCAGCCCGTCCCGGGCGTCGTGGTGCACTCCGGCGGCGTGCTGTTCGGCGAGGTCGTGCTCGGCGCCTCGGCGTACGCCACGATCGACGTCGAGCGCCGCCGGGCGATCGCCCGCGCCCACTCGGCCACCCACCTGACCCACCAGGCGCTGCGCGACGCGCTCGGCCCGACGGCCGCCCAGGCCGGCTCCGAGAACGCCCCCGGCCGCTTCCGCTTCGACTTCGGCTCGCCCGCCGCCGTCCCCGGCAGCGTGCTGGTCGACGTCGAGCAGAAGATCAACGACGTGCTGGGCCGCGAGCTCGACGTCACCGCCGAGGTCATGACGATGGACCAGGCCCGCAAGGCCGGCGCCATCGCGATGTTCGGCGAGAAGTACGGCGACGAGGTCCGCGTCGTCACCATCGGCGACTTCTCCAAGGAGCTGTGCGGTGGCACGCACGTCGGCAACACCGCCCAGCTGGGCCTGGTGAAGCTGCTCGGCGAGTCCTCGATCGGCTCCGGCGTGCGCCGGGTGGAGGCGCTGGTCGGCGTCGACGCGTACAAGTTCCTGGCCCGTGAGCACACCGTGGTCGCCCAGCTCACCGAGCTGGTCAAGGGCCGCCCGGAGGAGCTGCCGGAGAAGATCTCCGGCATGCTCGCCAAGCTCAAGGACGCCGAGAAGGAGATCGAGCGCTTCCGCGCCGAGAAGGTGCTGGCCGCCGCGGCGGGCCTGGCCGACTCGGCCGAGGACGTGCACGGCATCGCCGTGGTCGCCGCTCAGGTCGCCGACGGCGTCGGCGCCGACGAGCTGCGCAAGCTCGTCCTGGACGTGCGCGGCCGCCTCGGCGCGCGCCCGGCCGTGGTCGCCGCGTTCACCGTCGCCAACGACCGGCCGCTGACCGTGATCGCCACCAACGAGGACGCCCGCGGCCGCGGCATCAAGGCCGGCGAGCTGGTCCGCGTCGCCGCCAAGACCCTCGGCGGCGGCGGTGGCGGCAAGGACGACGTCGCCCAGGGCGGCGGCTCGAACCCGGCCGCCGTCGGCGAGGCCGTCGCCGCGGTGCGCGCCCTGGTCGCGGAGCGCGCCTCCTGATGGAGTTCGAGGAGAGGCCCTTCCGGCGCGGGCGGCGGATCGCCGTCGACGTCGGTGACGCCCGGATCGGGGTCGCGTCCTGCGACCCCGACGGGGTGCTCGCCACACCCGTGGAGACCGTCCCGGCCGGAGTGAAGTCGCAGGCCAGGATCGCCGCCATCGTCGAGGAGTACGACGCGATGGAGGTGATCGTCGGGCTGCCCCGCTCGCTGAGCGGCAAGGAGGGCCCGGCGGCGGAGAAGGTCCGGGCGTACGCGGCGCGGCTGGCCAGCCGGCTCTACCCGGTGCCCGTCCGGCTGGTCGACGAGCGGATGTCGACCGTCACCGCCACCCACGGGTTGCGCGCCTCGGGCGTCAAGGCGAAGAAGGGCCGCTCGGTCGTCGACCAGGCCGCCGCGGTGGTGATCCTGCAGACCGCCCTTGAGTCCGAACGGGTGAGCGGACGCCCGCCCGGTGAGAGCGTCGAGGCGGCGGGCTGACCGGCCTGTTCTAACGTCCCGGTGAGGGGTCCGTGCGCGGGCCGCCGGCGAGCACCCCGACTGGGCGGAGTACCGCGCGGTGATGGTCGCCGACCGCCGCGTCCTGCTGACCATCCCGGT
>NZ_JBFAZB010000091.1:0-9720 GCF_040681575.1 Kitasatospora sp. NPDC051702
GGGGTGGTGAGTTCGAGGTCGGGGGCGAGCAGTCCGAGCAGGGGGTGGGGTTCGCCGGCGCCTTCGGGCAGCGGGATGTCGTACCGGGTGCCGACCCCGCCCGCCAGGTCCACCAGGAAGCGGTTCGGGCCGTCGAAGGCCACCACCTCGCGCAGGATTTCCCGCAGCGGACCGATCCGCTCCACCGGGTGCAGCAGCGCGGTCTGCGCCCGGGTGGCCCGCAGGGCGGCCCGGCCGGCCGGGTGGCGCTCGTCGTGGTAGCTGTCCAGCAGCCCCTGCGGCGCCGTGCCGCGCGCCGTGGCGGCCAGCTTCCAGCCCAGGTTCAGCGCGTCCTCCAGCGCGGTGCTCAGCGCCAGCCCGCCCAGCGGGTAGTGGACGTGGGCGGCGTCGCCGGCCAGCAGGACCCGGCCGTCGCGGTAGCGCTCGGCCTGGTGCGCGGCGTCGTCGAAGCGGCCCGACCAGAGCGGCTCCAGCGGGCCGAGGTCGAGGTCGGCGATCCGCAGCACGGCCTTGGCCAGCTCCTCGCCGGTGACCGGCGTGGAGGCGTCCTCCCGGGGCGGTCGGCCGAACTCGGTGGTGATCAGCCGCAGCCGGTCGGGCCCGACCGGCGCTCCCATGAACAGCCCCCGCTCGAAGTGGCGGGCGCCGAACACCTCCGGCGGCACCGCCGCGAAGTCCACCCGGACGTCGGCGGCCAGGCCGGTGGACCCGGCGGCCTCGCCCGGGAACGGGATGCCGGCCAGGGTGCGGACGGCGCTGCGCGGGCCGTCCGCGCCGACCAGGTGGGACGCGGCCAGCTCGTACCCGCCGTCCGGACCGGTGACCTCGACGAGGACCCGGTCCGCGTGCTGGGTCAGCCCGGTGACCCGGTGTCCGCGCCGGATCTCCACCCCGGCGCCCAGGGACGCCTCGATCCGCTCCTCCACCCGGGCCTGCGGCAGCAGGTGCGGGTAGCGGGCCCGGCCGCCGGCCCGGTCCGGGTCCAGCCACAGCAGCGAGAAGTGCACCTGCGGCAGGGCCAGGGCCTGGGGGCGCAGCTCGGCGTAGAGGCCGCGGCGCTCCAGCGCTCCGACGGCCGCGGTGTTCAGCGCGACCCCGGCGGCGGTCCGGCCACCCGGCGCGGACCGCTCCAGCACCACCACCGGCACACCGGCGCGGTCGAGTTCGGCGGCCGTGAACAGTCCGGTGATCCCGGCGCCGGCGATCACCACCGGCAGAGCGGCCGTCATACGGCACCGCCGGCGGTCGAGGGGGCGCCGAACCAGGTGGTGAGGGCGTGGTGGAGGGTGGTGGGGTGGTCGGTGGCGGCGGCGATGTGGCCGTCGGGGCGGATGAGGAGGGTGGTGGTGTCGAGGTCGGGGTGGGGTGCGGCGGTGAGGGTGTCGATGCGGTCGTTCCAGCCGGTGGTGTCGGGCGGCTGGGTGGTGCCGTCGGTGAGGTGGAGGAGGAGGCCGCGGCCGGGGTGGAGGCGTTCGGTGAGGTTGACCGGGCCGTCGGGGGTGGTGAGTTCGAGGTCGGGGGCGAGCAGTCCGAGCAGGGGGTGGGGTTCGCCGGCGCCTTCGGGCAGCGGGATGTCGTACCGGGTGCCGACGCCGGTCACCAGGGCCAGCAGGAAGTCGTTGACCTCCGGGAACTTCACCAGCTCGGCGAAGATCTCGCGAAGCGGGGTGATCTTCTCCAACGGGTAGAGCAGCGACACCTGGGCCTGGGTGTTCACGCAGACCCGGCGCCCCACCGGCCGGCGCTCCGCCTCGTAACTGTCCAGCAGACCCTCGGACGCCCGGCCCTGGACCGCCGCCGCGAGCTTCCAGCCCAGGTTGAACGCGTCCTGCAGACCGGTGTTCAGCCCCTGCCCGCCGATCGGGTAGTGGACGTGCGCGGCGTCGCCGGCCAGCAGCACCCGGCCGTCGCGGTAGTGGTCGGCCAGCCGGGTGGAGTTGCCGAACCGGGAGAGCCAGGTGGTCTCCTCGAAGTCGGGCGCGGTACCCGTCACGCGCTTGATCGCCTCGCGCAGCTCGTCGTCGCTCACCGGGACGTCGTCGCCCGGCCGCTCCTGGTCGAACTCCGTGGTCATCAGGCGCAGCTTGCGGCCGTTCTCGATCGGCACGGTGGCCATCCAGCCGCCCGGGTGGAGCTCGGCCGAGTAGGCGACGGTCTCGCCCTCCCGGACGACGACGTCCCCGAGCACGCCGTAGAACGCCGACCCGGAGCCGGGGAAGCCGATCCCGGCCAGCTTGCGCACCCTGCTGTGGCCGCCGTCCGCGCCGACCAGGTAGGCCGCGTCCAGCCGGTACGGCCCGTCCGGCCCGGTGACCTCGACGGCCACGCCGTCCGCGTCCTGGGTGAAGCCGGTCAGCTCGTGGCCGCGCCGGATCTCCGCGCCCAGTTCGCGCGCCCAGCCCTCCAGCGCGTGCTCGGTGCGCCACTGCGGGACGGCGAGGGTGTAGTCCTCCTTCGGGCCCTCCGGGCGCTTCAGCCAGAACAGGCCGAAGTGCATCGCCGGCCACGCCTCGGTCTCCGGGGTGCGGAACCGGTCGACGATGCCGCGCTGGTTCAGGATCTCGATGCTGCGCACGTGCAGTCCGAGGCCCCGGGACTCGCCGCTCGGCTCCGGCAGCCGCTCCAGCACGACGGTGTCGACGCCGGCCAGCCGCAGTTCGGCGGCGAGCAGCAGTCCGGTCGGTCCGGCGCCTGCGATGACGACCCTCTGGCTCACGGGCGGGGCTCCTTCGTTCAGGTGGAGTCCCCCGGGCGCGCCGCAGCGGCGCGCCGAAACGGGGGAGGGGGAGGCACCGCGGACGTGCGGTGCCTCCCCCGAGCCTCGACCGGGCGGCCAAACCGGGCCTTTGCGGCGGCTAAACTCCGGCCGGCTCCCCCGCGCCCGCCGCCGCCCCCGAGCAGACCGCCGCCGCCAGCGGCTCGGAGACCGCTCCGCCGAGGCTCTCCCAGGGCAGCAGCCGGAGCAGCTCCCTGGCCAACGCGGTCGGGTTCGGGTGGTCGTAGGCGAGGGCCGCGGGCAGGTCGGTGTCCAGCAGCCCGGCCAGTCTGGTCCGCAGCTCCAGGGCGGTGAAGGAGGTGAAGCCCGCCTCCAGGAAGGGCTCGGCGAGGCCCAGCTCCTCCGGGGAGTCGTGGCCCAGCACCGTCGCCGCGTGCAGCCGCACCAGGGCGACGAGCGCCTCCTCGCGCTCGGCCGGGGCGAGCCCGGCCAGGTCCGCGCGCAGCCGCCCGCCCGCGTCCTCGCCGGCGGGCTCGGCGGGATCCCCGCCGAGCGGGTCTGCCGGCGGGGCCGCTGCCGGGGTGGCGACGCGCCGCCGCCAGGCCGCCAGCTCCGGCAGGACGGCGGCCAGCCGCGCGACCAGGGCCCCGTCGGCCTCGTCGGCCCCTTCGGCCGGGGCGCCGTCCCGGGCCGGGGTGTCCGGGGCGCCCCCGGTGCCGAGCAGCTCGGCGAGCGCCGGAGCGCCCGCCTCCACGGCCGCCCAGAACCGGTCCTCGGCCGGGGCCGGCGCCTGGGCGGGAGCGGCGTCCAGCCAGTACGTCCGGCGCTGGAAGGGATAGCTCGGCAGGTCGGCGAGCGGCGCCGGGCCCGGCCCGTGGACGGCCGCCCAGTCCACCGCGGCCCCGCCGACGTGCAGCCGGGCCACCGCACCGAGCAGCGCCGCCCGCTCCGGGCGCTCCCGGCGCAGCAGCGGGACGACCTCGGCGCCCGGCCGGTCGGCGGCCAGCGCCTCCTGGACCAGCGGTGCGAGCACCGCGTCCGGCCCGACCTCGACGAACCGGCCGACGCCCTCGGCCACCAGGGTGCGCAGCCCGTCGTGGAACCGGACGGCCTCGCGCACGTGCCGCACCCAGTAGTCGGGCGAGGCGAGCAGCTCGGGCTCGGCCAGCGCCCCGGTCAGGTTGGAGACCAGCGGGATGCGCGGCGCCGCGTACGCCAGCCCCTCGGCGACCCTGGCGAACTCGTCCAGGACCGGGTCCATCAGGGGCGAGTGGAAGGCGTGGCTGACCTGGAGCCGGCGGGTCCGGCGCCCCAGCTCCCGCCACCGCTCGGCGATCTCGGTGACGGCCCGCTCCTCACCGGAGATCACCGTCGAGGCCGGGCCGTTGACGGCGGCGATCGCCACGCGGTCCCGGTAGCCGGCCAGCGAGGCGAGCACCTGGCGCTCCGGCGCGCGGACCGAGACCATCGCCCCGCCCGCCGGCAGCGCCTCCATCAGCCGGGCCCGGGCGGCGACCAGCGCGGCCGCGTCCTCCAGGGTCAGGACGCCCGCCGCGTGGGCGGCCGTGAACTCCCCGACGGAGTGCCCGCCGACCAGCTCGGGCCGCACTCCCCAGGACTGCAGCAGCCGGAACAGGGCGGTGCCGACGGCGAACAGGGTGGGCTGCGTCCAGACCGTGCGGTGCACCAGATCGGCGTCCGGGCTGCCCGGCTCCGCGAACACCACCTCGCGCAGCGGCCGCCCCAGGTGCGGGGCGAGCGCCGCGTCCACCGCGTCGAAGGCCTCCGCGTACGCGGGGAAGGCCTCGTACAGCTCCCGGCCCATCGCCGGGCGCTGGCTGCCCTGCCCGGAGAACAGGAAAGCCGTCCGGCCGGGGACCGGGCCCTTCGCGCCCGCCCGCAGCAGCGCGGGCGCGTCCCCGCCGCGGGCCAGCGCGGCCAGCGCCTCCAGCCGGGCGGCCGGGTCGGCCGAGACCACCGCGGCCCGGTGCGCCAGCGGCGCGCGGGCGGTCGCCAGGGTGCGGGCGACGGCGGCCGGGTCGGCCGGTGCGCCGGTGCCGAGGCGGGTGTGCAGTCGCTCGGCCTGGGCGCGCAGCGCGGTCGGGGAGTGGGCGGAGAGCAGCCAGACCTGCGGGCCGTCCTCCCCGGCCGCGGGTGCGGCGGCCGCGGTGGGCTCGGCGGGTTCCACGGGTTCGGCGGCGGGGGCCTGTTCGAGGATCAGGTGGGCGTTGGTGCCGCTGATGCCGAAGGAGGACACGGCGGCACGGCGGGGCCGTCCGGTCGCCGGCCAGGGGCGGTGCCCGGTGAGCAGCTCGGCCCGCCCGGCCGTCCAGTCCACGTGCGGGGACGGCGCGTCCACGTGCAGGGTGCGCGGCAGCTCGCCGTGCCGGAAGGCCTCGATCATCTTGATCACCCCGGCGACGCCGGCCGCGGCCTGGGTGTGCCCGAGGTTGGACTTGACCGAGCCCAGCAGCACCGGCAGCTCACGGTCCTGCCCGTAGGTGGCCAGGATCGCCTGGGCCTCGATCGGGTCGCCGAGCGTGGTGCCCGTCCCGTGCGCCTCCACCACGTCGACGTCCGCCGCGGTCAGCCCGGCGTTGGCCAGCGCGGCCCGGATCACCCGCTGCTGCGCCGGACCGTTGGGGGCGGTGAGCCCGTTGCTGGCGCCGTCCTGGTTGACGGCCGAGCCGCGCAGCACCGCCAGCACCGGGTGCCCGTTGCGCCGGGCGTCCGACAGCCGTTCCAGCACCAGCAGGCCCGCGCCCTCACCCCAGCCGGTGCCGTCCGCGGCGGCCGCGAAGGGTTTGCACCGCCCGTCCGGCGCCAGGCCGCGCTGGTGGCTGAACTCGGTGAACACCCCCGGCGTCGCCATCACCGTCGCCCCGCCCGCCAGCGCCAGCGCGGACTCACCCGAACGCAGCGACTGCGCCGCCAGGTGGACCGCCACCAGCGAGGAGGAACACGCCGTGTCCACCGTCACCGCCGGGCCCTCCAGGCCCAGCGTGTAGGCGATCCGGCCGGTCGCCACACTGCTGGCACTGCCGTTGCCGATCCACCCCTCGAAGCCCTCCGGCACCGCCGGGTACAGCCGCGCCCCGTAGTCGTCGTACATCACCCCGGCGAACACGCCGGTCCGCGAACCGCGCAGCGACGTGGGCGCGATGCCCGCCCGCTCCAGCGCCTCCCAGGCCAGCTCCAGCAACAGCCGCTGCTGAGGGTCGGTGGCCAGCGCCTCGCGCGGGCTGATCCCGAAGAACGCCGCGTCGAAGTCCCCCGCGTCGTACAGGAACCCGCCCTCGCGGGCGTACGCGGTGCCCCGGTGGTCCGGGTCCGGGTGGTACAGGTTGGCGGTGTCCCAGCCGCGCCCCTCCGGGAACGGGCCGATCGCGTCCACGCCGTCCGCGACCAGGCGCCACAGCTCCTCCGGCGAGGCCACCCCACCGGGGAAGCGGCAGGCCGCCGCCACCACGGCGATCGGCTCGCTGCGCTCCGCCTCCAGGTCCGCGACCCGGCGGCGGGCGCGGTGCAGGTCCTCGGTGACCCACTTCAGGTAGTCGACCAGCTTCTGCTGGTCCGGTTGCTGCCGGTTGTCCGTCATCGCTTCGTCGCCTCTTCCGTTCCGTCAGGGCTCAGTGATCCGCCGGGCCGGAGCGGCCGAGCGTGGTGTCGATGAACGCCATCAGCCCGTCCAGATCCGCGTCCCGGATCGACGCGCTGACCGCCTCCTGGTCCTCCGGGCCCCCGGCCGGTGCCGCCGCGCCCCACCGGCCGCGCAGCGCCTCCAGCCGCACGGCGACCCTTCCCAGGCCCGCCTCGTCCAGCCCGGCCGCGGCCAACGCGGCGTCCAGGCGGTCGAGTTCCGCGAGCAGCCGGTCCGCCTCGGCCCCCGGCCGGGGCTCGGCCGCCGCCCGCAGGAAGCCGGCCAGCGCGCCGGACGACGGATGGTCGAAGACCAGGGTCACCGGCAGCCGCAGGCCCGTCGCCGCGCCCAGCCGGTTGCGCAGCTCCACCGCCGTCAGCGAGTCGAAGCCCAGCTCCTTGAACGAGCGCTCGACCGGCACCGCCGACGGGTCGGCGTGACCGAGCACCACCGCGACCTCCCCGCGCACCAGCCGCAGCACCACGGCGTCCCGCTCCTCGGCGGGGACCGCGGCCAGCCGCTCGGCCAGCGACCGCCCGCCGTCGGAGCCGCCCGCAGGCCGACCGGCCGTCCGCACCAGCTCCCGGAACACCGGCGGCACCGCCCCGGCCGACCGCAGGCCCGCCGAGTGCAGGGTGGCCGCCAGCAGCAGCGGCTCCGGGGAGGCCAGCGCCAGGTCCAGCAGCTCCAGGCCCAGCGCCGACGGGATCGCCGCGAAGCCGCTGCGGGCGATCCGCGCGTGGTCCGCCGCCGTCAGGTGCTCCGTCAGACCGCCGCCGTCCGCCCAGCGGCCCCAGGCCACCGAGACCGCCGGCAGCCCGAGCGCGTGCCGGTGCTGCGCCAGCGCGTCCAGGAAGGTGTTCGCCGCGGCGTAGTTGGCCTGGCCCGGCGCGCCCGCCAGCCCGGCCGCCGAGGAGAACAGCACGAAGGCCGCCAGGCCCAGGCTGGCCGTCAGCTCGTGCAGGTGCCAGGCCGCGTCCGCCTTGGGCCGCAGCACGGCCGAGAGCCGCTCGGCGGTCAGCGACTCCAGCGTGCCGTCGTCCAGAGCGCCCGCCGAGTGCACCACGGCGGTCAGCGGGTGCTCCGGCGGCACGGCGGCCAGCAGTTCCCGCAGCGCCTCGCGGTCCGCCGCGTCGCAGGCCGCGATCCGCACCCTGGCGCCGAGCGCCGACAGCTCCTCGGCGAGCTCGGCGGCCCCAGGGGCGTCCGGGCCGCTGCGCCCGGTCAGCAGCAGGTGGCGCACGCCGTGGCGGACCACCAGGTGCCGGGCCACCAGGCGGCCGAGCAGGCCCGTCCCGCCGGTGATCAGCACCGTGCCCTCGGGGTCGAGGGCGGCGGGCGCCCCGCCGTCCGCCGCCCGGGCCAGCCGCGGCACCAGGGCCGCGCCGTCGCGCACCGCCAGCTGCGGCTCCCCGGCGGACAGCGCCGCGGCCAGGGCGGCCGGCAGGGCGCGCACCGAGGAGGGCAGGCCGTCCAGGTCGGCCACCGCGAACCGGCCCGGGTGCTCGTTGACGGCGCTGCGCAGCAGGCCCCAGAGCGGGGAGTCGGCCAGTGCGATCCGGTCCTGCCCGCCGGTGGCCACCGCGTCGGTGGTCACGGCGACCAGGACGGCGTCACCGGTCCAGTCCTGCCCGGCCCACTCGGCGGCCGTCGCCAGCGCCCGCCGGGCACCCGCGTGGGCGGCGGGCAGTGGCGAGGAGCCGTCCCCGGGGGTTGTTCCGCCGAGCGGAGCGAGGAAGGCGGCGGGCAGCGGGGCGCCGTCGGCGGTGGCGGCCCGGGCGGCCGCGAGGTCGGGGTGGCGCACGGTCGTGACGCCTGCCTCGGCCAGCGCCTCGGCGAGGCCGGAGACCTCCGCGCCGAGCAGGGCCCACGGGCGGTCGGCGGCGGCGACGGGGCCGACCGGCAGCGCGGTCCAGCCGAGCCGGAACAGCGCGTCCCCGGCACGCCCCACCGCACGGGCCAGCTGGGCGTGCGAGATCCGCCGGAACTCCAGCCGGGCCACCGCGCCCAGCTCGGTGCCGGTCCCGTCCAGGAACACCACCGAGGCGGCCTCGCCGTCCAGCCGGGAGACCCGCACCCGCAGCGCCCGCGGCGTGGTGGCCCGCAGTGTGACGCCATGCCAGGCGAAGGGCAGCCGCACGCCGTCCGCGTCGCCGTCCGGCTCCCCGGCCGCCAGCACCAGGACGTGCAGGGCCGCGTCCAGCAGCGCCGGGTGAGCGGCGAAGCCGCCCGGTTCGGCGTCCAGCCTGACCTCGGCGTACAGCTCGTCGCCCTGCTGCCAGGCCGCGGTCAGTCCCTGGAAGGCCGGCCCGTAGACGTAGCCCCGGGCGGCCAGCAGCTCGTAGTGGCCGGTCAGGTCGAGCGGCTCCGCGCCCGGCGGCGGCCAGACCCCGGCCGGTGGGGCGGGGCGGTCCCCGGCGGGCCGGTCCTCGGCGGGCCGGTCCTCGGCGGGCCGGCCGAGCAGGCCGGAGGCGTGCCTGGTCCACTCGGCGGGTTCCGCGCCCTGCGGGCGCTGTGGCCGGGAGTGCACGCCGACCGGGCGCTGCCCCGTGCCGTCCGGCGGGCCGACCCGCAGCTGCAGCTGCAGCGTCTCGCCCGGGCCGACCGGCACCGGCGCCTCCAGGGTGAGTTCGGCCAGCTCCGGCAGGCCGACCGCCGCGCCCGCGTGCAGCGCCGCCTCGACCAGCGCGGTGCCCGGCAGCAGCACCGCGTCCAGCACCGCGTGGTCGGCGAGCCAGGGCTGCTCGGCGGTCGACAGCCGCCCGGTCAGCACCAGGGTGCCGTCCTCGGCGACGGGCAGCGCGCCGGTGAACAGCGGGTGCCCGCTCGGCTCCAGCCCGGGCCCGCCGCTGGCGCCCCCGGCCGGCACCTGGAGCCAGTGCCGGGTGCGCTGGAAGGGGTAGGTGGGCAGGTCGGTGTGGGTGGGGGCGTGGTGGCGGGTGGTCCAGCGGGTGAGGGGGGCGCCGGTGGTCCAGGCGGTGGCGAGGGCGGTGAGGAACTGGGCGTGGTCGTCCTGGTCCCGGCGCAGCGTGCCGTGCACCGCGGTGCCCTCCGCCCCCAGGTCGTCCAGGGTCTGCTGGAGGGCGTAGGTCAGCACCGGGTGCGGGCTGACCTCGATGAAGTGGGTGTGCCGGTCGCGGTGGAGCCTGGTCACCGTCTCGTGCAGCCGGACGGTCTGGCGCAGGTTGCGGTACCAGTAGTCGGCGGTCAGCTCCGTGGTGTCGATGGGCTCGGCGGTGACGGTCGAGTAGAAGGGCACCGTCGACGGACGCGGCTTGATGTGGGCGAGGAGTTGGGTGAGGTGGTGGTGGAGGGGTTCGACGTGGTGGCTGTGGGAGGCGTAGTCGACGGGGATGCGGCGGGC
>NZ_JBFAZB010000092.1:0-8710 GCF_040681575.1 Kitasatospora sp. NPDC051702
CCACCGACACCACCGACCCCCACGCCCTCACCCACCTCCTCACCACCATCCCCACCGACCACCCCCTCACCGCCGTCATCCACGCCGCCGGCGTGACCGCGGACGCGACCCTGGAATCGCTCACCGAGGAGGCCTTCGACCGGGTGCTCGCCCCGAAGGCCGACGCGGCGACCCTGCTGCACGAACTCACCGACGGCCTCCACGCCTTCGTCCTGTTCTCCTCCGTCGCCGGGGTGATCGGCAACGCCGGTCAGGCCAACTACGCCGCCGCCAACAGCTACCTCGACGCCCTCGCCCAGCACCGCCACGCCCTCGGCCTGCCCGCCACCTCCCTCGCCTGGGGCCTCTGGGAGGACGACGGCATGGGCAGCCGACTCGGCACCGCCGACCTCGCCCGGATGGCACGCTCCGGCATCGCCCCGCTGAGCGTGGAGGAGGGGCTGGCCCTGTTCGACGCCGCGCTCACCTCGGACGAGCCCCTCCTCGTCCCCGCCCGGCTCGACCTCGGCGCGCTGCGGGCCGCGGGCGACCGGGAGCGGGTGCCGGCGCTGCTGCGCGGCCTGGTCGGGCCCCCGGCGGCGCCGCGGCCGATCGCCGCCGCCACGGCCGCACCGGCCGCGGACGCCACCCCGCCGTGGGTGCGCAAGCTCGCCGAGGCCGCCGGGCCGGAGCGGGCCAGGGTCGCGCTGGACCTGGTCGGCGCGGCGGTCGCCGAGGTGCTCGGGCATCCGGCGAACCGGCCGGTCCCGGCCGAGCGCGGCCTGCTGGACCTCGGCCTCGACTCGCTGACGGCGGTCGAACTGCGCAACCGCCTCAGTGCCGAGACCGGCCTGCGGCTGCCCACCACCCTGCTGTTCGACCACCCGACGGCCAGCGCCCTCGCCGCCCACCTGCACGGCGAGCTGGCCGGCCGCCTCCCCGGCGGGGCGGGCGCGCTGCTCGGCCACCTCGACGACCTGGAGGCCGCCCTCGCCGCCGCCCCCGACGACGAGGAGACCCGCGAACGGCTGGCCGCCCGGCTGACCGCCGTCCTGGCCCGGCTCGCTCCCGAGGCACCCACCCGCCTCGACCTCGCGGACGACGACGAGCTGTTCCAGCTGATCGAGGACGAGCTGGGCGGCGCGGAGTGAGCGCGGACGGCCGGGCCGCCACGCCCCGCGCAGGGGTGGCGGCCCGGCCGTCGGGCGGGTCCTGGCGGACCCGGTGCTACGCGGGGAGCCGGTCGACGTTGAGCTCGACCCAGGTGCGCAGGTGCGCCAGCGGCACGCAGGCGTCCTCCCCGAGGTCGGTGAGGCTGTACTCGACGCGGGGCGGGACTTCGGCGAAGATCTCCCGGTGGACGAGGCCGTGCTCCTCCAGCCGGCGCAGCGTCTGGGTCAGCACCTTCGGGCTCACGCCCTGCAGGCGGCCGCGCAGGGCGCCGAAGCGCTGCGGTCCCTCCTCCAGGGCGCCCAGGGCCAGCGCGCTCCACTTGTTGGCGAGCAGGTCGAGCAGGTCGCGGCAGGGGCAGGCCGCGGCGTAGACGGACTTGGGGTCGGTGGCGTCGGTGGCGGAGCTCGTCATGGCGCCAATAGTACCCAACGGGTACCAGTAGCCCTTGCGGGTAACCACTACCTTTCCCATACGGTCGCCGACGTGCCCGGATCCCCCCGGGCCGTCGGCCCGGCTCCCCCGGGCCAGTCGCACCAGCGAGGACACGAGGAACCCGCCGTGAGCACGATCCCCACCACCATGCCCGCCGTCGCCTACCGCCGCAGCCTGCCGATCGACCACCCGGAGAGCCTGGTCGACGTCGAGCTCCCCGTCCCCCAGCCCGGGCCGCGCGACCTGCTGGTCCGGGTCGAGGCCGTCGCCCTCAACCCGGTGGACCACAAGATCCGGCAGAACGTCGACCCGGGCGGCGAGCCCAAGGTGCTGGGCTGGGACGCGGCCGGCACCGTGGTCGCCGTCGGCAGCGAGGTGGAGCTGTTCCGCGTCGGCGACGAGGTCTACTACGCCGGCGCCCTCGACCGGCCCGGCGCCAACTCCCGCTACCACGCGGTGGACGAGCGACTGGTCGGCCACAAGCCGTCCTCGCTCACCTTCGCCGAGGCCGCCGCCCTCCCCCTGACCGCGCTGACCGCCTGGGAGGGCCTCTTCGAGCGGCTCGGCGTGCGCGGCGGCGCCCCGGAGCAGCCCGGGACCCTGCTGGTCACCGCCGCCGCAGGCGGCGTCGGCTCGATCACGATCCAGCTGGCGCGCGCCCTCACCGGCCTGACCGTCGTCGGCACCGCCTCCCGCCCGGAGAGCGTCTCCTTCGCCCGCCGCATGGGCGCCGACCACGTCATCGACCACCGCGAGCCGCTCGGCCCGCAGCTGGCGGAGGTCGCACCGGGCGGCCTGGACCACGTCTTCAGCACCACGGGCACCGTCGACAACCTGGCCGCCTACGCCGAGGCCCTCAAGCCCTTCGGCGGGATCGTCGCCATCGACGACTTTGACACCCTGCCGGTCGGCCTGCTGAAGCCGAAGAGCATCGCGTTCCACTGGGAGTTCATGTACACCCGCTCGATGTTCCGGACCGCTGACCGGATCGCCCAGCACCACATCCTCGACCGGGTCGCGCGCCTGGTGGACTCCGGCGTCCTCGCCACCACCGCCACCCGGAACCTGGGCCCGCTGACCGCCGCCTCCCTGCGCGAGGCCCACCGCCTCCAGGAGTCGGGCACCGCCGTCGGCAAGACCACGCTCACCGGCTGCTGACCGCCGGCCCCGCGGCACCCCGGCCTTCCCCGTCCTCCGGCCGCCGGTCACACTGGCGCGGGCACAGCAGACCGACGACCGGACGGGGGCCGCATGGCACGGGGCAGGAAGAAGCGGAAGAGACCGCTCGCGGAGGGCGCCGGGCGCCCGCCGAAGGCCGCCCGGAGGCGTCGGGGTTCCCGGCCGGACGCCTCCTTCGCACCCCGCACGGTGCGCCGCGCCGCCCTCGCGGTCGCGGTGGCCGCCCCGCTGCTGCTGATCGGGCTGATGGTGCTGGCCGCCGACCCGGACGTCTCCGCCGTGTGCACGGTCCTCGCCGTGCTGGTGCTGATCTGCGCGCTGGGCGGTCTCATGGTGGTGCGCACCAGCGGCTGGGTGCTCTGGCCCGGCGTGCTGCTGGGCGTGCTGCTGCTCGCCCTGCCCACCGCGACCACCCGGGCCGAGGTGCTCGCCCACCGCGCCGAGCGCACCGAGGTGGTGATCACCTCGGCGCACAGCGCCAGGGACCGCAGCGGCACGGTGCACTGGACGTGCGGGATCCGCCGCACGGACGGGCGGCCCCTGCCGCACGCCTCCTTCGACGGTCTCGGCTGCGACGGGGCCTCCGACGTGGGCTCCACCACCGGCGTCCTGGTCGACCCGGGCGGCTGGGTGCCGCCCGCCTCGACCGACCTCGACCTGTCGTTCCTGTCGGTCGGCGTCTACGCGGTGGCCGCGCTCGCCCTGCTCTGGGCACTGCTGGTCACCGCGGCCGCCCGCCGCACCCTGCGCACCGCCGGCTCCCGAACGGCCGGGCACCCGCCGGCCCGCCGCCACGGGTGACCGGGGCGGAACCGCACCGCTCCCGCCCTCGTCCTCAGCACGGTGAGCGAGCAGACCCCCACCCCTACCCCCGCCCTGACCTACTTCCGGGCCGCGCCCGCGCTGTGGAGCGCCCGGGACATCCCGGGCTGGCGCGAGGACGGCCGGCTGCGCGGGTTCTACACCTGGTTCCTGCACCCGAACGTGGGCATCGACCTCGTCGAGGAGAAGCGCTCGCTGCTCCGGGACCGCGCCTACGCCCGGCGGCTGCGCACCAGCCTGGAGTACCTGCTGGAACGGCAGCCCGCCACGCTCGGGACCTGGCACGCCATCACCGGCTACGACATCCACTTCTACGGCGAGGGCGAGCTGTACGGCTTCCTGCTCGACCTGCACGCCTTCTTCTTCGGTGACCGGCCCGGGCCCCCGGAGGACCCGGACCCGGACCGGCCGTCGCCCCCGCCGCACTGGACGTACTGGGCGCGCTTCACCGGCTGACGCGTCCCGGAGACCCGTCAGGGGCCCCGGGACGCGGAACGGACGGACCCTACGGCGCGATCGGGAGCCGGCGCTTGTGCTCGGTGGCGCGGTAGCGGTCGACGATGATCTCGAAGACCCGCCCGTCCACCGGCTTGCCCTCCAGGAAGTCGTCGATGTCGTCGTAGGTGACGCCGAGCGCGTCCTCGTCGGCCTTGCCCGGGTCGAGGGTCTCCAGGTCGGCGGTCGGGACCTTCCACACCAGCTCGGCGGGCGCGCCCAGCGCGTCCGCGACGGCGCGCACCCGGCGCTTGGTCAGGCCGGTCAGCGGGACGAGGTCGGCGGCGCCGTCGCCGAACTTGGTGAAGAACCCCGAGACCGCCTCGGCGGCGTGGTCGGTGCCGACGACCAGGCCGGACCGCGCGCCGGCCACCGCGTACTGGGCGATCATGCGCTGGCGGGCCTTGATGTTGCCGTGGACGAAGTCCTGGTGGTGGGCGTCCCGGAAGGTCACCCCGGCCGCCAGCGCCGCCTCCAGCGCGGCGTCGCTCGCGGGCTTGACGTCCACGGTCAGCACCTCGTCGGCCCGGATGAAGGAGAGCGCGAGCTGGGCGTCGTGCTCGTCGCCCTGGACGCCGTAGGGCAGCCGCATCGCGTGGAACCGCGCCTCGTGCCCGGCGGCCCGCGCCCGCTCGACGGCGAGCTGGCAGAGCCGGCCGGCCGTCGTGGAGTCCACGCCGCCGCTGATGCCGAGCACCAGCGAACGCAGACCGGTGGTCACCAGTCGCTCGGTCAGGAAGGCCACGCGGCGCTCGATCTCCCGCTCGGCGTCGAAGGTCTCGGCGACCTCGAGTTCGCGGGCGATCTCCTCTTGCAGGGCTATGGACGCCGACTCGCTCACGGCTGCTCCTCGTTCCGGTTCGCTGGGTTGTGCCGGGCCCACCTTATCGGGGGCGCCTGCCGCGGATCGGCGCCGGACACCCGGCCGAATTCCCCGCCGGACGCCGCCGCCGGGCTCCGTGTCGGCACGGCGAATGCCGGAAATCCCCGGTCGCCGCATGCCGTACCATCGACCGCCAGATCGACGTCCGGAATTCCATTCGGAATCGGCACCGTCGATTCCACCGTCGGCGAGGTGAACGAAAGGCGTCCCGGATCCGAATTCCGCGGGGCCGCACCACCCGCGCGCCCCGCGCGCCCCCGCCGGCGGCGGGGACGACGCCCGGCCGTCCACCATCCGGACGTCTCGCCGTCTTCGCTGGTCAGAGCGGTGCGGCGGGCGTCATGCCAGGGCCGGGGGCCGTACGGCGGCACCCCGGGGCCGGGCCGCCACGCCCCGGCCGGTGCGCTGTCACGCGCCGCGGCTCGCTACGGAGCGGAAACCGCGCCCTGGGGTGAATATCCGTCCGGAATACGCGCCTTCACGCCGTTGTAACCTCGCCCTCACAATCCCAATACTTCCGATTGTCACAGCGACGCCGGGCACCGCCCCGGATCCCGATCGGCCGCCGCCCGCCGGAAGCCGCCCCGTACCGCCGGCCTCCCGCTCCCGAGCCCCAGCGACCGCCGCGTTCCCCCGCATTCCTCCGTGGTGCCGCACGTCCGTCCCCCCGAACACCGCCGCACCGCGACCGCTCCACGCACCCCACCCCACCCCCGCCCGTGCACTCCCCTGCTCCGAGGAGGGTCCCGTTGGACAACCGGTACGAGGCCTACGCCTTCGCCGATCCGATCTTCTACGACTCGCCCCGTCGCTGGGGCGCCACCGAGGAGTTCGACGCCGTCACCCGGCCGCTGCCCGCCGGGTGGGAGCGCGGCGACCTGGAGATGTGGGCGATGCTGCGCCCGACCGACGTCCGGCTCCCCCAGCAGGGCTGGAAGATCCACGTGTCCGCGACCCCCGAGGACGCCGAGCAGGTGCTGGAGGAGGTCCACCGCTTCTGCCTCGCCGAACGCGTCGCGTTCAAGTTCCTGCGCGGGCTGCCGATCCTCCAGGTGCAGAACTCCAAGTACGCACCGCGCGGATCCAGCGGCAAGTTCTGCACCCTCTACCCGCGGGACGACGCGGAACTCGAGCGATGTCTGCACGGCCTCGGCCCGCTGCTGGCCGGCCGCCGGGGCCCCTACATCCTCAGCGACCTGCGCTGGGAGGACGGCCCGCTCTACCTGCGGTACGGCGGGTTCGCCGAGCGGTACACCCGCAACGCGGCGGGCGACAAGGTGCTCGCCCTGGAGGACGGCGAGGGCCGGCTCGTCCCGGACGTCCGGGGCGCCGGGTTCGCGGTGCCGCCCTGGGCGCCGGTGCCCGCCTGCATCGCCGCGGCGGTGGCGGCGCGCGCCGCCCAGCAGGACGACGAACTGCCCTACACCGTCGAACGGGTGCTGCACTTCTCCAACGCGGGCGGCGTCTACCTGGCCCGCGCCGAGGGTCCGGACGCACCGCCCGTCGTCCTCAAGGAGGCCCGGCCGCACGCCGGGCTGGACCAGCGCGGGACCGATGCGGTGACCAGGCTGCAGGCCGAGCACGACACGCTCGCCCGGCTGGCCGGGGTGCCCGGCGTCCCCGTCCTGCACGACCTGCTGACCGTCTGGGAGCACCGCTTCCTGGTCCAGGAGTTCGTCGAGGGCGAATCGCTGAGCCAGTGGCTGACCGGCCACTACCCGCTGATCCACCCGGACGCGGACGAGGAGGCCGTCGCCCGCTACACCCGCGAGGCGCTCGCCATCGTGGCGCGGATCGAACGGACCCTGGACGGCATCCACTCCCGCGGGGTGGTCTTCGGCGACCTCCACCCGCGCAACGTGATCATCCGGCCGGACGGCGAGATCTGCTTCATCGACTTCGAACTCGCCAGCACCGTCGAGAACTTCGTCCGCCCGGCGCTGGGCGCGATGGGATTCACGGCCCCGCCCGGCTACACCGGCGCCCAGATCGACCACTACGGCCTGGCCGGCATCCGGCTCTGGCTCTTCCTCCCGCTGGCCCAGCTGCCGGCCCTGGACCCGGGCAAGGCCGCCGAGTTCGCCGACGACATCGAGGCCCGCTTCCCGGTGCCGGCCGGCTACGCCGACGGGATCCGCCACCTGCTCGGGGCGGCCCCCGGCGACGGGCGCAGCGACCGCCCCGAGCTCGGGACCCGCCGCCGGGAGGCGGGTGCGCTGCTCGGGGCCCCGGCCGCCGACTGGCCCGCCCTCCGGGACTCGCTGGCCGAGGGGATCCTCGCCACCGCGACCCCGGGGCGCACGGACCGGCTCTTCCCCGGTGACGTCGCCCAGTTCACCCGCGGCGGTTTCGGCCTGGCCCACGGCGCGGCCGGCGTGCTGTACGCCCTGCACGCCACCGGCGCCCGGATCGAGCCCGACCACGTGCGCTGGCTGGTCGACGCGGCCCGCACCCGTCCGCTGGGCCCGGGCCTGTACCACGGCGGGCACGGCGTCGCCCAGGTGCTCGACCTGCTCGGCGAGCACGAGGCGGCCCTGGACCTGCTGGAACGGCTCGGCACCTCGCCCAAGGAGGACGTGGGAGCCGGCCTGGCCGAGGGCGGTGCCGGTATCGCCCTCGCCCTGCTGCACTTCGCCGGGGCCACCGGCGACGCCGGCCTCCTCGACGCCGCCCGGGCCTTCGGCACCGCCGCGGCCGACGAGGCGCAGCGGGGCGGCACGGACGGCGGCCGCCGCCGGACGGGCCTGCTGGCGGGTGCCTCAGGAGTGGCGCTCGCGCTGGTCCGGCTCCACGAGCGCACCGGCGACCAGGCCCTGCTCGACCGGGCCGAGGCCCTGCTGGACCTGGACCTGGAACGCTGCGTGCGGGTCGCGGACGGCACGCTGCAGGTGCTCGACGGCCGCCGGGTGCTGCCGTACGTCGAGACCGGCAGTGCCGGCATCGGGCTCGCCCTGGAGGCCCTGCTGGCGCACCGCCCGGACAGTCCCACCGCCGACTGGGCGCCGCTGATCCGCCGGGCCGCCGAACCCGAGTTCGTCATCCAGCCCGGGCTGTTCAACGGACGGGCCGGACTGCTGGGCTACCTGGCCCGGTGCCGCCCGGCCGATGCCGGGGAGGCCGCCCGCGCACGGCGCGCCGTCGAACGCCACCGCCGCCTCCTGAGGCTGCACCAGGTCACCTACCAGGGGTGGCTCGCCTTCCCCGGGGACCAGTTGCTGCGGCTGTCGACGGACCTGGCGACCGGCTCGGCCGGGGTGCTGCTGGCGCTGGGGACGGCCCTGGCGGACACCCCGTTCCTGCCCTTCACCGCCGCCGAGCCCGGCACCCGGCCCGGCGCCGATCCGGCGACGGACCCGACGGGCGCCCCGGCGCCGGCCCCCTGAGCCGCCGTACCCGCCCCACCGTCCCGGCCGGGAAGCACGCCGGGACACCCATCGGGCGCCGCGAGCACCGCGCGCCCCCACCCGCCCCCGGCCACCAGGCCGGGTGATCCACCCGTCCGAAGAGAAGGAGAAAGTCATGGCGATCCTCGACCTCCAGACCATGGAGCTGCCCGAGACCGAGGCGGCCCCGATCGACGACACCCTCGCCTCCACCAGCTCGCTCAGCGTGCTGAACTGCGGCACCAGCACCGTCAGCACCCTCGTCTGTCTCTGATCTGAGACTCCCCCGGCCGGGGGCGGCACCCCCGCCTCCGGCCGGCCGGGTCGAGGACGGCGCCCGCGTCGTCGCCCTGCGCAGCCGGGC
>NZ_JBFAZB010000093.1:0-6745 GCF_040681575.1 Kitasatospora sp. NPDC051702
GCCGCCCTGCCGGACTGGCAGGAGGCCGCGGAACGACAGGGAGTCGACCCGGCGGGCGGGTTCGAGGACGGCGTGGCGCTCGGCCACCGGGAACCCTCCCGGTGGCGCCGTCCCGTCGTCCCGGTGCGGGCCGCGCCCTCGCGGCGCCGGCTCAGGCGACCGCCATCTCGGTGTCGCGGTTGACGAGCGCCGCGTAGTGGCCGCCGAGGGCGAGCAGTTCCTCGTGGGTGCCGCGCTCGGCGACCCGGCCGCGCTCCAGCACGACGATCTCGTCGGCGTCGCGGATGGTCGACAGCCGGTGGGCGACCGTGATGGTGGTCCGGCCGGCGCTCGCCGCGTCGATGGCCTCCTGGACGGCCTGCTCGGTCTGGGTGTCGAGCGCGCTGGTGGCCTCGTCGAGCACCAGGATGGGCGGGTTGCGCAGGATGGCCCGGGCGATCGCCAGGCGTTGCTTCTCCCCGCCGGAGAAGCGGTACCCGCGCTCGCCGACGACCGTGTCGTAGCCGTCCGGCAGGGACATCAGGTAGTCGTGGATGTGGGCGACCTTCGCCGCCGCGACGAGCTCCTCGTCGGTCGCGGCGGGCTTGGCGAAGCGGAGGTTGTCGGCGACGGTGGCGTGGAACAGGTAGGTCTCCTGGGAGACCACGCCGACCGCGGCCGAGAGCGTCCCGAAGGACAGGTCGCGCACGTCGACGCCGTCGATCGTGACGGTGCCGGTGGTCGCGTCGTACAGGCGCGGGATGAGGTAGCTGAGGGTGGTCTTGCCCGAGCCGGTCTCCCCGACGATGGCGAGGCTGCGCCCGGCCGGGACGGTCACGTCGACGCCGTCCAGCGTCGGTCGCTCCGCCCCCGCGTAGGAGAAGCCCACCCCCCGCAGGCGGACCTCGCCCCGCAGCACCGCCGGCTCGACGGGCCGCTCCGGCTCGGCGACGTCGACCGGCAGGTCGAGGTACTCGAAGATCCGCCCGAACAGCTCGAGCGAGCTCTGGATGTCCAGCCCGATGGTGAGCAGCCGCTGGGCCGGGCGGAACAGGCTCTGCTGCAGGGTGGTGAAGGCGACCAGGGCGCCGAGGGAGATGGCCATCCGGCCGCCGTGCGAGGTCAGCCCCGCCACCCAGTAGATCACCGCGGGCATGGAGGCCATCACGATCCAGATGGTGGACTGGTACCAGAGGCCGGCCGTGCTGGCGCGCACCTCGATGCCGGTGAGCTTGCGGGACTGCCGGGCGAAGTTGTCGCTCAGCGACCGTGACCGGCCCATGGTGTGGCCGAGCATGATCCCGCTGACCGAGAGCGACTCCTGCACGATCGAGGAGAGTTCGGAGAGCTGGTGCTGCCGCTCCCGGGAGATGACGCGGCGCTCGTCGCCGACGTGGCGGCTGACCCAGACGAACCCCGGGAGCATGACCAGCGAGGCCAGCGTCAGCCGCCAGTCGAGCAGGACCATCGCGGTGGTGGTGGCGATGACGATCGTCAGGTCCGACACCAGCGCGGTGGCGGTGGTGGTCACGGTGACCTGCATCCCGCCGATGTCGTTGGCGATGCGGGACTGCACCTCGCCGGTGCGGGTCCGGGTGAAGAAGGCCAGCGACATGCGCTGGAGGTGGGAGTACACGGAGGTCCGCAGGTCGTGCATGACCAACTGGCCGACCTTGGCGGACACGTGGGTCTGCCAGACGTTGAACGTGCTGGTGGCGATCGAGACGAAGATCATGCCGAAGGCGAGGAGCGACAGCAGCCCGGTTCTGCCCTGCGGCAACGCCACGTCCATGATCTCGCGGATCAGGAAGGGGTTCACGAGGGAGACCAGGGACGAGCCCGCGACCAGGGACGAGACGAGTAACAGGTTCTTCCGGTACGGGCGGAACAGCCTGAGGATGCGTCTCTTCTGGACGGGAGGCTGAGCGGTGGACGACCCGGTGGTGCTCACCCTGGTCTCCTTCTCTTGTGGTCAGTTCCAGTCGACGGAACGCAGGACGAGGGCGGAGTTGAAGCCGCCGTGGCCCCGGGCCAGGACGAGTGCCGTGGTCACGGGCGCGTGCCGCGGCTCGGTGACCAGATCGAGGTCGTAGTCGGGGGAGGGGGTGACGTTCGCGGTCGGCGGGATCACCCCGTCGCGCATGGCCAGCAGGGCGGTGGCGACGTCCAGCGGGGCGGCGCCCGACCCGAGCCGGCCGGTCATCGTCTTGGGTGCGGTGACGGGGACCGCCCGGGGCCCGAAGAGCCCGGTGATCGCCGCGGCCTCGATCCGGTCGAGCTCCGGGGTGGCGGCCGCGTCGGCGAAGACGACGTCGACGTCGCCCGGCGACAGGCCCGCGTCGTCGAGCGCGATCTCGATCGCCTTGCGCAGGGTCGGCTCCCGGCCGCTGTCCGGGCCCGGGTCGAAGGTCGCCCCGTAGCCGCTGATCTCGCCGTACACCCGGGTCGCGCCGCGCCGGCGGGCGGCCTCGGCGTCCTCCAGGATCAGCAGGGCGCCGCCCTCGCCGACCACGTGCCCGGTGGCGTCGGCGTCGAAGGGGAGGTAGGCCCGGTCGGGGCGCTCCTCGGTGGTCATCCTCCCGGTGGTGAGCTGGGCCGCCCAGCCCCACGGGCAGATGGCGGCGTCGACGCCGCCGGAGAGGATCAGGTCGCTGCCCTTGCGGATCAGCCGGCGTGCGTGGGCGAGGGCGTCGAGGCCGCCGGCCTGGTCGCTGACGACCACGCCGCTGGGGCCGCGCATGCCGTGCCGGATGGAGATCTGGCCGGTGTTCACCGCGTAGAACCAGGCGAAGGACTGGTAGGCGCTGACGTACTGGCTGCCCTGGCTCCACAGGTTCTGGAGCTGGTCCTGGCCGAACTCGAAGCCGCCGGAGCTGCTGGCGGTCATCACGCCCATGCCGTACTCGTCGGCCGCATCCGTGCACACCCCGGCGTCGGCCAGGGCGTGCTCGGCGCCGACGAGGGCGAGCTGGGTCATCCGGTCGGTCTGCGGGATGAGCCGGCTCGGCAGGTGTTCCTGCACGGTGAAGCCGTCCACCTCGCCGGCGAGCTTCGACGGGTACTGCTCGGGGTCGAAGCGCTTGATGCGGCCGATGCCGCTCCGGGACGCGCGGGTGGCGTCCCAGTAGTCGTCCACGCCGAAGCCGTTCGGGGAGACGACGCCGATGCCGGTCACCACGACCTGGGTGCTCATGCCGCGGTGCCCCTGTCCGGTCGGGCGAGGACCATCGCGCTCTGGAAACCGCCGAATCCGCTGCCGACCGTCAGCACCGTGTCGGTGTGCCAGTCGCGCGCGGTCAGCGGCACGTAGTCGAGGTCGCACTCGGGATCCGGCTTGTGCAGGTTCGCTGTCGGGGGCACCACGTGGTTCTCCATGGCCAGGACGGATGCGGCGATCTCGATCGAGCCGATCGCGCCGAGCGAGTGGCCGACCATCGACTTGATCGAGCTCACGGGGGTACGGCGGGCGTGGTCGCCGAGGCTGCGCTTGAAGGCGCTGGTCTCGTGACGGTCGTTCTGCTTGGTGCCCGAGCCGTGCGCGTTGATGTAGTCGACGGCCTCGGGGTTCAGCCGGGCCTCGTCCAGCGCGACCCGGATGGCCTCGGCCATCTCGCGGCCGTCGGGGCGCAGTCCGGTCATGTGGAAGGCGTTGCAGCGGCTGGCGTAGCCGGCGATCTCGGCGTACACGTGGGCGCCGCGCCGGCGTGCCGACTCCAGCTCCTCCAGGACGAACATCGCCGCGCCCTCGCCCAGGACGAAGCCGTTGCGGGTGAGGTCGAACGGCCGGGAGGCGTGCTCGGGGTCGTCGTTGCGCGGGGTGGTGGCCTTGATCGCGTCGAAGCACGCCACGGTGATCGGCGAGATCGGCGCGTCGCTGGCACCGGTGATCATCACGTCGACCGAGCCGTCGCGGATCAGTTCGGCCGCGTAGCCGACCGAGTCGATGCCGGAGGTACAGCCGGTGGAGACCACGGTCGAGGGGCCCTCGGCGCCGACCGCCCAGGCGACCTCGGCGGCGAAGGAGCTCGGGACGAAGTAGTTGTAGAGGTGCGGGACGGCGTACTCGTGGTCGACCAGGCCGAGCCGGCCGCCGTCGCTGACCACCCGGTACTCCTCGTCGAGGCCCATGGTGGCGCCCACGGCGCTGCCGACCGCCACGCCGACCCGGTGCGGCGCGAGGCCGGGCAGGTCCAGGCCGCTGTCCGCGAGCGCCTCGCGGGCGGTGACCAGGGCGAACTGCGCGGCGCGGTCGGTGCGCCGGATCTCCTGCGGGCCGAGCCCGTGCTCCCACGGGTCGAAGTCGACCTCGGCCGCGACGCGCGAGCGGAACGGCGCCGGGTCGAAGAAGGTGATCCCCCTGGTCGCCGTGCGGCCCTCGCTGAGCAGGCTCCAGAAGTTCTTCGCGCCGATTCCCCCCGGTGCCACCACCCCGACGCCGGTGATGACCACCCGCCGGCCCGTCATTCGGACTCCCAGGTGTAGAACCGCTGGGCCATGGCGTCCGCGGGGGAGCGCCAGGTCGACGGGTCGTAGGCCTGGATGAACGGCTTGAGGTCGTCGCTGATGCGGACGAAGCGCGGGTCGCCCTTCGCCTGCTCGATGAGCCGGCCGCCGTTGTCGTCCTCGAAGTCCTGGAGATGGAAGTACAGCCCGTTGTACATGAAGAGCTGACGTCGCCGAGTCCCCATGCGATGCGGCATCTCGGTCTCGTCGAAGGCGCTGAAAAGCCGAGCCACCTCAGCGCTCGAACGAGGGTCCATCTTGGCCACTATTAGATTGCTGTGCATTTGACCGCCTCCTCAGGGGGTTTACCGGGACTACCGCAGATCCTTGACCAGCGCCGCCCACCGGGCGAGCTCCTCATCCGACAAGGGGGGCAGACAGGGCTGGTCGGCAGGTGGGATTCTGAGGTCCCGCCATTCGTAGGGGGGACACACTCCGGTCGCCGCCCGCCCCATCCACATCAGACCCTCGGCGAAGTTCTTCCATAGGGATCGCAGGACGGACCTGGGTCTCGCGCCCATGTCAATCTCCAATCATCGGGGAATATCGCCCATCGCCACGATGGGTGAAGCCCCTCAAGGGGGGGTCGGGAGGGCGTCGAATTCCACTGGAGAGCGCGATGGGACGGGAAAAGGGCGGTTCCGTGGCGGAACCGCCCTTTCCGGTGTGGCCGGGGGGGGGGATGGTGAGGCGTCAGTGTGAAGCGGCCAGCAGCCCGCGGTTGCGCAGCACCCGGCGCTCCAGCGGGGTGAAGACCAGCAGGTCGATGGCGACGCCGACGACGAGGATCAGGACGATGCCCAGCAGCACGCCCGCCATGTCCGAGAACTCGCGCTGGTTCTCCAGGTACCGGCCCAGGCCCAGGCCGAGGTCGGGGGAGGAGGCGATGAGCTCGGCGGCCATCAGCGAGCGCCAGGAGAAGGCCCAGCCCTGCTTGAGGCCGGCCAGGTAGCCGGGCAGCGCGGCCGGCAGCAGCACGTGCCGGGCGCCGCGGGCGCCGGTCGCGCCGAGCGTGCGGCCGGCGCGCAGCAGCAGCGGCGGCACCTGGTCGACCCCGGCGATCAGGCCGTTGGTGATCGAGGGCACCGCACCGAGCAGGATCACCGCGTACATGGCCGAGTTGTTGATGCCGAGCCAGATGACGGCCGCGGGCACCCAGGCGACCGAGGGCAGCGACTGGAGGCCGGACAGCACCGGGCCGACGGCGGCCCGCAGCGGCCTGACCTGCGCGACGAGCAGACCGATCGGCGTGCCGATCAGCACGGCCGTCAGGAAGCCGGAGACGCCGCGCCAGACGCTGGTCCAGATGATCGAGAAGAGCGTGCCCCGGTCCCAGAGATCGGTGAGCGCGTGCCAGACGTCGGCCGGGCTGGGCAGCTTGTCCGGGGTGGTCAGGTGCAGGCCGTAGGCGAGCTGCCAGAGGCCGAGGACCAGGGCGACCCCGAGCAGCGGCGGCAGCACCCGCTGACGCAGCCGGCGGCCGATCGGGGTGCGCTGCGCCGGGGCGGTCTCCAGCGCGTCGAAGCCGGCCACGACGCCGGCGGCGTCGGTGGCCGGGTCGCCCGGTACGGCGGGTCCGCCCGGCCGGGGGAGCCGGCCGGGGAGGGCGTCGGGGAGGATGTCAGTGCTGGCCATGGCGGCGGATCTCCCCACGTAGGTGTTCGGTGATCTCGATGGACAGGTCGGACACCCCGGCGGACTCGATCCGGCGGGGTTGCGGCAGGTCGATCCGCCACTCGCGGGCGACCCGGCCCGGGCGGGAGGAGAGCAGCACGACGCGCTGACCGATCCGCACCGCCTCGCGCACGTTGTGGGTGACGAACAGGACGGTGAGCCGCCGCTCGGTCCAGATCCGGATGAGCTCCTCGTGCAGCAGGTCCCGGGTGATGGCGTCGAGCGCGGCGAAGGGCTCGTCCATCAGCAGCACCTCGCCGCCCTGGGCGAGGGCGCGGGCCATCGCGACGCGCTGGCGCATGCCGCCGGACAGCTCGTGCACCCGCTTGTGGTGGGAGCCGTCGAGGCGGACGAGTTCCAGCAGGCGTTCGGCCTCGGCGCGGCGTTCGGCGCGCGGGACGCCGGCGAGCTTGAGGGCGAGTTCGATGTTGCGTCCGGCGGTGAGCCAGGGGAACAGCGCGTGGTCCTGGAACATCAGGGCGGGGCGGCCGCCGGGCACCTCGATGCTGCCCGCGGTGGGCCGGTCGAGGCCGGCCACCAGGTTGAGCAGGGTGGACTTGCCGCAGCCGGAGGCGCCGAGCAGGGTGAC
>NZ_JBFAZB010000094.1:0-6375 GCF_040681575.1 Kitasatospora sp. NPDC051702
CGCCCCGCGGCCGCCCGCCCAGCCGGGCGGGGCGGCGGGGTCGCAGCCCCACCCCCCGGCGCCCCCGCGGGTGGTGCCGGCGGGGGCCTGCGGGGCCCGGCCGGCGGCCGGGCTCGGGAGGGCGCCGCGTACGGGGGAGGCGCGGCGCCCTCGCGGTGGAACAGGTCACCCGGCGCCGGGTGCCGATCGTGCGTCAGGCGCGGGCGAGGACCCAGGCGCCGAGGCCGCTGCAGCCGGAGGCCGAGTAGGTGGTGGAGCGGAAGCCGGGCGGCACGGGCGAACCGGGGCAGGTCCAGATGCCGACCCGGGCGATGTTGTGGCGCCAGGCGCCGACGCCGTTGCACCCGTTGATGATGCGGTCGGTGATCACGTAGCCGGCGACCACCGGGGAGCCGCCGCAGGTCCAGATGCCGTCCTTGGCGAGGTTGTGCCGCCACGAGCCGATGCCGTTGCAGCCGTTGTTGACGTGGTCGGTGATCACGTAGCCCGTCACGACGGGCGAGCCCGAGCAGGTCCAGATGCCGTCCTTGGCCAGGTTGTGCCGCCAGGAACCGATGCCGTTGCAGCCCGCCTGCTGGTGGTCGGTGATCACGTAACCGGTGACGACGGGCGAGCCCGAGCAGGTGTAGAGGCCGTCGGCGGCGGGCTGCTGGTACCAGGAGCCCGCGCCCTGACAGCCCGTCCGGTCGTAGCCAGTGATGACCCACCCGGCCGGCACCGGCGCCCCCGAGCAGGACCACTGGCCCGGGCCGCCCCAGCCGGCCGGCTTGGCCTCGGCGGAGGACATGCCCCCGACGGTGCCCCCGAGGACGACGGCGGCTATCAGGGCGAGGGCGGCGCCGGTGGCGCCGACGCCCCGGCGGACGACCGCGGCCGTCAGCCGGGTCACCAGGTGGCGGATGTTCATGGACGACTCACTCCTGTCGGGTCGGTGGGCATGCGGAAAGACGTCCCGGCCGCGGGTCCGCGGCGGCGGAACGTGGGCCACCCTACGCGGAGGAGATGTGGAAGTACCGTGCGGATCAGATGAACACGGCCGATGACGAACCTTTGTCCGGAACCGGTCATGACGCCGCGTCAGCACATTGACGCCGGGGCTTCCGGAGCACTATGGCGGCCGGAGCGGGCCGGGCCGAGCGGTCCGGTCGGGCCGGGCGTCGGCCGGGCGTCGGCCGGGTCAGACCGCCCGGAGCACCCCCAGCAGCCGGGCCACCTCGGCGGCCACCGAGGCCCGGCCGGCACCCAGGTAGCGGCGGGTGTCCACCAGCTCCCGGTGCTCGTCCAGACAGGCCCGGACGGCCGCGGTGAACGCCTTGTTGAGGTGGGTGGCGATGTTGACCTTGGTCATCCCGCGTTCGACTGCGGCGGCCAGGTGGTCGTCGGCCACACCGGAGGAGCCGTGCAGGACCAAGGGCACCGGGACGGCCCGCTCCAGGGCGGCCACCAGCTCCAGGTCGAGGACGGCGTCCCGGGTCAGCATCGCGTGCGAGCTGCCGACCGCGACGGCCAGCGCGTCCACCCCGGTGCTCGCCACGAAGGCGGCCGCCTCGCCCGGGTCGGTCCGGGCCCCGGCGGCGTGCACGCCGTCCTTGCCGCCGACCTCGCCGAGCTCGGCCTCGACCCAGACGCCCCGCTCGTGGCACCGGGCGGCCACCTCGGCGGTCGCCCGGACGTTGGCCTCGTAGTCCAGCGCGGAGGCGTCGAACATGACCGAGGTGAAGCCGAGTTCGACGCCCTCCCGGACCAGCTCGGCCGAGGTCACGTGGTCGAGGTGGACCGCGACCGGGACGGCCGCAGCCCGGGCCACCGCGAGGGTGGCCCGGCCGATCGGCGCCAGCGCCCCGTGGTAGCGCACGGCGTTCTCGCTGATCTGCAGGATCACCGGCGCCCCGGCCCGCTCCGCACCCGCGACGATCGCCTCGGCGTGTTCCAGCTGGATGACGTTGAAGGCCCCGACACCGTGCCGGCGGCGGGCGGCCGGCTCGACGATCGAGCCCGTGGCTACGAGGGGCATGGGTCTCCTTGTGGGGCGGCGGGGCGGGCGGGGCTGCCGGGGTACACCGGCCGCACCCGCACCCGGGGCAGCAGCTGCCGGTGCTCGACCGGGTCGAAGCTGCCGGCGAGCGGGGCGAGGACGGTGGCGGCGGACAGCGCGACCGCCTCGGCGAGCCGCACGGGCCAGGGGGTGCCGGCGACCAGGCCGGCGGTGAGCGCGGCGACGGCGGAGTCCCCGGCTCCGGTCGGGTTGCCGCGGACCGGCTCGGGCGGCCGGGCGCGCCAGTCGCCGTCGGGGGTGCTGGCCAGCAGTCCGCCGGGCCCGAGCGAGACGACCACGGCCCTGGCGCCGGCCGCACGCAGCCGCCGGGCGCCGGTGAGCGGGTCCACCGGCCCGGTCGTGGCGGCCAGTTCGGCCTGGTTGGGCTTGACCAGGGCGGGGCCGGCCGCCAGTGCGGCCCGCAGCGCGGCGCCCTCGGCGTCCAGCACGGCCGGCACGCCGGCCTGCGCGGCGAGGGCGACGAGCCTGCCGTACGCGTCCGGGGGCACGCCCGCCGGCAGCGATCCGGCGAGCACCACCGCCCGGGCCGACCGCAGCAACCGCCGGTACCGGGCGGTGAAGTGGGACCACTCGGCCCCGCTGACGGTCGGCCCGGGCTCCAGGTAGACGGTCGCGTCGCCGAGCTCCTCCTCGACCACCGTGACGGTGCGCCGGGTCGTGCCGTCGATCGGCACGAACTCGTCACGCAGGCCGGCGGTGGCGAGGTCGGCGCGCAGGGCCTCGCCGGTGGCGCCGCCGGCCAGTCCGGTGACGACGGTGTCGTGGCCGAGCGCGGCGAGCACCCGGGCGACGTTCACCCCCTTGCCCCCGGCCCGTTCGGCGGGGGCGGTGACCCGGTTGCTGCCGTGCCGGGCCACCCGGTCGAGCCGGTAGGTGACGTCGACGGCCGCGTTCAGCGTGACGGTGAGGATCACCGGTCGCCTCCCGGGGCGAGGGCGCGGGCCAGCAGCGCGGCCCCGAGGCTGCCGGCGCGGGGGCCGAGTTCGGCCCGGACCAGCCGGGGCCGCGGGCGGAAGGGCAGCCGCTCGGCGAGCGCCGGGCGCAACGGGCCGAGGAGGTCCTCACCGGCCCGGGCCAGGCCGCCGCCGATGACGATCCGTTCGGGGTCGAGCAGCGCGGTGGCCGCGGCCAGTCCGTCGGCGAGCGCGTGCACGGCCTCGCTCCAGACGCGCACGGCCGTCGGCTCGCCGTCGGCGGCGCGCCGGTGCACCTGGGCGGCAGTGGTGCCGGGCCGCCCGGTGGCGCGGCCGTAGCGGCGGGCGATGGCGGCGGCGGAGGCGACGGTCTCCAGGCAGCCGCGGCCGCCGCAGGCACAGCGCTCGCCGCCGGGCCGGACGATGAGGTGGCCGAGTTCGCCGGCGGCGCCCAGGGCGCCGGTCAGTGGGCGGCCCCGGTCCACGACGGCGGCGGCGATGCCGGTGCCGACGGGGACGAAGAGGAAGCAGGGGCTGCCGCGGCCCGCACCGAGCCGGGCCTCGGCGAGGCCGCCGGCACGGACGTCGTGGCCGAACGCGACCGGCAGGCCGAGGTGTTCGGCCAGCCGGGGGCGGATCGGGACGTCGTGCCAGTCCAGGTTGACGGCGCGGACGACCGTCCCGGCGGCCTCGTCGAGCAGACCGGGGACGACGATGCCGGCAGCGCGGGGCTCCGACCCGGCCCGGCGGGCCAGGTCGGCGAGTTCGGCGGCGCGGCCGAGGACGGTGTCGAGGACGGCGGCCGGGCCGCGTTCGGGCCGGGTCGGCCAGCGTTCGGCCTGCAGCAGGGTGCCGTCCTCGGCGACGACGGCGCCCTTCAGCTCGGTGCCGCCGACGTCCAGGGCGATGACGGTCACGGCCGGGCGAGGATGATCGAGCGGGTCAGGTTGCGCGGCCGGTCGGGGTCGAGGCCGCGGGCCTCGGCCAGGGCGACGGCCAGTCGTTGGGCGCGGACCAGCTCGGCCATCGGGTCCAGGCCGGAGGCCACCACGGTGGCGCCGGTGGCGCGGACCTGGTCGAGCAGGCCGGCGGGCGGCTCGCCGAGGAACCAGACGACGCGGCCGGGGGCGCTGATGCTGACCGGGCCGTGCCGGTACTCCATCGCCGGGTAGGACTCCGTCCAGCTGCCGGAGGCCTCGCGGAGTTTGAGCGCCGCCTCGTTGGCCAGGCCGACCGTCCACCCGGTGCCGAGGAAGGTGAACTGCTCGGCGGCCAGGGCGGCTTCGGGCAGTGTGGCGTGGGCGGCCCGGCGGGCCTGGTCGGGCAGGTCGGCCGGGGCGAGGCCGAGGTGGCCACGCAGCAGCGCCAGGCCGGTGGTGGCGAAGCGGGTCTGCACGACGGACCGCTCGTCGGCGAAGGAGAGGTCCACGACGGTGTCGGCGGCGCTGGCGACGGGCGTGTCGAGGTCGCCGGTGATCGCGGTGGTGGCGGTGCCCGAGGCCCGCCGCAGGGCGTCGATCACCTCGGTCGTGGTGCCGGAGCGGGTGATCGCGACCACCCGGTCGTAGCGGCGTGTACCGGGGAACGCGGAGGCGGCGAAGGCGTCGGTCTCGCCGAGGCCGGCGTCCTCGCGCAGGGCGGCGTAGGCCTGCGCGATGTAGAGGGAGGTGCCGCAGCCGAGGACGGCGACGCGCTCGCCCGGTTCGGGGAGGCCGGTGGGCTGCGCTTCCAGCGCCCGGGACCAGCAGGCGGCTTGGCTGGCGATCTCCGCGGCGACGTGGGACATGGAACCTCCTGCACAATCCTGCATGTAAATGCTTGAAGATGAGCAAAAGATAGACCAGACACTCATGATTGAACAGTGGGCGCCGGAGGGCGCGGGAGGCACCGGACGGCGCGAAGCCTCCGGGGGCCGCCGATTGCCCCGAGCGGGTGACGGGCCCGCCCCGCGGATGGTTCGATCGACTCCCATCGACTCCTGTCGACTCCGAAGCCCAGCGCCGCACGGCCCCGGACGGCCGCGGCCCGACCCGGGGGGTGCCGTGCTCCACCTCGACCTGGACCGCGCCGTGCTCGCGAACACCCGGTTCGCGATCTCGCCGCTGGCGAACGCACTGGGCGCGCTCTGGCTGCTGCGCGGAGACGCACGAGCGGGCCGGGCACGACCCGCCGGAGACGCACGGGCGGGCGGCTGGCGCGGGCTGGTCCGCGAGACCGTGCGCGAGCGCCGACTCGTGCTGCTGGACGCCCTGTTCACCGACGCCGGGGACTACGTGCCGGACTTCCTCACCCCGCAGCCCGAGGCGCCGGAGGCCTCGGTGCAGGACGAGCTGCACGCGGTCGCCACCACCGGCTCGGCCCGGCTGCGCTGGGAGCTCGACGTCATGACCCGCGGGATCGACGCGGAGCGCCTGACCGGCCGGGCCACCGTCCCGGTGTCGCTGCGCGACGCGCTGGAGCGGGGCGAACAGGAGTTCGCGGAGCGGGCGGCCGCGGAACTCCAGGTGCTGTGGGACACCGCCCTGGCCCCGCACTGGTCGGCGCTGCGCGCCCGCCTGGAGACCGACATCACCCACCGGGCTCGGACGGCGGCCTTCGACGGCCTCTCCGGGATGCTCTCGACCCTGCACCCGCGGGTCTCCCTGGCCGACGGCCGACTGCGCCTGATCACCCGCTTCCAGGGCCGGATCCCCGACACCACCGGGCTGGTCCTGACGCCCTCGGCGTTCGCCACCGACCTGCGCCTGGTCATCGACTCCGTGCCGGCCCCCGCGACCCGGCTGCCGATGTTCGCCTACCCGGCCCGGTCCGGACCCGGCCCCGGCGGCGGGAGCCCGGTGCGCGACCTGCTCGGGGTCACCAGGGCGCGGCTGCTGACGGACCTGCGGACCGCCCGCACCACCGCGGAGCTCGGCGAGCGGCACTTCCTCGCCGCCAGCACCGTCTCGTACCACCTCGGCATCCTGCACCGCACCGGCCTGATCACCCGCACCCGCACCGGGCAGCGGGTCCTGTACGAGCAGACTCCCCGCGCCGCGGACCTGCTGACGGGCACCGCCCCGTGCTGAAGTCCCGCTCTCCGTCGGCCTCCACCGCGCTCCCCGGCGCCCGCAGGGCTCCTCAGCGCCCCTCGGCGGCTCCGGGCCACCCCGTCGGCGCGGGGCTGCAGTTGCTCACACCTGCCTACACTTGCCACGTTTCGAGCAGCTTCGATCATCTCTCCGCGGTGCCCGTCACGGCCCGGGAGGTGGTCGCACCCCCGGAGGTGAACACCGCGTGAGAACCACCGACCACACTCCCTCCCGCATCGCTCTGGCCGGCGCCCGGCTGGTCCTGCCCGGCGGCGTCGTCGAGGGCGGCCGACTCACCGTCGAGGGCACCGCCATCGCCGGCCTCGGCGGCGAG
>NZ_JBFAZB010000095.1:0-6266 GCF_040681575.1 Kitasatospora sp. NPDC051702
GGAGACGGACAGGAGGGCCACCCCGGCGGCCACGGCGGCCACGGCGGCCGCGCCACCGCCACCGCCGGAGCCCGCGGTGGCGCCCGCGCCGGCCGCCGCGGCGCCGGTACCGGCGCCGGCCGAACCGGAGGTCGCCGCAGCCCCGCCGGCCACCGCCCCGCCGACCGCGGCGGCCCCGCCGACGGCGGCCGCCGCGGCGCCGAGCCCGCCGGCCCCGACCCAGACGAGCACGCCGCCGGGCAGCAGCGCGCGCAGGCCGGTGTTGATCTCGGTCAGTTCCAGGCAGGCGGCCGTGCAGCGGTCGCACTCCTGGAGGTGCCGCCCGACCTCCGCCGAGGCGCGCTTGCGCAGCGAGCCGCGGGCGTACGCGCCGAGCCGGTTGGCGTACGCCGCGCAGGAGCCGTCCTGGCTGCCGGAGACGTGGGCCTGCAGGAAGCCGGCGGCGAGCCGGTCGCGGGCCCGGTGGGCCTGGACGGCGGTGGCGTTGGCGGTCTTGCCGAGCATCACCGCGACGGTCTTCGGCGACTCCCGCTCGACCTCGGTGTGCCAGAGCACCACCCGGTCGTCCTCGGGGAGTTCGGCGTACGCCTGCATGACCATGCGCTGGTCGGCCATCGCCATCGCCCAGGCGTCGGCGCCCGGGTCGGCGAGGTCGAGGTCGACGACGGCGGCCGAGGTCTGGGCGAACACGCCGAAGTCGTCGACGAGTTGTTCGCGCCGCTCGCTGCGGGTCCAGGCCGCGGCGACGTTGCGCACGGCCGTCAGCAGGTAGGCGCGGACGGCGAACTCCGGGCCCTTGCCCGCCCTGAGGGCCTGCAGGGTGCGGGCGAACACCTCGCCCGCGAGGTCCTCGGCGGTGAAGCTGTCCCGGCAGCAGGTGCGGGCGTAGCGGCGGACGGATTCGGCGTGCCGCCGGTAGATCTCCTCGTACGCGGTGTCGTCGCCGGCCCGGACCAGGGCGGTCAACTCGGCGTCGGAGGGCGGCCGCTCGCCGTCGACCGGGTCGGCGGGGGCGGGCACGGTGGGGCGGGCCGGGCGGCCGCCCCCGCCGACGAAGGCCTCCGGGGCCACACCGCCCCGGCCGGCCGGGGCCTGGCCGGGCACCCGGCCGGTGGGCAGCGCGGCGGCGGAGGCGGAGAGGGACTCACGGCTGGGCATGCCGGCCTGGTCGGGGACCTGTCCGGTGGTCGGGCCGGGGGCGCCGGGCGCCTGGGCGTGGCCCGGCCCGTGGGCGGGGCCGCCGGAGGCGGCGGCGGGCCCGTCGGCCGGACGGCCCGGCCGTCCTCCGGGGAGTCCTCCGGACGGACCGAAGTCGAGGCCGTACCCGTACTCGTTCTGTTCCTCGGCGCTCACAACGGACCCCAGACTCCACGACAGCCCCCGAAGCGTGGCAGAGCGTGCGGGAGCGCGTGGGCGCGCTGTTCCCCGCTGTACGGCGCCGACGGCGCGCGAAGGGCGCGCATCGGGACATTGGCTCCAACCACGGGCAAAGGATGGCATAGCGCAGAGGGGGGCGGTAGCCGGACCCACTCTTCCGAGGGGTGGTCGCGGATGTGTTCGCCCGGCGCGCGGCCGCGGGGTGCGCGTCGCGGTCATCCGGCGCGCCTCGCCGGAGCGCGCGCCGGTCAATCGTCCAACTCCCTTGCCCGCCGGGCCCGTGGGCCGACCCGGCGGTGCCGCGTCAGCGCGCCCGCAGGCCGTCCAGCAGGATCTCCAGCAGACGGTCCGAAGGCCCGGACGGCGGGTGACCCTCCGTCTGCGGAGCACCGGCCGAGAAGCCGGCCGCGTGCGCCGGCACCGTGCGGGCCGCGTGCACCGGGACCGAGGCGGTGAGCACCAGCACCACGTCCGACACCGTGACGCCGGGCCGCAGTTCGCCCGCCGCGCCGGCCCGGGCGACCAGCGCCGCCAGCAGCTGGAGCAGCAGCCGCGGATCGGCGTCCGCCGCCGACGGCTCGGCGGCCGCACCGCCCTGGGCGTCATCGCCGCGCAGGTCGAACCGGACGGCGGCGGGTTCGGTGACCCGCTGCCCGGGCACCCGGCCCAGCTCCTCCGCGTACCGGAACGCCTCCGGCGGCAACAGCCGCCCGGCACCGGTGTGCACCGCGCGGGCCAGGTAGCCGGCCAGTGACTCCCACGCGCCGTCGCCGCCGTAGAGCGACTCCCGCGCCTGGGCCGTCAGCCAGGCCACCTCCTCGGCGGCGATCCGCTGGACCAGCACCTCCTTGCTCGGGAAGCGCCGGTAGACCGTCCCGACGCCCACCCCGGCCCGCCGCGCGACCTCCTCCATGGGCGCGCCGTAGCCGAACTCGCCGAACACCTCGCGGGCGGCCCGCAGCACGCTCTCCAGGTTCCGCCGGGCGTCCACCCGCAGCCTGGCCCCGGGTACGGGCGCGACGGCCTGCGGCAGCTCCGACCGGTAGGGGACGGCCGCGTAGGCCGTCCCGGTGTGCGGCGTCAGGTCCACCGGGCCGCGTTGCTCCGGCACCATGCCCTGACCGGTGTGCGGTGCACCCGCCCGTCCCAACACCTGCTCCTGTTCCATCATCCCAACTCTCCCCCGCAGGCGCCCGAACCCGGACCCTGTCGTCGCCCGCCCCTGCACCCCCCGGTGCAGCTCAGCCCGTCATTGATGACCCGATGACCCATCGCTCGTGCCGCCCGTCCCGTCCCTGGTGACCACGGTTCGTGCCGCCGGTCCGGTTCGCGTCCGGCCCGGCGCGTCGGCACCGTCCGGGGCCTCGTCCGGGAACTACCCTTCCCCGGATGACTGTCCCGCAGTCGGGTTCTCGTGCCAACGCTGGAACTGGCCGTAGTGGCCGCTCCACGGTGCGTCGCCGCCGATTGTCATGGCGGTAGCCGCTCCAGCACACAATCCGACCATAGTTCACGGCCGTTCGCGGCCGAAAGTGCGTCAGAAAGTCGCCCGGGCAGCACAAGTGGCCACACCCGGCACTCCCGCCCCATCCGGCCCGGTACGGACTGTGGACAAGACCGCCCCCGCCGGTCCTTCATAGGGGGGCGTGCCGGGGGACACCCCCGACCGCGAGGCCGGGACGAATCGTCACATCGGCAGGAGGCGCACCATCAGGATCCTGATCGCCGGCGGCGGCTGCGCCGGGATGGCCACCGCGCTGCACCTGCAGCGCGGCCTGCGGGAACGGCTGCGGAAGGGCGAGGTGGAGATCACCGTCGTCGAGCCGCAGGCGTACTTCACCTACCACCCACTGCTGGCCGAGGTCGCGGCCGGCTCGATCGACCCCCGGCACGTGGTCGTCCCGCTGCGCCGGGCCCTGCCGCACTGCCGGGTGCTGACCGCCCGGATCACCCGGATCGAGCACGCCGCCCGGCGCGCGTTCGCCGACGCCGCGAACCCGGGCGACCCCCCGGCCCCGGTCGAGCTCCCCTACGACCTCCTGGTGGTGGCGCCCGGCTCGGTCTCCCGCACCGCGCCCGTGCCGGGCCTCGCGGAGCACGGCCGGGGCTTCTCCACCGTCGGCGAGGCGGTGAGCCTGCGCAACCACGTGCTGGACCAGCTCGACCTCGCCTCCGCCACCCGCGACCCCGCGCTGCGCCAGTCCGCGCTCACCTTCGTCTTCGTCGGCGGCGGCTACGCGGGCGTGGGCGCGCTCGCCGAGCTGGAGGACATGGCCCGGCACGCGGTCCGGGACTACCACAACGTCGCCGTCGAGGACCTGCGCTGGGTGCTGGTCGAGGCCACCGACCGGATCCTGGCCGAGGAGTCGCCGGAGCTGGCCGAGCACACCCTCGGCCAGCTCCGCGAGCGCGGCGTCGACGTCCGGCTGCGCACCACGCTGGAGTCCGCCGTAGGCCGGGTCGTCGCGCTCTCCGACGGCAGCCGCTTCGCCGCCCGCACGCTGGTCTGGACGGCCGGGGTGCGGCCCTCCCCGCTGCTGCGCGACACGGACCTGCCGCTGGACACCCTCGGCCGGGTCCGCTGCCTCGCCACCCTGCAGGCCGTCGGCCCGGACGGGCGGGCGCTGCCCGGTGTCTGGGCGGCCGGCGACTGCGCCGCCGTACCGGACCCGGCCGCGGACGGAGCGCCCTGCGCCCCCAACGCCCAGCACGCCTTCGCCCAGGCCGAACTGCTCGCGCGGAACATCGCGATCGCGCTGGACGCCGGCCCGCACGCGCCGCAGCTCGCCGAGTACCGGCCCGGTCGCGCCGCCTGTTCCACCTCCCTGGGCCGTCACCGCGCCGTCGCCCACACCCGGGGCGGCGGCCGGCTGACCGGTCGGCGGGCCTGGTGGCTGCACCGGACCCGGCACCTGCGGCGGCTGCCGAGCGCGGACCGCCGGGTGCGGGTGCTGATGGACTGGGTGCTGGGCGGGCTGTTCTCCCGCGAGGTGGTCTCGCTGGGCGCCGTGGAGCACCCGCGTTCGGAGTTCGAGGCGGGGTTCGGCCGGCGGCCCGAGGGCGGCCCGGAAGGCCCCCGGTGAGCGCCCCGGCGCCCGGGCCCGGGCGCGGATCGTACGACCACGCCGGGCGGGCGACTTCCGGAATCGGGCCCTCGCCTGACAGGATCAGCCCAACCTAGTCATTACCCCGTGTGTTGCCATGCACACAAAAAGTGATGATATGCCTGGAAATCGAGGAAGCGGCCGTCGTTTGAACCTCATGCGCTGGAGCGCCCGGCTCACCGGAGTCCCCCGGCGTGCCGCCCCGCCCACCGGGACCGGCACCGACGACGGCGCGCCCGCCACCGACGGGGTCGTCGTCCCCAGCCCCCGCGACCCCACGCACCTCCCCGGTCCGGCCGAACTCCTCGACCCGCACAAACCCCAGAACCTGCGCGAGGTCCTCAACCGCATCCCCGCCCCCGTGGCCGTCACCTACGGCCCGCACCACCAGCTCGGCTACGCCAACCGCGCCTACCGCGAACTCTTCGGCGACCGCACCACCGGCCTCCCCGCCGGCGAGGCCCTCCCCGAACTCGGCACCATGGGCGTCCTGCCCCTGATGGACCAGGTCATCCGCAGCGGGCGGCCCCGCAGCGTCAAGGCCCGCTGCATCCTCGGCCTCACCGGCAACCGCTACTACAACGTCTCCTGCGTCCCGCTCGGCCCCGGCGACACCGGCGACGACGGACACCCCGCGGGCCCCGCGGACACCCCCGGCGACGGACCGCCCGCCGGCGTGCTGATCTTCGCCGCCGAGGTCACCGACCAGGTCCTCGCCGCCGCCCGGCTCCGCGAGGCCGAACGCCGCCAGCGCGAGGCCGCCGTCACCCTCCAGCGCAGCCTGCTCCCGCAGAAGCTCGACCAGCCGGCCGACCTCCGGGTCGCCGCCACCTACCAGCCCGGCGGCGCCGAGGCCGCGGTCGGCGGCGACTGGTACGACGTCATCGCCATCGACGGCGGCCGGACGGCCCTCGTGATCGGCGACGTCATGGGCCGCGGACTGCGCGCCGCGGCCGTCATGGGCCAGCTGCGCACCGCCGTCCGCGCCTACGCCCGCCTCGACCTGCCGCCGCACGAGGTGATGCGCCTGCTCGACGGCCTCGCCATGGAGATCGACGCCAACCAGATCGCCACCTGCACCTACGCCGTCTGGGACCCGCACCGCCGCACCCTCTCCTACGCCTCCGCCGGCCACCTCCCCATGCTGCTGCGCTGCCCCGACGGCACCGTCCTGCGCAGCGAGGAGCAGAACGGCCCCCCGCTCGGCACCGGCGACGGCCTCCACGTCTCCCACACCCTGCGCCTGCTGCCCGGGACCACCGGCGTCCTCTACACCGACGGTCTGGTCGAACGCCGCGACGAGGACATCGACCAGGGCCTCGACCTCCTCGCCCGCACCCTGACCGGCGCGGTCGGCGCACCCGACGTGATCTGCGCCCGGCTGCTGCGGGCCATGGGCGTGACCTCCGAGCACGACGACGACGTCGCCGTGCTGGCCTTCCACCTGCCCGCCGAGCAGGCCGGCACCGGCACGGAACCGGGGCTTGACTCGACTCCACCCGAGGTCTAGTGTTCTTCGAGCTGCCTGGCAGGGAGCACCGGACACGCATCGGCGCGGACGGTCCCGGGGCAGCCAATCCTTCGAAACACCACTTCCCGGCTCGGGCTGGGTCGCGCTTTGTCGCGGCTCGGTGCGTATTCGGCGTGCTCGTTTTATTGGATTGCGGCCGGATTCGCTTTTCGGAGCGGAGATCGGCTAGAGTTTGAAACGTCGGACGGGGCGTCAAACCCCGGAAGACACCGGCGAGTTGGATGACGAAGCCCCGGAAAACGGAGCGGAAAACA
>NZ_JBFAZB010000096.1:0-6008 GCF_040681575.1 Kitasatospora sp. NPDC051702
GCGGGCAGCTCACCCGGGAGGGCCCACTGGTGTGCGTCGTGTTCGGTGAGGACGACGGGTTCGTACTTCTCCACCGTGACGGCGAAGGTGAACTGGCGGGTCGTGCCGCCGCGGCTGTCGGCGTAGTCGAAGTGACCGATGTAGCCGGTGACCTGGTCGACGGTCAGGCCGGTCTCCTCGGCGGTCTCCCGGCGGAGGGCGTCCAGGATGGCTTCCCCGGCCTCGACCGTGCCGGACGGGATCTCCCACAGGCCGCCCCTGTAGTCGTCCGGGTTGCGACGGACGAGCAGGATGCGGCCGTCGCGGTCGATCACGGCGGCGGCGACGAAGCCGGTGATCCCGGCGGCTTCGGCGTCGGCCGCCAGGCCGGCCACGAACTCGGGGGAGGTGACGGTCACGGCAGCTCCTCGTGATGGTCGCTGATCTTGCCGGCCGCGCGGACGTACTGCTCGGCTACCCTCAGATCCTGCTCACGATGCCAGACCGGGAGCTTGATCGTGTGGGTGCTCAGGTCCGAACCGTCACCGAGCACTCCGGAACCGCGCCCACCGCTGGGCGGCCCGGTTCAGCCCAGCGGTCCACGGGTCCGGGTCATCTCCGGCGATGTCGGTCCACATGCGCGCCTGAGCCCGTGCGAAGGCGTCCACCACGGTCGGATCGCCGCTCTTCCACGTCGGAACCCTTGCCGCCCAGGTCTCTGCCGCGGCCGGGCTGTGGCCGCCTGCGGCGATCAACCAGATCACCCAGAGGGCTGGGTCGATCCAGGGTGCCCCCCGTGTGGCCCACGCCCAGTCGACCAGGAGAGCGCGGCCGCCTCGAACCAGGACGTTCTCGTTGTTCAGGTCGGTGTGCAGCAGGGAACCCCCGGCGAACCGGGCCGGCATCCCGGGGTCGTCCACGTAGGCGGCCCACCGCTGCTCGGCGCGGCGCAGCTCGATCGGCGGGCACGGGGTGCGGCCGAGCCGGCTGAGAGCCCCGACCAGCAACTCCAGCTCCCCGGCCTGGCGGTAGTCGGCGTGGCGGGCCTCGACGTGCTCGAACGCGACGAGGCTCCAGCCGTCGACGTCCAGGTGCCACAGCAGCGAGGGGGCGAGGCCCACCACGTACGGGTTGATCTCCGTCTCACGCCGTTGGGTCCACACGCGTGGGTGACTCAGCCGCATCCCCTTGACGAAGACGGTGCTGTCGGCGGTGGTGAGCGTGGCGGCGATCTCGGAGTTGAAACCTGCCGAGACCGTCTCCGAAGCAAGGATGGGCGTTCCGAGGCGGGCGGCGACGGCCCGGTGTACGGCTTCGGGTAGATCTGCCCAGTGCATGCGGATGGTGGTCACGGTACCCAGGCTCCCAGAGTCGGCCCGGAGGCCGACGGCACCACAGCCGTCGGCCTCCGGAGCTCGCGCCCTACCGGTACGGGTTGTCGTCGCTGCACCCGGGGAGGGCGTCAGCACTGAAGTCCTCCATGTCGTCGATGAATGCCAGCGCCTCGTCGTCCTCACGTCGGGTGGCGGTCAGCTCGACCATGACAGCGGTCATCCCGAGTCTCCCTTCTGTTCATGTTGGCAGTAGGTGTTCAGTGGTGCCTTCGCCTCCTGATAGCGCTTGGCCAGCGGTCGGCAGACCGAACAGAGTCCGGAGAGACGACAGCCGGAACAGCCACCGGTGCGAAGCATGAGGCGGTCGGCGATTGCGCCGAGCCGGACGAGACCTTCGACGCCTTCGGCCATGATGTCGATCTGCTCGTCCCGGCCGACCTTGCACATCGATGCCCGTCCGTGCGGATCGACGTGCAGGAAGGTGTGTCCCGCGTTGCAGCCCGTGAAGCGTTCGAGGGCCTTCAGGTGGGCGGGTGACTGGGACGCAAGCGACTCCGCGCCGCCGTAGATCGTCGGCGACATGTGGGTGTACTCCTTGTATGGAATGCCCAGTTCGTCGGCCATACCGCGCATTCGGTCGTTCTCGTGTGCGTTCTGCGCGGTGACGATCAACGCCAGCCGTAGGGGAAGGCCGGCCTCGACCCCAGCGGCCAGCCCGCGGGTGACCCTTCTGAAGGCGCCCCGGCGGCGGGTGAAGGAGTCGTACGTCTCCGCGGTCGCTCCGTAGAGCGACACCGTGACCCGGTACGGCCTGCTGGTGGTGAGCGATTCCAGGATGGTGGGGCTCGTCAGCCGAGTGCCGTTCGTCAAAACCTCGACCATCATTCCGAGGTCGTGCGCGAGCCGGCAGGAGGCCGCGAAGTGGGGGTCGATCAGCGCCTCGCCTCCCGTGATCTGCAGCCACAACACCCCTGCGTCCCGCAGGATCAGGAGCAGCCGCTGCTTGCCTTCGGCGTCCAGGCCGGCAAACCGCTTCTCCCCGAGGTAGCAGTGTTCGCAGTCCAGGTCACAGCCGAGATTGATCTCCCAGCTCGCCCGGCTATGGCCGTACACCGGGGCGTCGCGGATGTGCACGGCATGACTGACCGGCCGAGGGGCGACGTCGATCCCCCACCGGCTGCGGGCGGCGTCCGTGAGCCAGAGTGGAACGGCGAGCCCGGATCCGTGGGACTGCGCCAGTTCCCGGAAGCGCCGTTCGGGCAGCGCGATGCCCTCCAGGCGGCCTGGTCGCAACACGACGAAGCTGTTCAGAAACGGGCTCGCGATCAGGTCGTGCATGGTACGGCTCCTTTGCCGGTGGGTTCCTGGTGCTGCTTCGGCAGGGAGATCAGCCGGTCCGGTTGAAGGGTCGACACCCTCAGACCATCTGAGACTCGGCAGCGGCACGTAGGACTCGCAGGTGAGCCTCGGCGGCCGACACGTGTAGAAGCGCCTGATCCGGTCCGAGGAGCCTGGAACGCGCACGTACTCGTGTCGGGCCCGGTCATAGATCCCCCAGCAGTCCAGCAGGACGAAGTGCGGACTCCGGGAGTCGATCAAGCGGACTACGTACCGAGTGGGCGTGGAAGGCTCGGTCACCGAACGGTCTCCGTCCTCAGCCGGCTCTCGCCGGCCCGGGCCTGCTGCTGCGCCCGGACCTGAACCGCGGAGACGAGTACGGCGAGCCGCGCGTCTCCCGTCACGATCCGGTCGGGTGCCACCTCGAACCACACGACCTTGCCCGTCTCCACCGGGTACCAGCCCCAGGAGTGAGCCAGCGCTTCCACCAGGAGGAGGCCACGGCCGGCGGTGGCCATGTCGTCGGGCGCGCTCCTCTGTGGCAGGCCCGGGCCCGCATCCATCACCTCGACCCGCAGACGCACACCGGTCCACCGGACCGTCACTCGGCAGCAGGTTCTGGTGTTTTCAACGGCATTGGTCATCAATTCGGCGGCGCACAACTCCACATCCCACAAGGACTCGTCGGAGAGTGGTACCGGCCAGGATCGAACCGCGCGGATCAACGACAACCGGGCGGATCGCACTGCGGCCGTTGTCGGCTGCACCTCCGAGGTCTCCCGCACCGGGAGCACAGTCGAGTCGTCGGTGTTCATCAGGCCTCCCAGGCTGAGGAGTTGAACGGCATGGTGGTCAGGGGCCGATCGGTGGTTCGACGTGAGGAAGCCGGGACTCAGTGCAACGAACGGCTTGCATCCCAGTGAACCGACCCAACGGCACGTTCGGTAGGCCCGCCGACACGTAGAGTGGTTTACGCGGTTTACGCGGTTTACAGCTCCACCTCAGGGGATTGATCGTGGCCACACGCAGGGAGCCCAACCAGCGCCTCCGGGAGGCGATTTCAACTGCCGGTTGGACGTACGAGGCTTTAGCCAACGCTGTCCGGCGCGTGGGTGCGGAGAACGGCGAGACGCTCCGCACCAACAAGTCCGCTGTCGCCCATTGGATCAACGGTGCGCAGCCGGCGGGGCAGGCCGGTCGGTACATTGCCGAAGCGCTGTCCCGCCGATCCGGACGGCAGGTCACTCTGGCCGAAATCGGTTTCGCCGCTCCGGAAGAATCCTTGGCAGCGAGCAGCGATCCTGTTGAGGCGGTTGCCAACCTCGGCCGTGCAGATGTCGAACGCCGCACCTTCCTGGCCGTTGCCGCGTTCACCACCGCCGGTGTGGCGATGCCATTGCTCTACGACCCCGAGCCCGTCTCGCGTCTGATGCGTGCCCGGACCGGTAGGGCTCGCGTCGGTGCTGAGGAAGTCGACGTTGTCCGACAGGTCACCGCGGTATTCAGTGCGGCGGACGAACGGCTCGGTGGCGGTCACGGCCTGACCACCGTGACCGCCTACCTCGCCGACACCGCGGCCCCGATGCTCAACGGCCGCTTCCCTGACGAAGGCACACGTCGGCGAGCATTCGGGGCTGTGGCCGAACTCGCATACCTCGCCGGATGGAAGCATCACGACCTCGGCCAGGAGGGTGCGGCCCAGCACTACTATCAGGTCGGTTACCAGCTTGCTGTGGAGTCGGATCCACACGGCCACGCCGGATGGATGATGCGTGCCCTGGCTCACCAGGCGCTCAGCCTCAAGCAGCCGCATCACTGTGTGGCACTGATCGAGAACGCGCTCGCTCGCAGCATCGGTCATGTGGATGGAAGGACCGAAGCGCTTCTCCACATCACCTACGCCCGGGCTTTTGCTGCCACCCGCGACAAGCCCGCCGCAGCCGAGGCACTGCTCGCTGCGGAGAGGGCCCTTACCCGTGACGGTGACCCGCAGCCCAGTTTCTCGCTCGTCAGCGGCCCGGCGGCCGGGACCGTCGCGAGCCATACGGCCCGAACCCTCACCGACCTCGGAGACCACGCAGGAACCGAACAGCAACATCGTGCTGCGCTGATTCGTTGGGACGCCGAGAAGTACAAGCGCGTTCACGCCCTCACCTATGCGGATCTGGGCGACAGCTTGGCTGCTCAAGCCCGCGCGGATGAGGCGGTGGCAACCTGGGGCCGTGCGCTCGACCTCATGAACGGCATGACGTCGGACCGAACGAGAAAGGCGATCTCCTCGATCCGTCCCTGCTTGGCGATCTACCGTAGACGTGGTGTTCCCGGAGCCGTTGACTTGGAACTCCGTGCACGGGAAGCACTGACATGACAGTCGCACCGCAGAGAGGACCCGACGGACGTGGCTCAGCCGACCGCCGATCAGAAAACCGCTCTCAAGCCCGCTACGGAGTCGATGACCTTGCTGGTCGCCGCCGTCATCGTCCACGACCTCGACGCCCAGCGTGTCGTGCTCCTTCGGCGAGGCCCCCGGGCGAAGTTCGCGCAGGGCATGTGGGACCTTCCGGTCGGGAAGAACGAACCCGGTGAGCCGATCACGGAGACGGCGAGGCGCGAACTCAGGGAGGAGACAGGACTCGTCGTCGCTCCCGAGGACCTGCGTCTGGCCCATGTCATTCATGGCGCCCGTGGTGTCGAGGCACCCAACGGCTTCCTGACCGTTGTCTTCGCCGCTCACCGCTGGTCCGGCGACCTCGTCAACGGGGAGCCCGCCAAGCACTCGGAGGTCGCCTGGGTCAGCGCCGACGACGTACCGCACGAGTTCGTGTCCACCACCAAAGCGGCGCTGCACAGTTACCTCGATGGTGGTCCCGCAGTCTCCCTCGACGCGTGGCAGCGCTGATTGCCCGGCAGGCCGGGGATGCCGCCTTGAATGGACGACGAGAGGACTGAGCATGGAGAACGAGGACGGCCGGATCTTCCGTGAGGCATGGATCGCCGGGGTCAGGAGGCACTTCCCGGGTGAGCCGAAGCCGGGATACATCACGCCCTGGGACGAGACTCCGGACTGGGAGCGCGAGTCGGCTGCCGCCGTGTTCGGTCAGGTTCGCGACTTCGTCACGGTGAGCGGCGGCATGACCGCGAAGGTCAGCAGGGAGCAGAAGGGCCGCTTCGTCGCCCTGTGCTGGATCGCCCAGATCCACAAGCACATCCCGGACCCGAAGCCGAGCTATGTCGCCGACTGGGGCGCCCTGCCGGAATGGCAGAAGGAGACGGACACCGACATCTTCGAGGAGATCGAGCGGATCGTCTGACCTGTCGTCGGGGGGGGGGGGCGGGGGGGGGGCCGGGGGGGCGCGC
>NZ_JBFAZB010000097.1:0-5369 GCF_040681575.1 Kitasatospora sp. NPDC051702
ACCTGGACGGCCTGATGGCCCGCCGCCGCTCCCTCGGACTGCCCGGACTCGCCGTCAACTGGGGCCCCTGGGCCGAGGTCGGCATGGCCGCGGACGAGGGCGACGCCTACGACCGGATCGGCCTGCGGATGCTCCCGGCCGACCAGGGCTCCCGCCTCGCGGTCCGGCTGGCCCGCACCGGGCGGGCGACGCACGAGGTCGCGGTGCTGGCCGCGGACTGGCGGCGGTTCCGCACCGCGCTCGGCGAGGACCTGCCGGCCGGCTACCTGGCCCGGCTCGGCGCCACCGCCGAAGGCGCCGTCACCGCCCCGGGCGGCCGTCCCGACCGGGCCGCGGACACCGCACCGCCCTCCGCCCGCCAGGAGCTCGCGGCGGCCGCCGACCCCCGGGCGTTCCTCGCCTCCTGGGTCGAGCGGACGCTGCGCGCGGTGCTGGGCTCGCGGGCGCCGATCGGCCCGCACCAGGGCTTCTTCAGCCTCGGCATGGACTCGCTGATGACCGTCGAGTTCCGGTCCAGGATCGCCGCCGGACTCGACCTGAAACTGGCCACCACCGTCGCCTTCACCTACCCGACCCTCGACGAGCTGGTGGGCTTCCTGGCCCGCGAGCTCGGCCTCACGGCCGACGCCGCGGCGCCGGTCCGGGCCCGCGGCGGCGCCGCGGAGCGGCAGGACGCACCACCCGCACCGGCGGCCCCCACCGGCGACGCGGTCGGCGACCTGATGGCCCGGATCTCGCAGAAGTACCAGAGCCACCGGAACGCCTGAACGGGTGCCCGGACTCCCCCACACGAACGGCGAAACGAAACAGAGGTACCAGAGTGACTACCCCGACCATCACCGCCGGAGTGCGCTACCTCGCCCCCCGGTGGCGTGACAGCGGGACCGCACCCGAGATCGGCGACTGGGGCTCCCTCGCCACCAACACCGTGCGGCACGACGTCCCCGTCGCGAACGCCCGGGGCACCGAGTACGGCCTCGACACCACCGGCTTCACCCTGCTCGAACACCGCACCGAGGTCGACTTCCGCGACGAGTCCGCCGTCCTCGGCCGGTACTTCGCGGAGCTCGCCCCGCTGGTCAAGGAGCAGAGCGGCGCCGACGAGGTCTTCGTCACCCACCACTTCGTCCGCTGGGGCGACCCGGAGGACTTCGAGGCCGGCTACGCCGGCTTCCTGCACGGCGACAAGGGCCTCGGCGACCCGTTCGGCTACACCCGCTCCCGGATCGAGGAGCTCGGCATCGAACTGGGCTCCGACCAGGACCACGACTTCGCCTGGTACAACACCTGGCAGCCCGTCGACCGCGAGGTGTTCCAGCACCCGCTGGCCCTGATGGACGCCCGGACGGTGCCGCGCGAGCACATCCACGACTACTACTACACGAGCGTGGGCGAGCCGCACCCCGAGTCGTCCCCGGTCTTCGACGAGGGCCACCGCTTCTACTACTTCCCCCGGATGCGGACCGACGAGCTGCTGATGTTCAAGCAGCTCGACACCCGCCCGGACCGCGCGCCGACCTGTCTGCACTCGGCCTTCACCGATCCGACCGCGCCGGACGACGCACCGCTGCGCCGCAGCATCGAGGTGCGCTGGATGTGCGCTTTCAAGCGCTGAACCGCTGAGTTGCTGGAGGGGAACCACACCATGGCCGGACCGACTCCGGACGCCGATCTGCTGGCAGCGCTGCAGCAGTCCGTCTTCGTCATCGACAAGCTGGAGGGCGAGCTCGCCCGTACCCGCGAGGACATCGCGATCATCGGCATGTCCTGCCGGTTCCCCTCCGCGGGCGGCCCGGAGGCCTTCTGGGAGCTGCTGCGCGGCGGAGTCGACGCCATCACCGAAGTCCCGGCCGACCGCTGGGACATGGAGTCGCTCTACGACCCCGACCCGGCCGCCCCGGGCAAGCTCTACAGCCGGCACGGCGGCTTCGTCGCCGACGTCGACCGCTTCGACCCGCTCTTCTTCGGGATCTCCCCCAAGGAGGCGGCCCGGCTCGACCCGCAGCACCGGCTGCTGCTCGAAGTGGCCTGGGAGGCCGTCGAGGACGCCGGGTACGCCCCGCGCTCGCTGCGCAACAGCCGCACCGGCGTGTTCGTCGGCATCGCCGAGAACGACTACGCGCGCCTCGTCGAGGAGGCGCACGGCACCCGGCTCGACCACTACGACGCCACCGGCACCGGCTTCTGCTTCGCCTCCGGCCGGATCTCCCACACCCTGGGCCTGAACGGCCCCAACATGGCCCTGGACACCGGCTGTTCGAGCTCCCTGGTGGCCCTGCACCAGGCCGTCTCGGCACTGCGGCTGGGCGAGTGCGAGCTGGCCATGGCGGGCGGGGTGCACCTGCGGCTGTCCCCGACCACCTCGCTCTCGCTCGCCAGGACGGGGGCGCTCGCCCCCGACGGCCGGTGCAAGACCTTCGACGCGAGCGCCGACGGCTTCGGACGCAGCGAGGGCTGCGGCATGGTCGTGCTCAAGCGGCTCTCCGACGCCCACCGCGACGGCGACACCGTGCTCGCCGTGGTCCGCGGCTCCGCGGTCAACCACGACGGCCCGGCCAGCGGCTTCACCGTCCCCAACCACCGCGCCCAGGTGGAGCTGATCCACAGCGCGCTGGAGAACGCCGGGGTCGAGCCCGAGCAGGTGGCCTTCGTCGAGACGCACGGCACCGGTACCCAGCTCGGCGACCCGATCGAGGTCAGCGCCCTCGCGAGCGTCTTCGGCGGGAGCGGGCACCCGGTGCTGCTCGGGGCCGTGAAGAGCAACATCGGCCACACCGAGGGCGCGGCGGGCATCGCCGGCATCATCAAGACGGTCCTCGCCCTGCGCCACGCGGAGGTCCCGGGGAACGTCCACTTCACCGAGCCCAGCCCGCACATCGAGTGGGACGGCCTGCCCTTCGTCGTGCCCACCGGGCCGACGGCCTGGCCCGAGGTCCCCGGCGGCGTCCGGGTGGCCGGGGTGAGCTCCTTCGGCATGAGCGGCACCAACGCGCACGTGCTGCTCGCCGCCGCACCCGACGCCCCCGCGGACACCGCCGACACCGCCGGGGGCGCCCCCGGGCGTACCGCGCAGGTGCTCACGCTCTCCGCGCGGACCGAGGACGCCCTGGACGAGGCGGCCGCCCGGATGGCCGCCTTCCTGGCCGGCGGTGCCGGCGGCGCCGACCTGGCCGACGTCTGCCGCACCGCCAACACCGGCCGCGACCACTTCGAGCACCGCCTCGGCGTGGTCGGCGGCTCGGCCGCCGAGCTGGTCGAGCGGCTGACCACGGGCGGCGCCGTCACCGGCTTCGTCCCCGCCCACCGGCCGGCCCCCACCACCGCCTTCCTCTTCACCGGCCAGGGCTCCCAGTACCCCGGCATGGGGCGGGAGCTGTACCGCACCCAGCCGGTGTTCCGGGAGGCCGTCGACCGGTGCGCGGCCGTCCTGGACCGCACCCTGGACCGCCCCCTGCTCTCCGTGCTGCACCCCGACACCGTCGGGGAGGCCCCGTACGACCTGGACCGCACGGAGTACACGCAGCCCGCGCTGTTCACCGTCGAGTACGCCCTGGCCGAGCTCTGGAAGTCCTGGGGCGTCACCCCGCAGGTGGTGCTCGGGCACAGCGTCGGCGCCATCGCGGCGGCCTGCGTGGCCGGGGTGTTCCCGCTGGAGGACGCCCTGCTGCTGGTCGCCGAGCGGGCCCGGCTGATGCAGGCCCTGCCGGAGGGCGGGGTGATGGTGTCGCTGCGGGCCGAGGAGGCCGTGGTCGCCGCCGCCGTCGCCGAGCACCCCCTGGTGTCCGTCGCCGCCGTCAACGGGCCCGGCGAGATCGTGGTCTCCGGCGACGCCGGACAGGTGGACGCCGTCCTGGCGGTGCTCGCCGGTCAGGGGGTGGAGGGCCGCCGCCTGCCGGTGTCCCACGCCTTCCACTCGCCGCTGATGGCACCGGTGGCCGAGGAGTTCCGGGCGGTGGCCCGCCGCGTCCGGTACGCGCCGCCGCGGATCACCGTGGTGTCCGACCTCACCGGCGCCCCGGCCGGGGCCGGGGAGCTGTGCGACCCCGAGTACTGGGTGCGGCACGCCCTGGAGCCGGTCCGCTTCGCCGACGCCGTCCTGGCCGCGCACGCGGCCGGCGCCCGGGTGTTCGTCGAGACCGGCCCGAAGCCGGTGCTGCTCGGCCTGGCCCGGACCGGCCTGACCGGAGACCGGGGCGAGGACAGCGCCTGGGTGCCGAGCATGCGCCCCGGCCGCGAGGAGGCCGAACTGCTCGCCGGGGCCGCCGCGCTGCACGTGCGCGGGGTGCCGGTCGACTGGGCCGCCGTCGACGGCCGCCCGCGGCCGCGCCGCGTCCCGCTGCCCACCTACCCCTTCCAGCGCGAGCGCCACTGGTTCACCGCGCCGGCCGGCGCCGGCCGCGCCGCCGCCCGGGTGCGGCCGCTGCTCGACACCGAGGTGCGGCTGCCGGTGTTCCGGGCGACGGTCTTCCAGAGCGCGCTGGGGACGGGCACCCAGCCCTTCCTCGCGGAGCACCGGGTCGCCGGCGCCCTGGTGTCACCGGCCGCCTGCCACCTGGCGATGGCCGCGAGCGCCGTCGAGGCCGGCACCGGCGCAGCCGCCGTCGAGCTGCGCGACGTGGTCTTCCCCGAGCCCCTCGTGGTGCCCGCCGAGGGCACCCGGACGGTCCAGCTCGTGCTGAGCCCGGCGCCGTCGGGCACCGACCGGGAGTTCCGCCTGGTGGGCGTCCCGGAGGGGGCCGACGAGGAGGGCTCGGTGCACGCCACCGGCCGGGTGCCCGAGGGCGCCGCGGCGGCCGGGGCCGCGCCGGTGGTGGACGTCACCGCCGTCCGCGACCGGCTGGACCGGGAGGTCGACCGCGAGGAGCTGTACGCGCGGCTGGCCGACGGCGGCATCGAACTCGGCCCGGTCTTCCGCCGGCTGGACCGGATCTGGGCCGGCCGCGACGAGGTGCTGGCCACCGTCGCCCCGGCGGCGGGCGCCGAGCCCGTCGCCCCGGTCCACCCCGGGCTGCTGGACGCGCTGTTCCAGGCCACCGAGGCCGTCGCGCTCGCCGCCGGCACCGAGGGCACCGCCCGGCTGCCGTTCGCGGCGGACCGGCTGACGGTGCACCGGGACGCCGACCGGCGGGCCCACTGGGTCCACGCGCGCCGCACCGCGGACGGCCGTTGGGACATCGTCCTGCTGGACGGGTCCGGGACGGCCGTGGTCGAGGTGGCGGGCTTCCAGGACCGCCCGGCCCCCCGCGAGGGCTTCGGCGCCGGCCCCGAGTGGGCCGACTGGCTGGTGGGTGTCCGGTGGGAGGAGACCACCGAGGACAACCCGCCCGCCCCCACCGGACACTGGCACGTCACCGGCACCACCACCGACG
>NZ_JBFAZB010000098.1:0-4759 GCF_040681575.1 Kitasatospora sp. NPDC051702
GCCACGCCCTCGGCCTGCCCGCCACCTCCCTCGCCTGGGGCCTCTGGGAGGACGACGGCATGGGCAGCCGACTCGGCACCGCCGACCTCGCCCGGCTCGCCCGCACCGGCATCGCCCCGCTGCCCGTGGACCAGGCCCTGCGGCTGTTCGACGAGGCACTCGCGGCCGACCGCCCGGTGCTGGTGCCGGCCCGCTTCAGCACCGCCGCGCTCGGCGCCCCCGGCACCGACGTCCCGGCGCCGCTGCGCTCGCTGGTCCGGCCCACCCGCCGCCGGGCGGCCGCGACGGCCGCCACGACCGACGCGTCGCCGGCCGAGCACCTGGCCCGCCGGCTCGCCGCGGCCGGCTCCCCGGCCGAGGCCGAGCGCCTGCTGCGGGAACTGGTCCGGGCCACCACCGCCACCGTGCTCGGCCACGCCGACCCGGCGACCGTCCAGGACGGCCGGGCCTTCACCGACCTGGGCTTCGACTCGCTCACCGCCGTCGACCTGCGCAACCGCCTCACCGCCGAGACCGGCCTGCGGCTGCCCACCACCCTGGTCTTCGACCACCCGACCCCGGCCGCGCTGACCGCGCTGCTGAGCGCGGAACTCCTCGCCACCCCGGCCGCGGTGGTCGCCGAGGCGCCCAGGGCCACGGCCCCCGACGACGACCCGATCGCCATCGTCGCCATGGCCTGCCGCTACCCCGGCGGGGTCACCACCCCGGAGGAGCTCTGGCAGCTGCTCGCCGACGGCCGCGACGCCGTCGCCGGCTTCCCCGCCGACCGCGGCTGGGACCTCGACGCCCTCTACGACCCGGACGCCGACCGCCCGGGCACGTCGTACACCCGCGACGGCGGATTCCTCTACGACGCCGCCTCCTTCGACCCGGAGTTCTTCGGCATCAGCCCCCGCGAGGCGCTCACCACCGACCCGCAGCAGCGCCTGCTGCTGGAGACCGCCTGGGAGGCCTTCGAACGGGCCGGGCTCGACCCGCACGCCCTGCGCGGCTCCCGCACGGGCGTCTTCACCGGCGTGATGTACAACGACTACGGCGCCCGGCTGCACCAGGCGCCCAGTGCTCCGGACGGCTTCGAGGGCTACCTGGTCAGCGGGAGCGCGGGCAGCGTGGCCTCCGGCCGGGTCTCGTACACCTTCGGCCTGGAGGGCCCGGCCGTCACCGTGGACACCGCCTGCTCCTCCTCGCTCGTCGCCCTGCACCTGGCCGCCCAGGCCCTGCGCCAGGGCGAGTGCGACCTCGCCCTGGCCGGCGGTGTCACCGTGATGGCCAGCCCGGCGACCTTCGTCGAGTTCAGCCGCCAGCGCGGCCTGGCGCCGGACGGTCGCTGCAAGCCCTTCGCGGCCGCGGCGGACGGCACCGGCTGGGCGGAGGGCGCCGGTCTGCTGCTGGTCGAGCGGCTCTCCGACGCCCGCCGCAACGGCCACCGGGTGCTGGCCCTGCTGCGCGGCTCCGCCGTCAACCAGGACGGCGCAAGCAACGGCCTCACCGCCCCCAACGGGCCCTCCCAGCAGCGGGTGATCCGGCAGGCCCTCGCCTCCGCCGGTCTCACCCCCGACCAGGTCGACGCCGTGGAGGCGCACGGCACCGGCACCCGCCTGGGCGACCCGATCGAGGCCCAGGCCCTGCTCGCCACCTACGGACAGGACCGCGAAACCCCGCTCCTGCTGGGCTCGCTGAAGTCCAACATCGGCCACACCCAGGCCGCCGCCGGCGTGGCGGGCGTGATCAAGATGGTGCTCGCGATGCAGCACGGGGAGCTCCCGAGGAGCCTGCACATCGACGAGCCGACCCCGCACGTCGACTGGTCGGCCGGCGCCGTCCGACTGCTGGACGAGGCCCGGCCGTGGCCCGCGGCCGACCGGCCCGCCCGGGCCGCCGTCTCCTCCTTCGGCATCAGCGGCACCAACGCGCACGTCATCCTGGAACAGGCGCCCGCCGTCCTGGAACAGGCACCCGCCGCCGAAGCCCCCACCGGCCGGGCCGACGGGACCCCGCTGCCCTGGCTGCTCTCCGGCCACACCCCGCAGGCCCTGCACGACCGGGCCGACCGGCTCGCCCGCCACCTCGCCGCGCACCCGGACACCGAACCGGCCGCCGTGGCCCGCGCGCTGGCCACCGGCCCCGCCGCGCTGGAGCACCGGGCCGCCTTCGTCGCCGGCACGGCCGAGGAGGCGCTCACCGCCCTGGCCGCCCCGCTCACCGGCACCGCCGTCCCGATCGCGCGGCGCACGGCGTTCCTGTTCACCGGCCAGGGCAGCCAGCGGGCCGGGGCCGGGCGCGAACTGTACGCCGCCCAGCCGACGTTCGCCGAGGCCCTGGACACCACGCTGGCCGCGCTGGACCCGCACCTGGACCGGCCGCTGCGCGACCTGCTGTTCGCCGAACCCGGCACCCCCGAAGCCGCCCTGCTCGACGAGACCCGCTACACCCAGCCCGCCCTCTTCGCCCTGGAGACGGCCCTGTTCCGCCTCCTCGCGCACTGGGGCGTCCATCCGGACGCGGTGCTCGGCCACTCGATCGGCTCGATCGCGGCCGTCCACGCGGCCGGGGTGCTGTCCCTCGCGGACGCCGCCGCCCTGGTGACCGCCCGCGGCCGGCTGATGCACGCCCTCCCGCCAGGTGGCGCGATGGTCTCGCTCACCCTCGACGAGGAGACGACCCGCGGGCTGCTGGCCGGACACGAGGAGCACGTCGGGATCGCCGCGCTCAACGGGCCGCGGGCCACGGTGATCTCCGGCACCCGGGAGGAGGTGCTCGCGGTCGCCGAGCGCGCCGCCGGACTCGGCGCCCGGACGAGGCGACTGACGGTCGGCCACGCCTTCCACTCACCGCTGATGGAGCCGATGCTGGACGGGTTCCGGGAGCTGGTGGCCGGTCTGGAGTTCCACCCGCCCCGCCTCCCCGTGGTCTCCGACCTCACCGGCCGCACGGCCACCGCGGCCGAGCTGGCCGACCCGGAGCACTGGGTGCGGCACGTCCGCGAGACCGTCCGCTTCGCCGACGGCCTGCGCTCCCTGGCCGCCGAGGGCATCGACGCCTTCCTGGAGCTCGGCCCGGACACCGTGCTCGCCGCGATGGCCGCCGACACCCTGCCGGAGGCCGTCCTGCTCTCCCTGCTCTCCCGCAAGCAGCCCGAGGCCGCCGGCGTCCCGCGGACCCTCGCCGCCCTGCACACCGCGGGCGGTCCGGTGGACTGGGCCGCGTACTTCGCGGACGTCCCGGCCGGCCCGCGCCCGGAGCTGCCCACCTACCCGTTCCAGCGCGAGCGGTACTGGCTGGACGCCCCGGCCGCACCCGTCGGCGGCGGCCTGGCCCGGGCCGGCCTCGGCGAGGCCGGCCACCCGCTGCTCGGCGCCGCCGTGGACCTCGCCGACGGCTCCGGCACCGTCCACACCGGCCGGCTCTCGCTCTCCGCCCAGCCGTGGCTGGCCGGGCACGCCGTCCTCGGCACGGTGCTCGTCCCCGGCACGGCCCTGCTCGAACTCGCCCTGCACGTGGGCGCGCAGGCCGCCGCGCCCACCGTCGAGGAGCTCACCCTCCAGGCCCCGCTGCTGGTACCGGACCAGGGCGCCGTCCGGCTCCAGGTCACCGTCGGGGCCGCCGACCAGGTGGGCCGGCGCACCCTCACCGTGCACTCCCGACCGGACGGCAGCGACACCGGCACCGCCGAGCAGACCTGGACGACGCACGCCACCGGGCTCCTCGCCCCCGGCACCACACCCGACCCCTCCGCGGACGGGAGCGGCACCGGCACCTGGCCGCCCACCGGCGCCGAGCCGGTCGACCTCACCGACGCCTACCGGCGGCTCGGCGAGCACGGCTACACCTACGGCCCGCTCTTCCAGGGCCTGCGAGCGGCCTGGCGAAGCGACCGGACCTGGTGGGCGGAGGTCGAACTACCCGACGGAGCGACCGACACCGGCTTCAGCCTGCACCCGGCCCTGCTCGACGCCGCCCTGCACCCCCTGGCCCTCGCCGGGCCCGGCCCGGACGGCGGCCTGCCCGTCCCGTTCTCGTGGCAGGACGTCCGGCTGCACGCCACCGGCGCCCGCACCCTGCGGGTCACCCTCGACACCGCGGCACCCGAGCACACCTCACTGCGGCTCACCGACGCCACCGGGGCGCCCGTCCTGTCCGTCGGCGCACTCGCCGTCCGGGCGACCGACCCGACCCGGCTGACCGCCGGCCGCCGTACCGCCGGCAGCCTCCACCGGATCGCCTGGGTGCCCGTGCCGGCGCCCGCCGCCGCGGCGGCCGAGCCGCCGGTGCCGTACGCCGAGGCGCTGCGCCTGGTCGGGGCCGGGGCACCGGCGCCCGGCGTCGTCCGATCCGACGTGCCGGACGCCCCGTCCGCGTACCGGGTGCTCGACGAGATCCGGGGCTGGCTGGCCGACGACCGCTTCGCCGACTCCCGGCTGGTGCTGGTCACCCGCGGCGCGGTCGCGGTGACGGCCGGCGAGCCGGTGGACGGGCTGGCGCAGTCCGTGGTGTGGGGTCTGGTGCGGACGGCCCAGACCGAGCACCCCGGCCGCCTCGTCCTCCTCGACACCGACACCGACGAACCCGAGGCCATCGCCGCGGCCCTTCAGACGGTTGAACCCCAACTGGCCCTCCGCAACGGCACCCTCCACACACCCCGCCTCACCACCACCCCACCCCCGCACCAGCCCCACAGCCCCCTCAACCCCAACGGCACCGTCCTCATCACCGGAGCCACCGGCGCCCTCGGCACCCACCTCGCCCACCACCTCGTCAC
>NZ_JBFAZB010000099.1:0-4407 GCF_040681575.1 Kitasatospora sp. NPDC051702
CTCGAGGATCAGGTGGGCGTTGGTGCCGCTGATGCCGAAGGAGGAGACCGCTCCCCGGCGGGGCCGTCCGGTCGCCGGCCAGGCCCGGTGCTCGGCGAGGAGTTCGACCCGTCCGGCCGTCCAGTCCACGTGCGGGGACGGCGCGTCGAGGTGCAGGGTGCGCGGGAGTTCGCGGTGCCGGAAGGCCTCGATCAGCTTGATGATGCTCGCCACGCCGGCGGCGGCCTGGGTGTGCCCGAGGTTGGACTTGACCGAGCCGAGCAGCACGGGCAGCTCGCGGTCCTGCCCGTAGGTGGCGAGGATGGCCTGGGCCTCGATCGGGTCGCCGAGCGTGGTGCCCGTGCCGTGCGCCTCCACCACGTCGACGTCCGCGGTGGTCAGGCCGGCATTGGCCAGCGCGGCCCGGATGACGCGCTGCTGGGAGGGGCCGTTGGGGGCGGTGAGGCCGTTGCTGGCGCCGTCCTGGTTGACCGCGGAGCCGCGCAGCACCGCCAGCACCGGGTGCCCGTTGCGTCGCGCGTCCGACAGCCGTTCCAGCAGCAGCAGGCCCGCGCCCTCGCCCCAGGCCGTGCCGTCGGCGGCGGCCGCGAAGGGCTTGCACCGCCCGTCCGCGGCCAGTCCGCGCTGACGGCTGAACTCCACGAAGGTCGCGGGCGTCGCCATCACGGTGACTCCGCCCGCCAGCGCCAGCGTGGACTCCCCCGAACGCAGCGACTGGGCGGCCAGGTGGACGGCCACCAGGGAGGAGGAGCAGGCGGTGTCCACGGTGACCGCCAGGCCCTCCAGCCCGAGCACGTAGGAGACCCGGCCGCTGGCGACGCTGCCCGCACTTCCCTGCCCGAGGTGGCCCTCGAAGCCGCTGGGGGCGGCGCCGTGCAGCCGGGCGCCGTAGTCGTCGTACATGACACCGGCGAACACCCCGGTGCGGGATCCGCGCAGCGTGGTCGGGTCGATGCCGGCCCGCTCGACGGCCTCCCAGGCCGTCTCCAGCAGGAGCCGCTGCTGCGGGTCGGTGGCCAGCGCCTCGCGGGTGCTGATGCCGAAGAACTCCGGGTCGAAGTCGGCGGCGCGGTCGAGGAATCCGCCGGAGCGGGTGTAGGTCGTCCCGGTGTGTTCCGGGTCGGGGTGGTAGAGGTTCTCCAGGTCCCAGCCGCGGTCCGCCGGGAACGGGCCGATCGCGTCCACGCCGTCGGCGACGAGGCGCCACAGCTCCTCCGGCGAGGCGACCCCGCCGGGGAAGCGGCAGCCGATGCCGACGACGGCGATCGGCTCCTCGGAGGAGCCGGGCGTCGGCAGCGGGCCGGAGGTGGCGCTGTCGGCGCTGGTGCTGTCGTCGGTGCCGAACAGCTCGTCCAGCAGGTGGCCGGCCAGCAGGGTGACCGTCGGGTGGTCGAAGACGGCGGTGGCGGAGAGACGGACGCCGAGTGCGGCGGCGAGCCGGTTGCGCAGGTCGACGGCGGTGAGCGAGTCGACGCCGAGGTCGGTGAAGGCGCGGTCGGTGGGGACGGCCTCGGCGTTCGGGTGGGCGAGGGCCGCGGCGGCGTGCTCCTGCACCAGCCGGACGAGTCGGCCGCGCCGATCGGCCGGGTCCGCGGCGGTGAGGTCCGCGGCCAGGGCGCTGCCGACCCGGACGGCGCCGGCGGTCGCGGCCACCCGGCGGCCGGCCGGCACCAGGCCCCGCAGCAGCACCGGGACGGTGTCGGCGGTGGCGCCCGCGAGGTCGAGGCGGGCCGGGAGGACGGCGGCCGGGCCGCCCTCCAGTGCGGCGTCGAACAGGGCGAGCGCCTGGGGGACGGGCAGCGGCGCCACGCCCGAGCGGCGCAGCCGGGCCCGGTCGGCGGTGCTCAGCCCGCCGCCCATGCCGGCCTCGCCCGCCCACAAGCCCCAGACCAGCGAGAGCGCGGGCAGGCCCGCCGCCCGGCGCCGGGCGGCGAGTGCGTCGAGGAAGGAGTTGGCGGCGGCGTAGGCGGCCTGACCGGCGCCGCCGAGCACCCCGGCGGCCGAGGAGAACAGCACGAAGGCCGTCAGCCCCTCGGTGAGCTCGTGCAGGTGCCAGGCAGCCTCGGCCTTCGGGCGCAGGACGGCGTGCAGCCGCTCGGGGGTGAGGGAGTCGAGTGTGCCGTCGTCGAGGACCCCGGCGGCGTGCACGACCGCCGTCACCGGGTGGGCGGCGAGCAGCGCGGCCACCTCGTCCCGGTCACCGAGGTCGGCGGCGACGAGTAGCACCTCGGCGCCGAGCCCGGCGAGTTCCTCCTGCAGCCGGGACGCACCGGGCGCCTCGGGCCCGCGCCGACTCACCAGCAGCAGCCGCCGGACCCGGTGCCGCTCGACCAGGTGCCGGGCGACGTGCCCGCCCAGCGCGCCGGTGGCACCGGTCAGCAGCACGGTGCCGTCGGCGTCGAACCGCGCGGCGGGTTCGGGGACCGGGGTGGCGCTCGGCTCGGGGGTCGCCGTCACGCCCGGCGTCAGGTCCGACCCGGCACCCGACCCGGCGTGCGGGTCGGCGTCCGGCTCGGCGCGGACGAGCCGGGGTACCAGCAGACCGCCTTCGCGCAGGGCGAGTTGGGGCTCGTCGGCCCCGAGGGCGAAGGCCGTCCGGAGCAGCGGAGCGGCGGCGAGCGGCGGCTCCGCCCCGGGTTCCACGGCGGGCGTGTCGAGCAGCAGGATCCGGCCCGGGTGCTCGCTCTGGGCGCTGCGGACCAGGCCCCAGAGGGCGGCCGCGGCGAGGTCGGCTGGCGCCTCCCCGGCGGCGGCGCCGACGCCGCCGGCGGTCTGCACCAGCAGGCGGGCGTCGACCGAGCGCGGTTCGGCGAGCCACTCGCGCAGGAGCGTCAGGTAGTGGGCCAGGGCCGAGCGGACGAGCTTGGGCGGGGCGGTGACGCCGTCGTCGGTGATCGCCCGGAGGACGGTGTCGGGCAGCGGGCCCTCGGGGTGGGCGGCGCGCAGGGCGTCCAGGTCGGGGAGCGCGCCGTGCGGGTCGAGCACGGCCCAGGTCCGGTCCGCCGGCGGCTCGGCCGGGGCGGGTACCGGCGACCAGGCGGTGGTGTAGAGCGGTCCGGCACCGACGGCGAGCGCGCCCGGGGCGAGGGGGCGCAGGGCGAGGTGGTCGGCGGTCAGTACCGGTCCGCCGGCCGGATCGGCGGCGTGGACGGCGTACCCGCCGTCGACCGGGGTCAGCCGGACGTGCAGGACGGTCGCGGCGCTCGCATGCACCTGGACGCCGGCCCAGGCGAACGGCAGCAGCAGGCCCTCGTCCGGGCCGGTGGCGGCCAGCAGCGCGTGCAGGGCGGCGTCGAGCAGCGCGGGGTGCACGGTGAATCGGGCCGGGTCGCCGAACGCGCCTTCGGGGAGCCGGACTTCGGCGAACAGGAGGTCGCCGGCGCGCCAGGCCGCGTGCAGCCCGCGGAAGGCCGGGCCGTAGCTGCGGCCCTGGTCGGCGAGCCGCTCGTAGAGGCCGTCGACGGGGAGTGCCTCGGCGTCGGCGGGCGGCCGGACGCCGGACTGCCGGCCGGGATCGGCGGCTGCGGCCGGCCCGGCCCACCCGGTGGCGTTGCGGATCCACTCCGCGCCCGCCTCGGCGCGGCTGTGGACGGCGAGTTCGCGGCGTCCGTGGGTGTCCGGTCCGGCCACCGTGACCTGGATCTCCAGGGTCCCGCCCGCGGGCAGCACGGCCGGGGCGAGCAGGGTCAGCTCGCCGATCCGGGCGGCGTCCAGCCGGCCGGCGGTGTGCAGCGCGAGGTCGAGCAGCGCCGTCCCGGGGAGCAGCACGGTGCCGTGGACGGCGTGGTCGGCCAGCCACGGGTGGCTGCGGACGGAGAGGCGTCCGGAGAGCACGGCGCCGCCGTCGTCGGCGAGTTCGACCACCAGGTCGGCCAGCGGGTGTTCGGTGGGCCGGTCCGCGAGGAGGCGGCGGGCCGGTGCGTCCAGCCAGAGGTGTTGGTGTTGGAAGGGGTAGGTGGGGAGGGGGGTGTGGTTGGTGTGGGTGGTGGTGTGGGTGAGGGGTGTGCCGGTGGTCCAGGTGGTGGCGAGGGCGGTGAGGAGGTGGTGGGTTTCGTCGGTGTGGGGGCGGAGGAGGGGGGTGATGTGGGCGGTGTCGAGGGTTTCGCGGGTGGGTGCGGTGAGGGTGGGGGTGGCGCCGAGTTCGAGGTAGGTGGTGGTGCCGAGTTGTGCGGCGGTCTGGAGGGCGTCGTGGTAGCGGACGGTGCCGCGGATGTGGTCCGTCCAGTACTGGGCGTCGGTGGTCTCGACGAGGGTGCCGGTGAGGTCGGAGACGAAGGGCAGGGTGGCCCGGTGGTACGTCAACCCGCTTGCCGCGGTGTGGAATTCGTCGAGGATGGGGTCCATGTGGGGGGAGTGGAAGGCGTGGCTGACGGTGAGGGGTTTGGTGCGTCGTCCTTGGGTGTGGAA
>NZ_JBFAZB010000100.1:0-4175 GCF_040681575.1 Kitasatospora sp. NPDC051702
TCCTTCTCCGCCCGGGTGGAGTCCTGCAGGGCGACGGACGGCGGGGCCTTGAGCTCCACGCCGCCGAGGCCGAGCAGCATCGCCAGGTACGAGTACGGTGTCCCCGGGGCGCGGCCCGTCCGGCGGATCGTGCCGGACCGGTACCGCCCGGGGCTCAGTGCCCCCGGGCGACCCACTCCGGCAGGGCCGGCGCCTCGGCGCCGATCGTGGTCGGGTCGCCGTGGCCGGTGCGCACCACCGTCTCGGGCGGCAGCGACAGCAGCCGGTCCCGGATCGAGTCGATGATGGTCGGGAAGTGCGAGAACGACCGGCCGGTGGCGCCCGGGCCGCCCTGGAAGAGGGTGTCGCCGGTGAAGACCGTGCCCAGCGCGGGCGCGTACAGGCAGACCGCGCCCGGGGCGTGGCCCGGGGTGTGCAGCACCGTCAGCTCGATGCCGGCCACCTCGATCCGCTGCCCGTCGGCGAGTTCGCCGTCCGGCAGGCGCTCCGGGTGCGTGAGCTTCCACAGCGGCAGGTCGTCCGGGTGCAGCAGGATCGGCGCGCCGGTGCGGGCGGCGAGCTCCGGCGCCGCGTCGACGTGGTCGTTGTGCGCGTGGGTGGAGACGATCGCCAGCAGCCGGCGCCCGCCGAGCGCCGCCTCGATCGCGTCGGCGTCGTGCGCGGCGTCGATCACCACCGCCTGCTCGTCGTCGCCGACGATCCAGACGTTGTTCTCCACCTCCCAGCTGCCGCCGTCCAGGTCGAAGGTGCCGGCCGTCACCAGCCGGTCCACGCGGGCGGTCACAGGACCACCACCGAACGGAGCACGTCGCCCTGGTGCATGCGGTCGAAGGCCTGCTCCACCGCGTCGAGCCCGATGGTCTCGGTGACGAAGGCGTCGAGGTCCAGCCGGCCCTGGAGGTGCAGGTCGATCAGCATCGGGAAGTCCCGCGAGGGCAGGCAGTCGCCGTACCAGGAGGACTTCAGCGCGCCGCCGCGGCCGAACACGTCGAGCAGCGGCAGCTCCAGCGTCATCTCCGGCGTCGGCACGCCGACCAGGACGACGGTGCCGGCGAGGTCCCGGGCGTAGAAGGCCTGCCGGTAGGTCTCCGGGCGGCCGACCGCCTCCACCACCACGTCCGCGCCGTTGCCGCCGGTCAGCTCGCGGATCGCCTCGACCGGGTCGGTGGTGCGGGAGTTGACGGTGTGGGTGGCGCCGAGCCGGCGGGCGGTCTCCAGCTTGCGGTCGTCGATGTCCACCGCGATGATCCGGGCCGCGCCCGCCAGCCGCGAGCCCATCACGGCCGCGCCGCCGACGCCGCCGCAGCCGATCACCGCGACCGAGTCGCCGCGGCCCACGCCGCCGGTGTTGATCGCGGCGCCGATGCCCGCCATCACGCCGCAGCCCAGCAGGCCCGCGACGGCCGGCGAGACCGCCGGGTCCACCTTGGTGCACTGGCCGGCCGCGACGAGGGTCTTCTCGGCGAACGCGCCGATGCCCAGCGCCGGCGACAGCTCGGTGCCGTCCAGCAGGGTCATCCGCTGCTTCGCGTTGTGGGTGGCGAAGCAGTACTGCGGCCGGCCGCGCCGACAGGCCCGGCACTGGCCGCACACCGCACGCCAGTTGAGGACGACGAAGTCGCCCGGCGCGACCTCGGTGACGCCCTCGCCGACCGCCTCGACGACGCCCGCCGCCTCGTGGCCGAGCAGGAACGGGAACTCGTCGTTGATGCCGCCCTCCCGGTAGTGGAGGTCCGTGTGGCACACCCCGCAGGCCTGGACCTTGACCACCGCCTCACCGGGACCGGGGTCCGGGACCACGATCGTGGTCACCTCCACGGGCGCACCCTTCGCGCGCGCGATGACCGCCTTGACCTGTTGGGCCATTACCATCCACCTCCGTCGGCCGGTGCGGCTCTGCACCGGGCGTGACCTGCGACGAACGACTGCCCACGAAGCGTAGCGCCCGCCGCGCGGGACGCCTGCGGGACGGTCGGGTGAGCGGCCCGCCGCATATGACGGCGGGATATCCGCCGCGTGACCTGCGCAACCCCGGGCACGGCCCGGCGGACAGGGCGCGCGGGCGGCGCTGAGCGCCCGTCAGCGTGCCCCGAACTGCCCGGAAAGCATCGCCGTTGGCTGGAAGTCCCGCAGACGCACGCACCGCGGCCCACGTACGGTCGTAGCAGAAGCGGTCCACGCGACCACGCTCAGCACACCCGCCCCATCCGGCGGTGCGTCCCCGCGCGCCGCCCGCGCCGGCGCGTACCGACCGTACGCCGCCGCGCGATTCGCGCCATCCGGGACCGGCACCCGTTTCGTTCCGCCCCGACCGGTCCCCGTCCCTCCAGCCCCTCCTCCCGGTCGCCGCCCTGCCGGGCACCGCTTCGCCCGTTCCCCGTTCGTCCCGGTCCACCCTTCACTAGTCCCGCCGAACCACCGAACCACCGAACCGCCGTTTCCCGCCCCACCGCTCCCCGTTCGTCCCGGTCCACCATCGCACCCGGCCCGAGCCGAGCCGCACGCCGGCCCGTCCCACCCGTCCCCGCACCATCCCGGTTCCACCCCCCGTCGGGTCGCCCCCTGCGGCCCACTGCCCTGGAGTCTGGAGTACGGATGTCCGCCGAGAACAGTGCGCCCGGTGCCGGAACCGGCACCGCCCCGCTCATCCCGATGCACTGCCTGCGCCACCTCGAGCCCGGTCCGCCGCGGCTCGCCGCGCTGCGCACCGGCACGCCCGTCTGGCTGGTCAGCCGGCACGCGGACGTGCGGCAGGTGCTGACCGACCCGCGCCTGGGCCGCGCCCCGCTCTACGCGCCGGACGCGCCGCCCATCACCAGCACGCCCAACATCCTCGACGACCCGAACAGCATGCTGAACATTGACGGCACCGAGCACCAGCGGCTGCGCCGCACCGTGCAGCGGGCGTTCACCCCGCGGGCCATCGCCCGCTGGCGGCCCTGGGTGGCCTCGGTGGTCGAGTCGCTGATCGACGAGCTGATCGACCACGGCTCCCCCGCCGACGTCGTCGCCTCCTACACCCGCCCGCTGCCGGTCGCGGTGATCAGCCGGCTGATGGGGCTGGACAACCTGGACAGCAAGAAGCTCGCGCACTGGAGCGACCACGCGCTCTCCGCCACCGCCTACAGCGCCGAGGCGATCGCCACCGCGATGACCGAGTTCGCCGGGTTCGGCGCGGCCGTGATCGCCGAACGCCGCGCCCACCCCGGCGACGACCTGGTCAGCAGCCTGCTCGCGGCCGCCGCCGAGGACGGCTCGATCGCCGAGGGGCAGCTGGTCACCCTGGTCATCGGCCTCGTCGTGGCCGGACACGAGACCACCATGACCAGCCTGGGCAACGCGCTCGTCTACCTGCTCGACGGCGACCGCGCGTCCTGGCAGCGGCTCGCCTCGGACGAGGCCAGCGCCGCCGCCGCGACCGAGCAGATCCTCCGCGCCGTCCCGCTCGGCGACACCGACCACATACCCGGTCTGCTGCGCCGCGCCGTCGAGGACGTCGAGATCGGCGGGGTGGTGATCCCGGCCGGCAGCGTCGTCGCCGCCGACACCGGTGCCGCCAACCAGGACCCGTCGGTCTTCACCGGGGACCTGCTCACCGAGCTGTTCTCCCCGCTGGCCGCCCCGATGCTGACCTTCGGCGCCGGGCCGCACCACTGCCTGGGCGCCTGGCTGGCCCGGATGGAGCTCGAACTCGCCCTGCACCGGCTGGCCCGGAGGCTGCCCGCACTGCACCTCACCGGGAGCGCCGACCGGATCGACTGGCGGCGCGGACTGCTCACCCGCAGCCCCGAGTCGCTCCAGGTCGCCTGGTGACCGCCGCCCGCCCGGAGGCGGACGCCGAGCCGGTCGTCGTCCGGGTCGACCGGGACCGCTGCATCGGCTCCGGGATGTGCGCCCTGAGCGCCCCCGGCTCGCTGGCCCTCGGCGACGACGGGCTGGCCGAGCCGGTGGCCGACTACGCCGACGGCGGTGCGGAGTTGACGGAGGCGCTGGCCGAGGCGGTCGACTTCTGCCCGGTCGAGGCGCTCACTCTCCACTCGGCCGACGGCGGCTACCGGATCGCCCCGGCCGATTGAGCCCCGCGGTGTCGCCCTCCCCGCGGGGCTTGCGGCGCTCCTGGTCGCTGAGCTGCCCGACGTTGACGGCCGAGGACGCGATGTCCTGGACGTCTCCGG
>NZ_JBFAZB010000101.1:0-4124 GCF_040681575.1 Kitasatospora sp. NPDC051702
GTCCTCCAGGCCGGCCTGGCCGCCCTGTTCACCCGGCTCGGCGCCGGCACCGACATCCCGCTCGGCACCGGTGTCGCCCGCCGCCCGGCGGCCGTGCCCGGTTCCGACGGCGGCGGCAGCCGGTACCCCTAGGGTCCGTCGAACGCCGTCAGCCGTCCCGCCGTCCGTGCCCCGATCACCGCCGACGCCGGCGGACCCGACACGAAGGACTTCGCCCGTGACCGACACCCTCGAACAGCCCTCGACCGGCGCAACGGTCGGCGACCTCATGCAGCGCCCGGAACTGCAGATCAGCGACGACGTCATGGTCGACACCGCGATGGACATCCTGCAGAGCTCCGGCGCGGACCACCTGCTCGTCCGCGACGACGACGGGCGCTGCGCCGGGCTGCTGACCCGGCTGCACCTCGCGCCGTTCCAGGCCCGGTCCTGGTACACCGAACGCACGCCGGTCCGCGACATCGTCCTCGACCGCGCCCCGTTCGCCACCGTCGACATGCCCGCCGGCGCGGCCGCCGCCGCCATGCGCTCCCGTGGCCTGGACGCGTGGCCGGTGGTGGACCACGACGGTCACCTCGTCGGTCTGCTCAGCTTCCCGGAGGGCGCCGGGCCGCTCAGCGGCTGAACAGGTGATCGGCCGAGCGGCCGAGCAGGTCGACGGATCAGCCGGTGAGCGGCCGTGGCCGGGTCAGGACCGCTCGACGGCCTCCTTGATCCGGCGGCCGAAGTCTGGAGCGTCCTTGCGGGCCGCGTGGAGTGCCGGGCCGAGCAGGACCTTGCCGAGTCCGTGGCCTTCGAGCACGTTGAAGACGCGGACCCTGGTCCGGCCGTCCGGCAGGGGCTCTAGGTCGTAGCCGCCCTCGGCGGTGATGAGGTTGGTGCTCTGCTCGCTCCAGCGGATCGTGTGCGGCGCCTCCAGGCCGGTGATGCGGAACTCCCGGGAGGTCTTCACCCCCGCGTCCTTCACCCTGCTGCGGAAGACCGTCCCGACGGCGGTCGGGCCGTCCGGGGTCCTGGTGATCTCCAGGACCCGGGGGCTGAACTCGGGGTCGTGGCGGCCGTCGGCGAGGTACGCGAAGACCTCCTCCACGGGCCGGTCGACCTCGACGCTCGCCTCGAACAGTCCGGACATGTCGGCTCCTCAGGGTGGGCCGGGTGGGCGTGTCACCGCCAGGATTCCAGACAGTCCCGACCGCCGCCTTCCGGCCGCGGCGGAGGGCCGGGACGGGCTGTGCACCGGGTCGACCCACCCGCCCGACCCGGTGCGCCGCGGGGAGCCGCTACTTGACGTCGACCCGCCCGAGCGGCTCCCCGGGCCCCGCCGTCAGGGCGTCACGCGCCTCCTGCCAGGCGGGATCCCCGGGGTGGAGCGCGGTGCGGAGGTAGGCCCGGGTGAGCCGCTGGACCGCCGCGACCCGCCCCGGGTCCTCGTCGGTGGTTTCGGCGACGTCGTACCCGGAGATCCCGCCGAGCCCGTGTTCCGCGCCGTACAGGGTGAGCAGGGCCTTGGGGCCCGGGGCGAGCTCGTACGGATCGGCGTGCCAGTCCGCGCCCCGGACGGTCAGGTGGGCGGAGTCGTCCTTGTCGCCGGCGACCACGAGGGCGGGCGTCGTCATCGTGGAGAAGTCCGTGGTCAGCAGGAAGGGGAGGTTCTCGGCGATGGGTGCGGTGAGGGCGTCACCGCCCCGGCCGGGCGCGGCGAGCAGTACGCCCGCCGTGATCCGGGGCTCGGCGAGGTCCACCTCCGCACCGGTCTGCGGATCGGTGAGCCGGGCGCCGAGCAGCAGGCTCGCGGTGTGGCCGCCCATCGAGTGGCCGGCCACGGCGACCCTGGTCCAGTCCACGCGCCCGAGGAGCTGCGGGACCGCGGCCTCGATCGCGTCGGCCCGGTCGAGGACGAAGGTCATGTCCTCGGCGCGCGAGCGCCAGTACAGGGGTGCCCCGGGGGTGTCCGGGTCGAGGCTCAGCGTCGTCGAACTCAGGTGGGTGGGCTGGATCACGACGAACCCGTGTGCCGCCCAGTCATGGGCGAGGGGCGCGTAGCCGTTGAGTGAGGAGAGGTGGTTCGAGTAGCCCTGGCCGTGGGAGAGGAGGATGACCGGCAGGTCGTTCCCGGTCACGGGCGCGGAGACCCGCAGTTCCAGGTCGACGGCCCGCTCGGGCGCCGGCAGCACCACCGGACTGACCGAGAGGACGGGGGTGGGCGGGGCGGGGGTGCGGGTCGGGAGGGTCGGTTCACTCATCGTGCGGGTCTCCGTTCGGTGGCCTCGGCCGTCGGCCCCGTTCGGTCGGCGGCGGGAAGGCAGTCAGGCAGGCAGGCAGGGGAATGGCAGGGGGCAGAACGCCGGGAGGGCAGGGGAAGGCAGGGGCGTCCGCTTCGACTAGGCTTAAGCGGGACGCTGTTCCACTTACGATACGGAACATCGTTCCGCTTAGTCAACGACCACCGGAAGGAGAGCGGAGTGCCCACGACAGGCCAGTCCGGGGAGGTGCCGGCCCGCGGCAAGCGGGCCGACGCGCTGCGCAACCAGCAGGCACTGCTGGCGGCCGCCGCCGAGGTCTTCGTCACCTCCGGCGTCGACGCGCCGATCCGCCAGATCGCGGCCAGGGCGGGCGTCGGGACCGGGACGATCTACCGCCACTTCCCCACCCGGGCGGATCTCGTCGTCGGCGTCTACCGCCACCAGGTCGAGGCCTGCGCCGAAGCCGGTCCGGAGCTGCTGACCGCCGCCGACTCCCCGTTCGCAGCCCTCCGCCGGTGGGCCGACCTCTTCGTCGACTTCCTGGTCACGAAGCACGGGCTCGCCGGCGCGCTGCAGTCGGACAGCAGCGGGTTCGAGGCCCTCCACGCCTACTTCCTCGACCGTCTGGTCCCGGTCTGCGGACGGCTACTCGACGCCGCGGCCGAGGCCGGCGAGATCGACCGCGGCATCGAGCCGTACGAACTGATGCGCGGCATCGGCAACCTCTGCATCGGCCGCGACGACGACCCGCGCTACGACCCCCGACGCCTGGTCGAGCTGCTCCTCCGGGGGCTGCAGCGGCCGCCGTCGCCCTGACCGCGGCGACGGGCGCTCCCGGTCGGCCGGGCTCCCGCCGGGGAACCGGCCGAACGGATGACCGGGGGCGTCCGGTGCACGCCCCCGGCCGCCGCCCGCTGCCAGGCTGGTTCCGGACTCCCGGGCCCCGCCGGCCCGGGAGCAGGACCACACGCGACAGGAGCACCTGATGCTGACCTCCACGCAGACCCCGGGCGGGCTGAACTGGCTCGACCTGGGAACGCCCGACGTCGATGCCGCCGTCGCCTTCTACGGGGCCGTGTTCGGCTGGGAGTTCGCCTCCGCTGGGCCCGAGGCCGGGGGCTACGGGTTCCTCCGCAAGGACGGCCGGACGGTCGCCGCCGTCGGCCCGCTGACCGAGGAGGGCGCGAGCTCCGCGTGGACGGTGTACTTCCGCAGCGTCGACGCCGACGCCACCGCCCGGGCCGTGGAGCAGGCCGGCGGCACCGTCCGCTTCCCGCCGGTGGAGGTGTTCACGGCCGGCCGGATGGCCGGTTTCACCGATCCGACGGGCGCCGAGTTCGCCGTGTGGGAGCCGCGGGACACCGACGGCCTGGAGCTCTTCAACGAACCCGGCAGCGTCAGCTGGATCGAGCTGTACACCACCGACGGCCCGGCGGCGAAGGCCTTCTACCGCAGCGTCCTGGCGTGGGAGACCCGGGACATGCCGATGGGGGGCGGCGTCGCCTACACCATCGCCGGGCCCGCCGGCGGCGGCGAGCGGACCATGCACGGCGGCATGCTGCAGCTGGGACAGGAGCACCTGGACGCCGGATCCGGCTCCGAATGGCACCCGTACGTCGAGGTGGAGGACTGCGACGGCACCGTCGCCCGCGCCGTCGGGGCGGGCGCCACCGTGATCATCCCGGTCATGGACGCCCCGGGCGTGGGGCGCATCGCGATGCTGCTCGACCCGTTCGGCGCCCCGTTCGCGGTCATCACCAGCGCCCCGCGCTGAGCCCCCGCGGGCGGGCGTGCGAACGGCGCCGTCGCGCCCCTCGTGGTGGGGGTGCGGCGGCGCCGTGGCGGTGGTGCTTGGGGGGGTGTTACTTGGTGAGGCCGGCC
>NZ_JBFAZB010000102.1:0-4072 GCF_040681575.1 Kitasatospora sp. NPDC051702
TGCAGGGGGGACCCTGTGGGAGAGTAGGACGCCGCCGAACAATCATTCACGAAGAACCCCCGCCGGGATATCCGGCGGGGGTTCTTTGCGTTTCCCGGAGGATTCCGGGGCCGGGGGAGCCTCACCCGTTGTCGGGCTGCGACTCCTCCTGAGCCTGAGCCGACGGCTGTGCCTGAGCCGACGGCTGCGGCTGGCTCGGTGCCTGCGCCTGCGCCTGCGCCTGGGCCTGGGCCTGCACCTGAGCGGAGTCCTGCTCCTCGGGCCGGGCCGGCACGGCCACCGCTGCGGTGCCCCAGGCCGGCCGGCTGAGCCACACCTCCGCGGTGTTGGTGAGCCGGGTGACGCCGGTGCCGTCCGGTCGCATGCTGTAGAGGTCGGACCCGCCGCCGGACGGTGCCTGGGCGAAGACGATGGACTTGCCGTCGGGCGCGTACGAGGCGGTGCCGTAGGAGACGTTGGACGGGGCGGGGGTGAGCGCCCCGATCGCCGAGCCGTCGGGGTGGACGGTGTAGATGCCGCCGCCGGGGGTGTTGTCGGGGCCGGCCGGGTAGGTGGTGAAGACGATCTGGGTGCCGTCGGGGGACCAGCTGGCGCGGTCACCGGCGCGCAGTTCCCAGGGGGTGAGCTGCCGGAGCCCGGTGCCGTCCGCGCCGACCACGTAGACGGCGCGGCTGTTGGCGGGCTGGCCGGTGGCGCTGGTGCGGTACTCGAAGGTGAGCTGCTTGCCGTCGGGGGACCAGCTGGGGTTGCTGACCTGGCCGGAGTACGGCTTGTCGTTGGTGAGGAAGGTGAGCCGCTGGACGTCGGTGCCGTCCGGGCTCATCAGGTAGAGGTCCGAGTACTGGACCTGGTTGCCGTTGGCCGCGTCGAGGGCGCCCCAGGAGCGGCTGAAGGCGAGCTGCTTGCCGTCCGGCGAGTACGCGGGTGCGCGCTCGTCCTCGTTGGCGCAGTCGGCGGTGCCGCTCTCGCAGAGCTGGCCGATCTGGTGGGCGCCCTCGCCGCTGGCCGCGACCGTCCAGAGCCGGGCGGTGCCGCTCTGCGGGTCGGTCCGGTCGAAGGAGATGACGGCGCCGTCCGGAGACCAGTCGGGGCGGTCGTCGCGGGCGCGCTCCGGCGGCTGGGTGACCTGGTGAGGGGCGGTTCCGTCAGGGGCCAGGGTGACGATGGCGGTGGTGGTGCGGGTGGCGTCGACGAAGGCGCGGCCGACGATCAGACCGTTGTGGGCGGTGACCGCGGGTGCTTCCGCGGCGGCGCCCACCACGCCGGGGGTGGCCGGGGCGGTCGGTTCGGGGGTGGCGGCGGGGGTGTCCGCCTGGATCTCGGAGAGCGGGATGTCTCCGGGTTCGGCCCCGCATCCGGTGAGCAGGGTGCCCAGCAGCAGAAGGCCCGCACCGGCGGTTGCGCGGGTGCGGGCCTTGGGGGTGGGCGACTGTCGTGTGCCGGCCATCCGTGTCATCTCCGTCTCCGACCTTCCGGCCGCTCCGACGTTCGCTCCGTCGCCGATTCAGGACGAGGGCCCCAGAAGGGAGCTGTCACTGTGTCAGACGGAGGGCGCCGATGGCCGAGCGACACGCGACACTGCGCGCACGCTCCGCCACACGGAGTAGGAAGTCGGTCGGAGGGGAGGCGGTGGAGGGAGGGCCGTGGAGGGGAGGGCGGTCAGCCCCGGGCGGCTCGGCGCTCGGCCTTGGCCGCCGCCTCCGCCTCGTCCTCGGCCTCGGCGACCTCCAGGGTGGGCGCGGTGCCGTCGAGGTGCGTGGGCAGCCACCAGGTGTCGTCCGGTCCTGAGGGCTTGCCGGGGTACTCGCGCTGGGCCTGGTCGAGCATCTCCGCCATGGCGGCGCGCAGGCGTCTGGTGACCATCACGGGCTTGTCGTTCGGCCCGAGGTGAATCGGTTCGCCGATCATGATGGTGACCGGGACGTGGCGCTTGGTCAGGGTCTTGGGGCGGCCCTTGGTCCAGAGCTGCTGGGTGCCCCAGAGGATCACGGGCAGCAGGGGGGTGCCGGAGTCGGCGGCCATGCGGGCGGCGCCGGTCTTGAACTTCTTCAGCATGAACGAACGGCTGATGGTCGCCTCGGGGAACACCCCGACGACCTCGCCGGCCCGGAGCGCGCGCACGGCGGCCTCGTAGGCGGGCTGGCCGTCGGTGCGGTCGACGGGGATGTGCTTCATCCCGCGCATCAGCGGACCGGAGACCGCGTGCTTGAAGACGTCGTCCTTGGCCATGAAGCGGGTCTTGCGCTTGCCGCCGCGGTAGGCGCCCAGGCCGGCGAAGAGGAAGTCCAGGTAGCTGATGTGATTGCTGACGAGCACGGCACCGCCGTCGGCGGGGATGTGCTCGGCACCCACGATCCTGATCCGCACGTCGAGCGCGCGGAAGGCGGTGAGTGCGGCGCCGATCACCGGCGGGTACACGAACTCTGCCACGGTCAGTCCTGACTTCCACGGGCCGGGGCCCGGTACGGCGGTACCCGCGCCGTCGGGAGGGGGCCGACCGGAGCGCGGCACGCCGCGGCGGTCACGGGTGATTCACGGAGATGATCCCCCGAACGAGTGCCTGCTGTCACCTGAGGCGTCCGGTCAAGCGGATTTTCGCGGTGTGATCTCCGTGATGAGAACGGACGGGAACTTTTCCCGTCCCGGGCGGCCCGGTCAGGCCCCGGCGCCGAGCCGGCCCTGGGCCCGGCGGACCAGCGGGTAGATCTCGGAGCCGGGACAGTAGCCGAACGCGGCGTTGAGGAAGGCCGCGACGAGGGCGAAGGCGGTGGTCAGCACGCCGAGCCAGACCACCCCGGTGAGGTAGCCGAGCGTGCCGACGGCGGCGAAGACGAGGCCGACGCCCTGGGCGAACCGGGGCGGCCGCTCGTCCTCGGTCTCGGACGGAGGGCCCAGCCGGGGGAGCAGCACCGTCCGGAACAGCCAGCCGTAAGGGGAGAGCCGCGGGCCGCCGATCGCGCCGGCGGCGAAGACGAGCCCCTGGGCGGCGAGCAGGACGGGGCTGCCGGTGATCAGGGAGGCGGCCAGGACGACGAAGGTGAGGGCGGCGGCGAAACGGGGACCGCGGGGGTCTATCTGCACGGGGGCTCCGGGAGGGTCGCGACGGGCGGCGGCGGGGCGCGTCAGCGACAGCGGGTGGTGGTGGCCCGGCCCAGGTCGACGACGCGGCGGGAGGTCGGCAGCGGTGGGGCGGCGCGGTCGGAGTCCACCCGCCGATCGTACGCGCGCCCCGCGGGGCGGTCGACCTCCTTTCCGGACCCCGGGGGCGCTGGCGCAGACTGGGGGGCGACGGGATCGGTGAGGTGCGTCGTCGTGCCGACGGCGGCGACCGGGTCCGGCCTGCTGAGGGCCGGGAGCGACGGGAGTGTGCGGGTGCGGACCGGGGACGGGGCGGTACGGCTGTCGGAGGCGGAGCTCGGCGGGGCGCTCGGGGAACGGGCCACGCTGGTGCAGTTCTCGACGGCGTTCTGCCAGCCCTGCCGGGCCACCCGCCGGGTCCTCGCGGAGGTGGCCGGCATGGTCGACGGGGTGGTGCACGTCGAGCTCGACGCCGAGGACCGCTTGGAACTGGTCCGTCGGCTGGAGGTCCTGCGCACGCCGACCGTCCTGGTGCTGGACGCGGACGGGCGGGTGGTGCGCCGGGCCGCGGGGCTGCCGCGCAAGGCGGACGTGATCGCGGCGCTCGGCCGGGCGGTGTGAGGGGCGGAGCGAATCCGGTCGCGGATGTGCCGCCCCGTCGGGTGGTGTCGGGGGTGGGCTGGGGCAGGATGGGCGCAGGCGGAAGTGCAGCCGTCCGGCCTAAGCTACTGGCCAGTAGTGACCACTGGGCTACTGGCGAGTATGCTGCCAGGGAGTTCCGGACCGGCACGGGAACACGCTGCCCGGAGCGGGTGCGTGCCAAGTTCGCACCCGCTTGCACAGCCGCAGCCGCCGGACGAGACCAGTACAGGAGACAGGCCGTGAGCTTGAGGATCGTTGTCTGCGTGAAGCACGTGCCGGACGCGACGGGTGACCGTCGGTTCGCGGACGACCACACCACCGACCGGGAGGGCGTGGACGGCCTGCTGTCGGA
>NZ_JBFAZB010000103.1:0-4061 GCF_040681575.1 Kitasatospora sp. NPDC051702
CGGCGGAGACCACCACGGTGTGGGACACCCCGGGGGTGTTGTCCACGAAATTGGTGATCAGCCAGTTCAGGTTCTGTGCGGCCTGGCTCATCTGAGTCAACTCAACGCTCCTGGTGGTTCGAGCCGCCGAAGAGATCGGTGCTTCGGTTCTGCTGTCCGTTGCCGGACGGGTCTACCTGATCGGGGTCGATCCGGAAGCTTCCGGTGTTTCCCGCGCTGCGGCCCTGCTCCACGCCGCGGCGCAGGTTGGTGAGCCGCCCGCGGACCTCCTCGGGGCTGCGGGAGACCTGCGGCCCTTCCTGCGGAGTGGGCTTGGCGTTGCCCGCCACCAGGTTCTGCTTGGGCACGCGCCGGGGCAGGCCTGCCCCGGTGGTGCCGCCGGAGGCGGGCTCGCGGGTCTGCTCGGCCCGCTGCCAGGCGCCGTCGTTGGGCGACTGCCAGGGGGAGGTCGTCGGGCCGGTCGGGCCGTACCCGCCGAGCCCCGACACGTCGTGGCCGCGCGGTTCGTCGGCCGACGAGGTGTCCTTGGCACCGGCGAACCAGTTCGGGGTCTCGCCACCGGCTCCGCCGTCCGCCGGGGTGGCCGGGGCGGTGAAGCTGCCGCCGGCCAGCTGCTGGCCGGGGCGGCGCTGCGGCAGCCCGGACGGCAGGGTGGCGGCGGGTTCGGCGGCGGGCAGGGCCGGGGGCTCCGGGGCGTACGGGTGGCCGGCGGGGGCCTCCGCGGCCTGCTGGCCGTACTGGTCGCCGCCGTAGCCGTCCTGGTAGCCCTGGTAGTCCTGGCCCTGGTAGTCCTGGCGGCCGTACTGGTCGTCGGCGTAGCCGGACTGCTCGTAGCCCTGCTGCGGGTACTGGCCGTACTGGTCCTGGCCGTACTCGTCCTGCTGGTCGTAGCCCTGCTGGTAGCCGTACTGGTCGTCGGCGTAGCCGGACTGCTCGTAGCCCTGCGGGGCGTACTGGTCGTAGCCCTGCTGGTACTCCTCCTCGACCTCGGCGTCGAGCACCGGCATCTCGGAGGTGTTCGGGCCGCCCTCCAGGGCCGCGGCGCGGCGCACCTGGTCCAGGCGCTGCGAGCGCTGGACGGCCTCCAGCGCCGGGCTGAAGCCGGAGGAGCCGGCCTGGCCGGTGCCGGTCAGGTGGTCGTCGAAGCCCAGCTCGGCGGCGCTGCGCGGGCGGCCGTCGGGCGCCCACTCGGAGGTCGGCTCCTGCTCGGCGAAGATCCGGGAGACGGTGAACTGCTCCTCGGGCTCCGGGGCGGCGTTCGACTGGGTGACGAACGGCGGGAGCATGACCAGCGAGGTGGTCCCGGCGGACTCGCCGGAGGGGCGGAGCTGGACGCGGACGTCGTGCCGCTGGGAGAGCCGGCCGACCACGAAGAGGCCCATGCGGCGGGAGATGGTGGCATCGACGGTCGGCGGCTCGGCCAGCTTCTCGTTGATCTCGGCGAAGTCGTCGGCGGTGAGGCCGATGCCCTTGTCGTGGATCTCGACCAGCACGCGGCCGTCCGGCAGGCGGGTCGCGTTGACCAGGACCCGGGTCTGCGGGCTGGAGAACGAGGTGGCGTTCTCGAGCAGCTCGGCGAGCAGGTGGACGAGGTCGGTCACGGCGGCGCCGACGACCTCGACCTCCGGGATGCCGGACAGCTCGACGCGCTCGTACTGCTCCACCTCGGAGGCGGCGGCGCGGAGCACGTCGACCAGCGGGACCGGGGTGTTCCAGCGGCGGCCGGCCTCCTCGCCCGCGAGGACGAGCAGGTTCTCACCGTTGCGGCGCATACGGGTCGCGAGGTGGTCCAGCTTGAAGAGGTTCTCCAGCTGGTCCGGGTCGGCCTCGTTGTTCTCCAGGTCGGTGATCAGCGCCAGCTGGCGCTGGATCAGGCCCTGGCTGCGGCGCGACAGGTTGGTGAAGATCGCGTTGACGTTCCCTCGCAGCAGGGCCTGCTCGGCGGCGAGCGCCACGGCCTGCTGGTGGACCTGGTCGAAGGCCCGGGCGACCTCGCCGATCTCGTCCTTGCCGTGCAGCGGGATCGCGGCGACGGAGGTGTCGACCCGGTCGGGGTCGGTCTTGGAGAGCTTCTCGACCAGGTCCGGCAGGCGGTGGTCGGCGATCTCCAGGGCCGCGCTGCGCAGGGTGCGCATGCCGAGGATCATCGAGCGGGCGACGTAGCCGGTGAGCAGACCGGCCAGGATCAGCGCCGCGACGACGATGATCGTGTTGAGGACGGCGTCGTAGAGCGCGTTGTCCTTCAGGTTGCGGGAGTCGGTGAGGACGTCGTCCAGCAGGACGACTTCGGTGCTCCGCAGGGCCTGGATGTGGGTGTTGGCGGCCTGGTTCCAGTTGTCCGGGGTCAGACCGGCGCCCTTGGCCTCGGCGTAGGCGGCGTCGGCGGCGGCCTTGCCCTTGCTCTGGCCCTCGGCGGCGGCCTGGCTGTAGGCGGCGCCCAGGGCGAGCAGGCTCTGCATGGTGGGCGCGGAGCCGTTGGGCATCTTGTACGCCGAGCGCTCCTGCGCGGCGGCCTGGGCGACCTGCGCGTCGGAGTACTTCTTGGCGTCCTCGGGGGCGCTACCGGTGTTGAACTCGGTGAGCGACACCTGCTCCAGCTTCTCGGCGACGAGGATCTGCTGGATCATGTCGGAGTTCTCGTACCGGGTGGTGGTCCCGGCGGAGATGCCGACGAGCAGGTGCAGCATCAGCGCGCGCTGCGTCGACGCGGAGGCCTTGGCCAGCGACATCGCGTAGATCGCGCGGCCCTTGCTGGTGGCGTTGGTGGAGCCCATGCCGACCGAGTTGTCGTAGGACAGCAGCGGGGCGAACATCACCGAGTAGGCGCTGGCGGTGGCGCTGGCGAACAGCTCGGGGCCGTACGCGTTGGCGCGCAGGTGCGGCAGGTTGACCACGAGGTTCTCGAAGGCCTCGTGGCGGCGCGGCAGCTCACCGGACTTGTCGGAGGCCGCGTAGGCCGCGTTGTACGCCTTCAGCGCCGTGTCCGTGTCGGACCGGGCCTTGGCGACCAGGCCGGCCGGGTCCTGCTTGGTGAGCAGGGGTATCAGCGTCTTGTCGCGCTCGTTCTCGAGCGCCTCGGCGAGTTCGGTGGCCGCCTTGGCGAGCTCGGCGGTCTTCTCGGCGCGGGAGGCCTTGATGTAGCCGTCGACCGAGGTGTTCACGCGGAGGCCGCCGAAGACGAGACTGATGATCACGGGGATCAGCAGGATCGCGATCAGGCGGGTCGGCACGCGCCAGTTCCGCGGGCGGAGGAAGTCGTAGCGACCGGAGCCGCCGTCGCCGTCCTGGCCGCCGCCCGGCGGTTCCTTGGACGCGGCCGCGGGCTGCAGCACCGGGGAGGCGGGTGAGCGCTCCTCGGTGGGCGTGAACGCGGAGAATCCGGCCGGGTCCTTTGCGGTACCGTTCGGCTCGCTCTGGCGGGGCTCGGAGCGCCGCTGCGGGGCGGGTTGCTGCTTACGCCTCACTCGACAACTACCTCTCGGCCGACTGCCGGCCATGGATCAATCCAGCGCTACCCCCGGGCCCTGGCCCGTCACCGGGTGGGCCGGCACGAGAGCAATCAGGGGTAGCTGGAATTTCAGCACGTGCAGGGATGGGGGACAAACAGCCGTCGGATGGCACCCGCGTCGGCACAATCTGGACATTCACCGACATGCCGGAGCAAAACCGTGGTCATCTGGCGCTGAGTGACGCTAATTCACCACGGAGAGTCACTGTTGATCACAAAATGCCTACCGAACTGTTATCCGCTGCTTATACACGGGTCTTGCGCGGTGCCCCCGGACGACACCGCCCGGTAAGCGCGGCCACCCCGGGGGTCCGTCGCGGTGACGGACCCCCGGGGCGTGCGGCCTGCTCCGCACCCCTCGTCGGCCTCAGCGGAGGCGGGCGAGGAGGGCGTGTTCGACGAGGGTGATGAGGGCGCTCTTGGCGCTGTCGCGCCGGCGGGCGTCGAGGGTGACGACCGGGGTGTCGGCGCTGAGCTGGAGGGCCTCGCGGACCTCGTCGGGGGTGTGGGGCTGGTGTCCGTCGAAGCCGTTGAGGGCGACGACGAAGGGGAG
>NZ_JBFAZB010000104.1:0-4017 GCF_040681575.1 Kitasatospora sp. NPDC051702
GCGTTCATCATCGGGATGTGCGGGTGGCGGTCGTGCCAGCGTCGGCAGAGGTCGGCGGGCAGGGCCTCGCCGGTGACCATCAGCCAGCGCAGGTCCGGGAGTTCGGGGGCGTCGCCCTCGGTGTCCCAGGCGTCCAGGGCGGCGCGCAGCAGGGAGGGCACGACCTCCAGGACGGCGATCCGCTCGTCGCGGGCCATCCCGAACAGGGCGGTCGGGTCGGCGGCCATCTCGGTGCCGGAGACCCGCACCGTCCCGCCGACGACGAGCGGGGCCAGCATCTGCCAGACCGACACGTCGAAGGTGAGCGGCGCGTTCTGGACGACGCCCTCCCCGGCCGCCAGGTCGAGGTCGCCGACCTTGGCCCAGAGGTGGTTCATCATCCCGGAGCGCTGCACCATCGCACCCTTGGGCTTCCCGGTGGAGCCGGAGGTGAACATCACGTAGGCGAGGTCCAGGCCGGTGCCCACGCACTCCGGCAGGGCCCCGGGCCCGGACCGCTCCAGCGGGAGGACGGTGACCGGCCCGCCCTGCACGGCGGCGGCGAACTCGGCGGCCTGCTCGCGGTACCCGGCGCCGACCAGCAGGTGGCGGGCGCCGCTGTCCTCGAGCAGCCCGGTGTTGCGGGCGGCCGGGGCGGTCGGGTCGAGCGGCAGGTAGGCGCCGCCCGCGCCGAGCACACCGAGCACGCCGGTGACGAAGGGGACGCCGGGTTCGGCGAACATCGCCACCACCGAACCGGTGGTGACCCCGGCTGCGGTCAGCTCGGCGGACAGCCCGCCGGCCGCCTCGACCAGCTCCCGGTAGCCCAGCGAGCCGGCGCCGTCGGTGACGGCCACCGCGTCGGGGGTGCTGGCGGCCACCGCGCGCACCCGCTCGACCACGCCGATGCTCTCCTCGGCGACCGTCGGGTCCCAGGCGCCGAGCAGCCCGCCCAGCTCGCCGGGGGTGGCGCGGCCGGTGAGGTCGGCCGGGGCGGTCACGTCGACCCGGGCGAGCGGCAGGTCGGGCCGCTCGGCGACGGTGCGCAGCAGGTGCTGGAAGACCGTCGCGACCCGCTCGACCTCGTCCCGGCCGAACAGGCCCGGGTGGTAGTCCAGTCGCAGGTGCAGGGTGTCGCCGGGGTGCACCACCATGCTCAGCGGGTGGTGCCGGGCGTCCCGGGCCTCGGCCCGGACGACGCGCGGGCCGTCGGCGACGCCGGTGTCGAGGCCGTTCTCGTCCAGCGGGAAGTTCTCGAACAGCACCACGGTGTCGAAGACCTCGCCGGACAGGCCCGCGGCCTGGTGGATCGCGGCGAGTCCGAGGTGCTCGTGCGGGAGCAGCGCGCTCTGCTGGTCCTGCACGGCGTGCAGCAGCTCGGCGAGGGTGTCGCCGGGGTGCAGCCGGGCCCGGACCGGCACGGTGGTGAGGAACATGCCGATCATCGACTCGACCTCGGGCACCTCGGCCGGGCGGCCGGAGGTGACGGCGCCGAACACCACGTCCTGGCGGCCGGTGAGCCGGCCGAGCAGCAGCGCCCAGCAGCCCTGGACCACGGTGTTGAGGGTCAGGCCCTCGGTGCGGGCCCAGCCGGAGAGCGCGGCGGTGAGGTCGGCGGGCACCTCGGCGAGCACCGCGTCGGGCAGCGCCGGGACGCGGGCCGGGTCGGCGGGGACGAGCAGGGTGGGCTCGTCGACGTCGGCCAGCACCCGGTGCCAGGCCTCCCGGGCCGCGGTGCGGTCCTGCGCGGTCAGCCAGGCCAGGTAGGAGCGGTACGGGGCCGGGTCGGGCAGCAGGGCGACGTCCGCGCCGGGTGCGCAGAGCGCGAAGAGCTCGCGGACCAGCAGCGGCATCGACCAGCCGTCGACCAGGATGTGGTGGCTGGTCCAGATGAACCGGTGCCGGCCCTCGCCGTGGGTGACCAGGGCGAAGCGCAGCAGCGGCGGGGCGGCGAGGTCGAAGCGGCGGGTGCGCTCGGCCTCGGTGATCCGGTCCAGCTCGGCGGCCCGGGAGGGCTCCGGCAGGTCGGTCAGGTCGGCGTCCAGCCAGGGGAGCTCGACGTGCTGCGGCACGACCTGGACCGGCTCGCCGGTGGCGCGGGCGCGGAAGGCGGCGCGCAGGTTGGGGTGCCGGTCGAGCAGGGCCTGTCCGGCGGCGCGCAGCGCCGCGGCGTCCAGCTCGCCCTCGATGTCGGCGACGATCTGCAGGGTGTAGACGTCGACGGCGTCCGCGTCCGGCCCGGAGCCGGCGGCGTCGTAGTCGGCGTGGAAGAGCATGCCCTGCTGGAGCGGGGTGAGCGGCAGCACGTCGGCGAGGGCGGTGCCGGCCTGCGCGAGCTCGGCCTCGAACTCCTCGATCTCCTCCTGGGCCAGGGCGACCAGCGGCAGGTCGGAGGGGGTGCGGCCGCCGGCGCCGGGGGCGGCGGCGTGCCGGGCGAGCAGTTCCAGGGCGCGGAACCAGGTGTCCGCGACGTCCCGGGCGTCCTCCTCGGCGACGGTCCGGCCGGCCCAGGACCAGTTGGCGATCAGGTGCGGGCCGTCGTGCCGGTCCTCGGTGGCCGGGGTGACGTCGAGCAGGTGCGGCAGCGGCATGCCGGGGTGGGCCCCGGTGCCGACCACCCCGTCGCCGCCGGCCGGCTCCCAGAGCCCGGCCTCGCGGGCGTCGAAGCGGCCCATGTAGTTGAAGCCGATCTGCGGCTTGTGGTGCCCGGCCAGGGCGCGGGCGGCGTGCGGGTTGAGGTAGCGCAGCAGGCCGTAGCCGACGCCGCGGTCGGGCAGCGCGCGCAGCTGCTCCTTGATCCGCTTGAGGGCGGTGGCGAGCGCGGGGCCGCCGGCCCAGACCTCGTCCCAGTCCAGCGTGCCCGGGTCCAGGCGCACCGGGAAGGCGCTGGTGAACCAGCCGACGGTGCGGGACAGGTCGAGGGTGTCGCTGAGCTGCTCGCGGCCGTGGCCCTCGAGTTCGATCAGGGTCTGCGCGTAGTCGGCGCGGCCGTGCCGGCGGCGCCAGTCGGCGACGGCGAGCGCGAGGCCGGTCAGCAGGACGTCGTTGACCTCGGCGTGGAACGCGGCCGGGACGTCGGTGAGCAGCGGGCCGGTGACCTCGGGGCCGAGTTCCAGGCGCAGGGTGCGCTGGGTGCCGTAGACGTCGGTCGCGGGGTCGAGCCGGTGGGTGCCGACCAGCGGGTCGGGGCCGGTCAGGGCCGACTGCCAGAGCGCGAGTTCGGACCCGCGGACCTGGGTGCGGGCCTGGGCGGTGAGCAGCTGCGACCACGCGCGGTAGGAGGTGCCGACCGGGTCGAGCGCGGGGGTGCGGCCCTCGGCCAGCGCCGCGCAGGCGGCGGCGAGGTCGGGCAGCAGGATCCGCCAGGACACCCCGTCGACGACCAGGTGGTGGGCGGAGATCACCAGCAGGGTGGTGTCGGCGCCGGGCGCTGCGCCGATCAGCACGGCCTGGATCATCACGGCCTCGGCGGGGTCGAGCCGGGCGCGGGCCGCGGAGGCCTGCCGCTCGGCGTGGCCGAGGGCGTCCTGCGGGTCCGTGCCGCCGTGCTCGGCGGTGGCGACCAGGCGCACGCCGGCGAGCGCGCCGGGGGCCAGTGCCTCGGTGTGCCACAGGCCGGGCGCGGGCTCGGTGGCGCGGGTGCGCAGCGCGTCGTGGTGGTCGACCAGGGCGTGCAGGGCCGTGTCGAGCAGGTCGGCGTCCAGCGTGGCGGGCACCCGCACGACGACGTGCTGGCTGTACTTGACGACCGGGCCGGTGAGGCTGTGCGTGTCGTCGTGCAACTGGGCCATGATCGGCGTCAGTTCGTACGGGCCGGTGCCGCCGGCGTCCTCGGCGGGCGCGGCCGCGGCCTGCGGCTCCGCGCCGCCGGCGATCCGGGCCAGGGCGGCCGCGGTCTTGTGGGTGAAGATGTCGCGGGTGGTGAAGCTCAGGCCGGCCTTGTGGGCGCGGCTGACGACCTGGATGGAGCGGATGCTGTCGCCGCCGAGGGCGAAGAAGTCCTCGTCGATGCCGACCCGCCCGGTGCCGAGCACCTCG
>NZ_JBFAZB010000105.1:0-3688 GCF_040681575.1 Kitasatospora sp. NPDC051702
CCTCGATCATCTTGATGACGCCGCCGACGCCGGCGGCGGCCTGGGTGTGGCCGATGTTGGACTTCAGCGAGCCCAGCAGGAGCGGGGTTTCACGGTCCTGCCCGTAGGTGGCGAGCAGGGCGTGGGCCTCGATCGGGTCGCCCAGGCGGGTGCCGGTGCCGTGTGCCTCGACGGCGTCGACGTCGCCGGCGGTGAGGCCGGCGGAGGCGAGCGCCTGGCGGATGACGCGTTCCTGGGAGGGGCCGTTGGGGGCGGTGAGGCCGTTGCTGGCGCCGTCCTGGTTGATCGCCGAGCCCCGCAGGACGGCCAGGACCTGGTGGCCGTGCCGCCGGGCGTCGGAGAGCCGCTCGACCAGCAGCAGGCCGACGCCCTCGGACCAGCCGGTGCCGTCCGCCGCGGCCGCGAAGGACTTGCAGCGGCCGTCGGCGGAGAGGCCGCGCTGGCGGCTGAACTCGACGAAGGTGTCCGGGCGCGACATGACCGTCACGCCGCCGGCCAGGGCGAGGTCGCACTCGCCCTGGCGCAGGGCCTGGGCGGCCAGGTGCAGCGCGACCAGCGAGGAGGAGCAGGCGGTGTCCACGGTGACGGCCGGGCCCTCCAGGCCGAAGGTGTAGGCGAGCCGACCGGAGACGACGGACGCGGTGTTGCCGGTGAGCAGGTACCCCTCCAGTTCCTCGGGCGCCTTGCTCAGCCGTGAGCCGTAGTCGTTGTACATCACGCCGGCGAAGACGCCGGTGCGCGTTCCCCGGACGGAGGCCGGGTCGATCCCGGCGCGCTCGAAGGTCTCCCAGGCGGTCTCCAGCAGCAGGCGCTGCTGCGGGTCCATGGCGAGCGCCTCGCGCGGGCTGATGCCGAAGAACTCGGCGTCGAACCCGGCGGCGTCGAGCAGGAATCCGCCGTGCCGGGTGTAGGAGGTGCCGATCCGCTCCGGGTCGGGGTCGTAGAGGGCGTCGAGGTCCCAGCCGCGGTCGCCGGGGAAGTCGCCGATGGCGTCGGTGCCGTCGAGGACGAGCCGCCACAGGTCCTCGGGGGAGGCGACCCCGCCGGGGTAGCGGCAGGCGGTGCCGACGATGACGATCGGGTCGTCGTCCGCGGCGGCGGTGATCGGCGCCGCCTGGTCGCGGGCGGGTGCGGTGCCGCCCGGGAGGAGGGCGAGCAGGTGCTCGGTGAGGGCGGCGGGCGACGGGTGGTCGAAGACGGCGGTGGCGGCGATCCGCAGGCCGGTGGCGGCGGCGAGCCGGTTGCGCAGGTCGACCCCGGTGAGTGAGTCGAAGCCGAGTTCCTTGAAGGCCCGGGTGGCTTCGACGGTGGCCGCGGTGGCGTGCCCGAGCACCGTGGCGACGGTGGTCAGCACCAGGTCGGTGGTGGTGCGGGTCCGGTCGGGGGCGGCCAGGGCGGCGGTGCGCTCGGCCCAGGACCGGCCGGTCGCGGCCGCGGTGCCGGCGGTGGCCTGGCGGCGCGGGGCGCGGACCAGGGCGCGCAGCGGCGCCGGGAGCGGGCCGGCGGCGGCCCGGGCCTGCAGCGCCACCGGGTCGAAGCGGACCGGGACGAGGGCCGGCTCGGGGTGCCGCAGGGCGGCGTCGAACAGGGCGAGCGCCTCCTCGGTGCCGAGCGCGGGCAGGCCGGCGCGGGCCCAGCGGGCCAGCCCGGCGGCGCCCAGCTCGCCCGCCATGCCCTCCTGGTCGGCCCAGAGGCCCCAGGCGAGGGAGGTGGCGGGCAGGCCGAGGGCGTGGCGGTGGTGGGCGAGGGCGTCGAGGTAGGCGTTGGCGGCGGCGTAGTTGGCCTGGCCGGCGGTGCCGGTGGTGCCGGTGACGGAGGAGAACAGGACGAAGGCGTCGAGGCCGTCGGTGAGTTCGTGCAGGTGCCGGGCGGCGTCGGCCTTGGCCCGCAGGACGGCGTCCAGCCGCTCGGGGGTGAGGTCGGCGAGGACGCCGTCGTCCAGCACGCCGGCGAGGTGAATGACGGCGCCGAGCGGGCGTTCGGCGGGGACGTCGGCGAGGACGGCGGCGAGCGCCTCGCGGTCCGCGGCGTCCACGGCGGCGAACCGCACCTCGGCGCCCGACTCGGCCAGCTCCCGGGCGAGTTCGGCCGCGCCGGGGGCGTCCGCGCCGCGTCGGCTGAGCAGCAGCAGGTGTCGGGCGCCGTGCCGGGCGGCGAGGTGCCGGACGACGGTGCTGCCCAGGGCGCCGGTGCCGCCGGTGACCAGTACGGTGCGGTCGGTGAAGTCCGGGGCGGTGCCGTCCGGGGCGGCCGCTCGGGTGAGCCGCGGGGCGTGGAACGTGCCGTCGCGCAGGGCGAGTTGGGGCTCATCGGCAGGCAGGGTGGCGAGTGCGGCCGTCTCGGCCGGGACGTCCAGGTCCGCGACGGCGAAGCGGTCCGGGTGCTCGGCCTGGGCGGAGCGCAGCAGGCCCCAGACGGCGCCGGCCCACGGGTCCGGGACGGTGTCGGTGGCCGTGACGGCCAGGGCGCCGCGGGTGAGCACGAGCAGCCGGGAGCCGGCGAAGCGCTCCTGCGCGAGCCAGGTTTGCAGCAGCTCCAGGGTGGCGGCGACGGCATCGCGGCCGCCCGGTGCGGGCACGGCGACCACGGGGGCCACGGCCGCGTCGCCGGGGAGGTCCGCGAGGGCCTGGACCAGGCTGGTGGGCGTGGGCGCGGCGGGCCGTACGGGCGTCCACCCGGTGCGGTGGAGGTCGCGGGCGCCGCCGGTGGCCGGTGCCACCTGGTCGGGCCGCAGCGGGAGCAGGGCCAGGGACTCGACGGTGAGGACGGGTCGGCCGGCGGTGTCCCGGGCGTCCAGCGCCCCGTCCCGCCAGTGCACGTGCAGCGCGTCGGCGCCGGTGGCGTGCAGTTCCACGCCGGACCAGGAGAACGGCAGCGGCAGCCCGTCGGCCTCCTCGGCGGCGCGGCCCACCAGCGGGTGCAGGGCGGCGTCCAGCAGGGCCGGGTGCAGCGGGTGCCGGGCGGCGGCCTCGTGCAGCTCCTGCGGCAGGGCGAGCTCGGCGAACAGTTCGGCGCCCCGGTGCCAGGCGGCCCGTACGCCGTGGAAGGCGGGGCCGTAGGCGTAGCCGAGCTCGGCGAGCCGCCGGTAGAGCTCCTCGGTGTCGATCGCCTCGGCGCCGCTCGGTGGCCAGGCGGGCGCCGGTGCCGCCGGGTGGGCGGGGTGCGCCGGTCCGGTGGCGGGGGCGAGCCGGCCGACGGCGTGCCGGGTCCACTCGCCGGTGCCGTCGGTGGGGCGGGAGTGGACGGCCAGGGTGCGCGCTCCGCTGCCGGACTCCGGTGCCCCGACCGCCAGCTGGATGCTCAGCGAGCCGGTCGAGGGGAGGGCGAGCGGGGCCTCCAGGGTGAGTTCGTCCAGGCGCGGGGCGCCGGCGCGCTCGCCGGCGGTGAGCGCGAGGTCGACGAAGGCGGTGCCGGGGAGCAGCGGGCGGCCGAGGATCTCGTGGTCGGCCAGCCAGGCATGGGTGTCGAGGGACAGCCGCCCGGTGAGCAACAGGCCGCCGTCCTCGGCGAGTTCGAGCGAGGCGCCGAGGAGCGGGTGGTTCGGGGCGTCGAGGCCGAGCCGCTCCGGACCGCCGGAGGGGGTCTGCGGGACCAGCCAGTAGTGGTGGTGGGTGAAGGGGTAGGTGGGGAGGGGGAGGTGGGGGTTGGGGGTGTGGTTGGTGGGGTGGTGGCCGTGGGTGTGGGTGGT
>NZ_JBFAZB010000106.1:0-2779 GCF_040681575.1 Kitasatospora sp. NPDC051702
GCGCAGGCGTGGATGTGGTCGCGGAAGGCGGGGGAGTGGGTGAGCAGGGCGCGGCCCATGCCGATCCATTGGGAGCCCTGGCCGGGGAAGACGAACACGGTGCGGGTGTCGGTGGTCCCGGCCGTCCCGGTGAACAGGGCGCCGTGCGTCCGTCCTTCGGCGAGGGCGTCGAGGGCGTCGCGTAGGTCGGTGGGGTCGGTGGTGACGACGGCGGCGCGGTGGGGGTGGGCGGTGCGGGTGGTGGCGAGTGCGTGGGCGGTGTCCGCGGGGAGGGCGCTGGTGGTGTCCAGGTGCGCGCGCAACCGGGCGGCCTGCCCGCCGAGCGCCGCCGCGTCACGGGCCGAGAGCGGCCAGATCAGGGGGGTGCCGGGATCCTCGGCGGTCTCGGTGGGGTCGACGGCCGCGGTGGTCTCACCGGGTTCGGTGGGTTCGGTGGCGGGGGCCTGTTCGAGGATCAGGTGGGCGTTGGTTCCGCTGATGCCGAAGGAGGAGACGGCGGCGCGGCGGGGGCGTCCGGTGTCGGGCCAGGGCTGGTGCTCGGCGAGGAGTTCGACCCGTCCGGCCGTCCAGTCCACGTGCGGGGAGGGCGCGTCCAGGTGCAGGGAGCGGGGCAGTTCGCCGTGTCGGAAGGCCTCGATCATCTTGATCACCCCGGCGACGCCGGCCGCGGCCTGGGTGTGACCGATGTTCGACTTGATCGAGCCGAGGTAGACGGGCACCTCGCGGTCCTGCCCGTAGGTGGCCAGGATCGCCTGGGCCTCGATCGGGTCGCCGAGCGTGGTGCCCGTGCCGTGTGCCTCGACCGCGTCGATCTGGGTGCCGGTCAGTTCGGCGTTGGCCAGGGCCTCCTGGATGACCCGGCGCTGGGACGGCCCGTTGGGGGCGGTCAGCCCGTTGCTGGCGCCGTCCTGGTTGACGGCGGAGCCGCGGATGACGGCGAGCACCGGGTGCCCGTTGCGGCGGGCGTCCGACAGTTTCTCCAGGACCAGCACGCCGACGCCCTCGGAGAAGCCGGTGCCGTCCGAACCGGCCGCGAACGGCTTGCAGCGGGCGTCCGGGGCCAGGCCCTTCTGCCGGCTGAACTCGGTGTAGACGCTGGGCCGGGCGATCACGGTGGCGCCGCCGGCCAGGGCGAGGGAGCTCTCGCCGGTGCGCAGCGACTGCAGGGCGTAGTGGATCGCGACCAGTGAGGAGGAGCACGAGGTGTCCACGGTGACCGCCGGGCCCTCCAGCCCCAGCACGTACGCCACCCGGCCGCTGGCCACGCTGGTGGTGTTCCCGGCCAGGAAGTAGCCCTCGTACTCGCCCGGGGCCTCGCCCGCCCGGGGTGCGTACTCCTGTGCGATGAGCCCGGTGAACACCGCCGTGCGGGAGCCGCGCAGGCCGGTCGGGTCGATGCCCGCCCGCTCGAGCGCCTCCCAGCTGGTCTCCAGCAGGAGCCGCTGCTGCGGGTCCATCGCGGCGGCCTCGCGGGCGCTGATGCCGAAGAAGGCGTGGTCGAAGTCGGCGGCGCCGTGCAGGAACCCGCCCTCGCGGATGTACGTCGTCCGGGGCTGCTCGGGGTCGGGGTCGTAGAGGGCGTCGAGGTCCCAGCCGCGGTCGTCGGGGAAGGGGCCGACCGCGTCCACGCCGTCCGCGACCAGCCGCCACAGGTCGGCCGGTGACTCGACCCCGCCGGGGAAGCGGCAGCCGATGCCGACCACGGCGACCGGCTCGTGGTCACGGGCTTCGGCCTCGCGCAACCGTCGCTTGGTCTGGCGGAGTTCGGTGGTCGCGCGCTTGAGGTACTCGCGCAGGGTCTCCTCGGTGCTGGCCATCTGTGGCGTCTCTCCCTTGGCGTGGGTCGGTTCGGTGGTTCGGCCGCCGGGGCCCGTCCGGCGGGATCCGCCCGGACGGGCCCTTGGTCCGGGCCGCGGTGCGCTGGTGAACTCCGGTCAGTCCGAGCCGAGTTCGCGTTCGAGCGCGCTGAGGAGCTCGTCGTCGTCGGCGCTGTCGAGGTCGACGGCGTCCTCGTCCTCGTCGGTGGAGTGCCGGGCGTCGTCCCAGCCGCGCAGCAGGGCGCGCAGGCGGGCGGTCACCTCGCTCCGGCCGCGGGGTCCGGGCCCGCCCTCCGGGTCGCCGTCGGCGAACTCGCCGAGCAGTTGCTGGAGTCGGGCGATCCCGTCCAGGACGGCCGCGTTGGCGGAGGCCGGTTCGGGGGCGAGTTCGGCGAGCACGGCGGTGGCCAGTTCTTCGGGGGTGGGGTGGTCGAAGACGAGGGTGGTGGGGAGGTGGAGTCCGGTGGCGGTGCGTAGGCGGTTGCGGAGTTCGACGGCGGTGAGGGAGTCGAAGCCGAGGTCCTTGAAGGGTTGGTCGGCGCCGAGCCTGCTGGGGTCGGGGTGGGCGAGGACGGTGGCCGCCTCGCCGCGCACCAGGTCGAGGACGACGCGCCGCTGCTGGGCTCCCGGCAGCCCGGTGAGCCGCTCCTTCAGGTCCGGCCCGGCCGTCGCGCGCCCGCCGGGGGCCGCCGCGGCCGCCTTGCGCAGGGGGGCCCGCAGCACGTCGCGCAGCAGGGCCGGCACCTCGCTCGCGCCGCCCCCGTCCAGCCGGAGCGCGGTGACCACCGGCAGGTGTGCGGCGAGGGCGTCGTCCAGCAGCGCCAGGCCCTGCTCGGTGCTGAGCGGCAGGACGCCGCCCCGGCTCATCCGGGTGTGGTCGGCGTTGGTGGTGAGGGTGCTGGTGTCGTGCCAGAGGCCGTAGGCGATGGAGGTGGCGGGTTGGCCGTGGGTGTGGCGGTGGT
>NZ_JBFAZB010000107.1:0-2745 GCF_040681575.1 Kitasatospora sp. NPDC051702
TCGCGGGGGGGGGCCCGGGGGGGGCGCGGGGGGCCCGGGGGGGGGGGGGGGGCGGGGCCCGGGCAGCGCGCGCCCGGCACACGGCGATCGGTGCACGGTGGTCAGTACACGCGGTCAGTGCCCCGCGGTCAGTGCACGGTGGTCAGCACCGCCGCCGGGTCGTCCGGGATCTCCCGGGACCGGGCCACCAGCGCGGCGACCACGGCGACCAGCGCCAGCGCCGCGCCGACCCAGAAGGCCGCCGAGCTGCCGACCGCGAGCAGGTGCGAGGGCAGGTCGGCGGGGGCGACGTCCGTGGGCAGGTGCGCCGTCTCGTCCTTGACGGTGGAGCTGAAGACGGTGACCAGGATGGCCAGGCCGAGCGCGGACCCGACCTGGGTGACCACGTTGAGCAGGCTGGAGGCGGCGCCCGCGTCCTCCTGCTCCACACCCGCGACGGCGATGATGTTCAGCGGGACGGTGAAGAAGCCCGCACCGACGCCGATCAGGATCATCGGGCCGAACAGCCCGGACAGGTAGCCGCTGTCGGCGTCCAGCTGCGCCAGCCAGACCATGCCGGCGGTGACCAGCACCGCACCCGCCAGCATGAACGGCTTGGCACCGACCTTGGTGAGCGTCTTCATCACCACGCCCGCGGCGGCGATCAGCGCGAAGGCCACCGGCACGAAGCCGAAGCCCGCCTTGATCGGGCTGAACTTCATCACCTCCTGGACGAACTGGGTGAGGAAGAAGAACATCCCGGCCAGGTTGCCGGAGAGGAAGAGCATCGCGCCCAGCAGGATGGTGCGGTCCCGGTCGCGGAACAGCCGCAGCGGCAGGATCGGCTGGGCGGCGCGGGTCTCGACCAGGAGGAAGGCGCCGAGCAGCACGACGGCGCCGATGAAGCAGAGCACCGTGGTGGTGTCGCCCCAGCTCTTGGAGCCGGCGTTGATGAAGCCGTAGACCAGCAGCGCCATGCCCGCGGTGGAGGTGAGCGCGCCGACCAGGTCGAAGCGGCCGGGGTGGCGCTCGGACTCGCGGACGTAGCGCGGGCTGAGCACCGCGATCAGGATCCCGAAGGGGATGTTGACGAAGAAGACCCAGCGCCAGGACGCGGTGTCGGTGAGCACTCCGCCCAGGATCAGGCCGAGCGCGGCACCGGAGCCGGTGACCCCGCCGTAGACGCCCATGGCCTTGGTGCGGGCCTTGCCCTCGGGGAAGTTGGTGGCGATGAGGGCGAGCGTGCCGGGGGCCGCGAGGGCGGCGCCGATGCCCTGCAGGGCGCGGGCGAGCAGCAGCAGGCCGCCGTTGGGGGTGATGCCGCCGAGCAGGGACGCGCCGGTGAAGACCGCGACGCCGATCACGAAGACCTTGCGGCGCCCGAGGATGTCGCCGAAGCGCCCGCCGAGCAGGAGCAGCCCGCCGAAGGTCAGGGCGTAGGCGTTCAGCACCCAGGACAGGTCGGAGCCAGTGAAGTCGAGGTCCTTCTGGACGTCGGGCAGGGCGACGTTGACGATGGTCGCGTCCAGGATGATCATCAGCTGGCAGACCGCGATGATCGCCAGTGTGATGCCCGGACGGGACGGTCCGGCCTGGGCGGGCGCGGGCGGATCCGCCTCGTCCTTCAAGGTCGGGGACGGGGTGGACGAGGTCGTCACGATAGCCTCCACAGGGCCGTGAGCACGTGGGTGTGGGATCCGACGGGCCGGCCCTGGCACGGGCGGGCGCGCGGCGGCCCGTCAGGGGCGGGCCGCGGATCCGGCGGACGGGTCCGGTCGCGCCGAGGAGCGGGCGCAGGGACCGGGGACTTCACAGGAACGTCGGACGTACGTCGGGAAGGAGCACCGGTAGAACAGGAGGGCCCCTCCACATAGAATACGGAGGACACCTCCACTTCGCAAGCAAGGAGCGCCGCCGATCACCCGCAAGCCGCTACCGTCAAGACCCCAGAACCCGCCTCCCGGAGAGAACATGACGCCGCCTCGGTCCGCGAAGCCCGCCCAGCCCGACCAGACCGCCCCCGAGACCGGGCCCGACCGGCCCGGGCAGCCCACCGGCCGGCCGCGCGCCGCCGGCGCCCGCCCGATGCGCGCCGACGCCCGCCGCAACTACGAGCGCCTGCTCGCCGCCGCCGCGACCGTCCTGGAGGAACAGGGCACCGAGGCCTCGCTGGAGGAGATCGCCCGCCGGGCGGGAGTCGGCATCGGCACGCTCTACCGACACTTCCCCACCCGCGCCGCCCTGCTGGAGGCGGTGCTGCAGGACAGCATGGCCACCCTGGAGGGACGCGCCCGCGACCTGACCGCCTCCGCCGACCCCACCGCCGGGCTGCTGGCCTGGCTGCGCGACCTCGCCGCCTACGCCACCCGCTTCCGCGGCCTGGCCTCGGCCGTGATGGTCAACCTGGTCGACGAGCACACCGACTTCGAGTCCTGCGCGGGCATGCTCACCGCCGCCGGCACCCTGCTCCGGCAGGCCCAGCTCGCGGGCGGCGTCCGCCCCGACGTCTCGGTGCCGGACGCGGTGACGCTGGTGAACGCGCTGGTCTGGGCCCTGGAGCAGGGCAACGGGGACGAGGAGCAGTTCGAGCGGCTCTTCGACGTGGTGGCGCGCGGCCTGCGGCCGTAGGACGCGCCCCGGACCCGTCGTCGACCCGCGGCTCCGGGGCCTCCGGCCGACGGGCACGGCGAGGCGGCCCGGCCCCACCGGGGCCGGGGCCCCCCCCCCCCGGCCGCCACCCCCCGCGCCCCCCCCCGCGCCCCGGCC
>NZ_JBFAZB010000108.1:0-2108 GCF_040681575.1 Kitasatospora sp. NPDC051702
GGCAGTTCGCCGTGTCGGAAGGCCTCGATCATCTTGATCACCCCGGCGACGCCGGCCGCGGCCTGGGTGTGACCGATGTTCGACTTGATCGAGCCCAGGAGGAGCGGGTGCTCGCGCTTCTTCCCGTAGGTGGCCAGCAGGGCCTGGGCCTCGATCGGGTCGCCGAGCGTGGTGCCCGTGCCGTGCGCCTCCACGACGTCGACGTCCGCGGGCGTCAACCCGGCGTCGGCCAGGGCCTCCTGGATGACCCGGCGCTGGGACGGCCCGTTGGGGGCGGTCAGCCCGTTGCTGGCGCCGTCCTGGTTGACGGCGGAGCCGCGCAGCACCGCCAGCACCGGGTGCCCGTTGCGGCGGGCGTCCGACAGCTTCTCCAGGACCAGCACGCCGACGCCCTCGGAGAAGCCGGTGCCGTCCGAACCGGCCGCGAACGGCTTGCAGCGCCCGTCCGGCGCCAGGCCCTTCTGCCGGCTGAACTCGACGAAGATGTTCGGCGTCGACATCACCACCACCCCGCCCGCCAGGGCGAGTTCGGACTCCCCTCGGCGCAGTGACTGGGCCGCCAGGTGGATCGTCACCAGTGACGAGGAGCAAGCGGTGTCCACGGTCAGTGCCGGTCCCTCCAGGCCCAGCACGTAGGAGACCCGGCCGGAGAGCACGCTCGCGGCCGCCCCCGTGATGACGTACCCCTCCACGGCGGCCGGCACGGTGGGCGTGCGGGAGGCGTAGTCGTGCGAGGAGGCGCCGACGAACACCCCGGTGCGGGAGCCGCGCAGGCCGGCCGGGTCGAGCCCGGCCCGCTCCAGCGACTCCCACGCCGTCTCCAGGAACAGCCGCTGCTGCGGGTCCATCGCCAGCGCCTCGCGCGGGCTGATCCCGAACAGCTCCGCGTCGAAGTCGGCGGCGCCGTGCAGGAACCCGCCCTCGCGCACGTAGGAGGTGCCCGAGTGCTCCGGGTCGGCGTCGAACAGCGCGTCGAGGTCCCAGCCGCGGTCGTCGGGGAACGGGCCGATCGCGTCCACGCCGTCCGCGACGAGGCGCCACAGCTCCTCCGGCGACCGCACCCCGCCCGGGTAGCGGCAGCCGATGCCGACCACCGCGATCGGCTCGTGGTCCCGGTCCTGCGCCTCCTGGAGCAGCCGCCGGGTGTCCTGGAGGTCCGCGGTCGCCCGCCGGAGGTATTCGACGAGCTTCTGTTCGTCAGCCATGTCGCCTGTGCCTTCCTCGGATTGCTTCTCGGTCAGTGCAGTGGACGGTCCGTCAGGACCGGCCGCCGTCGATGAGGGCGAAGAGCTCCTCCTCGGTGGCGTTCGCCACGTCGAGTTCCGGGGCCGCCGCCGCGCCGCCGGACGGCTCCGCCAACTGGCCCAGCAGGCCGCGCAGTCGGGCCAGCGCCGGGCCCGGCAGCGTGGTGCCCGCGGCCACGGCCCCGGCGAGCGCCGCCTCCAGCGCGACCGCCTCCGCGTGCTGCGGGCCCTGCTGCGCTTCCTCCGCCGCGCCGCCCGTTCCGCCCGCGCCGTCGGAGCGCTCGGGGACGTCCAGCTCCTCCAGCAAGCGGACCGTCAGTTCTTCGGGGGTGGGGTGGTCGAAGACGAGGGTGGTGGGGAGGTGGAGTCCGGTGGCGGTGCGTAGGCGGTTGCGGAGTTCGACGGCGGTGAGGGAGTCGAAGCCGAGGTCCTTGAAGGGTTGGTCGGCGCCGAGCCTGCTGGGGTCGGGGTGGGCGAGGACGGTGGCCGCCTCGCCGCGCACCAGGTCCAGCACCAGGTTCCGTCGGGCCGCCGCGTTGAGCGGGCCGAGCCGGTCGGCCAGTGAGGGCCCGCCCGACGTCACCGTGGCCGGGGCCGCCCGCCGCAGCGGCGGCCGCAGCACGCTGCGCAGCAGGGCGGGGACCCGGGCGCCGGCGGCACCCGGCACGATCGGCAGCGCCGTGACGACGGGCCGGGCGCCGGCCAGCGCCGCGTCCAGCAGGGCCAGGCCCTCCTCCGTCCGCAGCGGGCGCGTTCCGGAGCGGGCGAGCCGGGTGTGGTCGGCGTTGGTGGTGAGGGTGCTGGTGTCGTGCCAGAGGCCGTAGGCGATGGAGGTGGCGGGTTGGCCGTGGGTGTGGCGGTGGT
>NZ_JBFAZB010000109.1:0-1804 GCF_040681575.1 Kitasatospora sp. NPDC051702
TGAGCAACGAGAGCCTGGCCAACCTGCTCAAGGAGGAGCGGCGTTTCGCCCCGCCGGCAGAGCTCGCCGCAGCCGCCAACGTCACCGCGGCCGCGTACGCGCAGGCCTCCGAGGACCGTCTGGGGTTCTGGGCCGAGCAGGCCCGCCGGCTGAGCTGGGAGGTCGAGCCGACCCAGACGCTGGACTGGTCGAACCCGCCGTTCGCCAAGTGGTTCGCCGACGGCACCCTCAACGTGGCCTACAACTGCGTGGACCGCCACGTCGAGAACGGCCTGGGCGAGCGGGTCGCGATCCACTTCGAGGGCGAGCCCGGTGACGGCCGCTCGATCACCTACGCCCAGCTCAAGGACGAGGTCTCGCAGGCCGCCAACGCGCTGCTGGAACTCGGTGTGCGCAAGGGCGACCGGGTCGCCGTCTACCTGCCGATGATCGCCGAGGCCGTCATCGCGATGCTCGCCTGCGCCCGGATCGGCGCCACCCACTCGGTGGTCTTCGGCGGCTTCTCCGCCGACGCGGTCGCCTCCCGCATCCAGGACGCCCGGGCCAAACTCGTCATCACCGCCGACGGCGGCTACCGCCGCGGCAAGCCCTCCGCGCTCAAGCCCGCCATCGACGAGGCCCTGACCAAGGTCGACGGCGTCGAACACGTCCTGGTGGTGCGCCGCACCGGTCAGGACACCGCCTTCACCGAGGGCCGCGACGTGTGGTGGCACGAGATCACCGCGCGCCAGTCCACCGAGCACACCCCCGAGGCGCACGAGGCCGAGCACCCGCTGTTCATCCTCTACACCTCCGGCACCACCGGGAAGCCCAAGGGCATCCTGCACACCTCCGGCGGCTACCTCACCCAGGCCGCCTACACCCACCACGCGGTGTTCGACCTGAAGCCGGACACCGACGTGTACTGGTGCACCGCGGACATCGGCTGGGTCACCGGCCACTCGTACATCGTCTACGGCCCGCTCGCCAACGGCGCGACCCAGGTCGTCTACGAGGGCACCCCGGACACCCCGCACCAGGGCCGGTTCTGGGAGATCGTGCAGAAGTACGGCGTCACCATCCTCTACACCGCGCCGACCGCGATCCGCACGTTCATGAAGTGGGGCGACGACATCCCCGCGAAGTTCGACCTCTCCTCGCTGCGGGTGCTGGGCAGCGTCGGCGAGCCGATCAACCCCGAGGCGTGGATCTGGTACCGCGAGCACATCGGCGCCGGCCGGACCCCGATCGTGGACACCTGGTGGCAGACCGAGACCGGCGCGATGATGATCAGCCCGCTGCCCGGTGTCACCGAGACCAAGCCCGGCTCCGCCCAGCGCGCGCTGCCCGGCATCGCCGCCACCGTCGTCGACGACGAGGCCAACGAGGTCCCCAACGGCTCCGGCGGCTACCTCGTCCTGACCGAGCCGTGGCCCTCCATGCTCCGCACCATCTGGGGCGACGACCAGCGCTACATCGACACCTACTGGTCCCGCTTCGAAGGCCGCTACTTCGCGGGCGACGGCGCCAAGAAGGACGAGGACGGCGACATCTGGCTCCTCGGCCGGGTCGACGACGTGATGCTCGTCTCCGGCCACAACATCTCCACCACCGAGGTCGAGTCCGCCCTGGTCGGCCACCCCGCCGTGGCCGAGTCCGCGGTCGTCGGCGCCACCGACGCCACCACCGGCCAGGCCATCGTCGCCTTCGTCATCCTGCGCGGCACGGCCACCGACACCCCCGAACTCGTCGAGGAACTGCGCGCCCACGTCGGCCGCACCCTGGGCCCGATCGCCAAGCCCAAGCAGATCAAGGTCGTCGGCGA
>NZ_JBFAZB010000111.1:0-1490 GCF_040681575.1 Kitasatospora sp. NPDC051702
GTGACGAGGTGGTGGGCGAGGTGGGTGCCGAGGGCGCCGGTGGCTCCGGTGATGAGGACGGTGCCGTTGGGGTTGAGGGGGCTGTGGGGCTGGTGGCGGGGTGGGGTGGTGGTGAGGCGGGGTGTGTGGAGGGTGCCGCTGCGGAGGGCGAGCTGGGGTTCAACCGTCTGAAGGGCCGCGGCGATGGCCTCGGGTTCGTCGGTGTCGGTGTCGAGGAGGACGAGGCGGCCGGGGTGTTCGGTCTGGGCCGTTCGCACCAGACCCCAGACGGCCGACTCGGCGAGCCCGGGCAGCGGCTCGCCGGCCGTCACCGCGACCGCGCCGCGGGTGACGACGGCGAGCCGGGCACCCTCGGGGTGCTCCTCGGCGAGCCACTGCTGGACGGCGGCCAGCGCGCGGTGCGCGGCCAAGCGGGCGGAGCCGGAGCCGTCGATGGTGACGACGGTGGTGGCGGTGCCGGTGGCCGGTGTGGGCGGGGCGGCCAGCTCGATCCAGTCGAGCGCGTACAGCGGGTCGGCGCTGCCGGCCCGGCGCCCGGCGCCGCTGAGCGCGTCGGCGGGCAGGGTGCGCAGGTCCAGTGACTCCGCGGTGGCGACCAGGGCGCCGGTCGGATCGGTGAGTGTCAGGGCGACACCCCCGTTGGGCAGTTCGGTGAGCCGGGCGCGGACCAGGCCGGCGCCGGTGGCGTGCAGGGTGAGGCGGCTCCAGGCGAAGGGCAGCCGGATGCCGTCGCCCGGGTCGCCGGCCGGCGCGCCGTGGACCGGGAGCAGGTGCAGGGTGGCGTCGAGCAGCGCCGGGTGCAGGGCGAAGCCGTCGGCCGTGAGGGCGAGTTCCTCGGGCAGCCGGACCTCGGCGAACAGGGTGGTGCCGTCCTGCCAGGCCGCGGTGAGGTTGCGGAAGGCCGGACCGTAGTCGTACCCGCGCTCGGCGAGCCGGTGGTAGACCTCCTCGGCGTCGAGCGGGACGGCGCCGGCGGGCGGCCAGGCCGCGTCGGGGGCGGCGGTGGCCGGCGCGGAGGCGGCGAGGCTGCCCGAGGCGTGCCTGGTCCAGGGTTCGTCCCCGCCCGTGCGGGCGTGGACGGTGAAGGGGCGGCGGCCGTCTGCGGCCGGGGCGTCCACGGTGAGCTGGAGTGCGACGGCGCCGGTGGCGGGCAGCGGCAGCGGGGCCTCCAGGGTGAGCTCGTCGAGGACGGGTGCGTCGGCCCGCTCGCCGGCGCGCAGCGCGAGGTCGACGAAGAGGGTGCCGGGGGCCAGCGGGACGCCGTTGACGGCGTGGTCGGCGAGCCAGGGGTGGCGGCCGGTGGCGAGCTCGCCGGAGAACACCAGGCCGCCGCCGTCGGCGAGTTCGACCGGGTCGGCGAGCAGCGCGGCGCCGTCGGTGTCGGCCGTGGCGTCGAGCCAGTAGTGGTGGTGGGTGAAGGGGTAGGTGGGGAGGGGGAGGTGGGGGTTGGGGGTGTGGTTGGTGGGGTGGTGGCCGTGGGTGTGGGTGGT
>NZ_JBFAZB010000112.1:0-1466 GCF_040681575.1 Kitasatospora sp. NPDC051702
TGGTAGAGGCCTTCCTGGAGGCCGACCAGGGCGGTGCCGTGGGTGAGGTTGGCGAAGTAGCCGATCTTCACGGTGTCGGCGGAGAGCTTCGCGCCTGAGGCACCGGAGGCGGCGTCACCCGCGGCGGCGGGCTTCTTGTCGTCGGCCTTGGAGCCGTAGCTGCAGGCCGAGAGCAGGGTCACGGCGGTGAGGCCGGCCACCGCGGCCACGGCGGAGCGTCTGATCCGGCCGGCGTTGGGGCGGACGAGGGTATGCGAAGGCGTCGGGTTCGGTGCCATGGCAGGTCCTGTTCACGGACGGACCGTCAGGAGACGGTCTCGGGATGGAAGTTCGGAAGCTGTGCTTGCGGCATCGTGGATGCCGGGCAAGCCGGGCCGGTCGAGGGGAGGTGGCCCGGTGACAGAGCGTTCTCAGCCCTGTCGGCCCACACATCGGGTCAGTCCGCCCTGGCCGCTGCCGAGGACGCCGCTGCCGATGCGGCCGCCTTCCTTGTCCATGCCCGAGAACGCCTCGCTGGGCATCAGACCCAGTCCTCCTCGTCGGTGGCGTCGGTGGTGGTGCGTACGGTCGCGAAGGCCTCGCCCGCCATGCCGGCGGTGAGGGTGGTGCCGTCGGCCGGGTCGATCAGCAGGAACGATCCGGTGCGGCGGTTGGCGGTGTAGGGGTCGAGGGCCAGCGGCTCGGCGGTGCGCAGCAGTACGTGGCCGATGTCGTTGACGTTCAGCCCGTCGGCGCCGGAACGCTGTTCGAGCGTGTCGATGTCGATCCGGTAGGAGATCTCCTTGACGAGTGCGCGGACGGTGCGGGTGGTGTGCTTGAGCAGCACCTTGTCCCCGGTGCGCAGCGGGCGCTCGTTGAGGTGGCTGACGGTGGCCTCGATGTCCTTGGTGGGCTGGGGGGCGGGGCCTGCGGTGATGAGGTCGCCGCGGGAGACGTCGATGTCGTCGGTGAGGCGGACGGTGACGGACTGCGGCGCCCAGGCGATGTCGGTCTCCCGGCCGAGTGCGTCGATGCCGGCGACGGTGGTGGTGTGGCCGGAGGGCTGGACGGTGACGGTGTCGCCGACGCGCAGGACGCCGGAGGCGAGTTGGCCGGCGTAGCCGCGGTAGTCGGGGTGGTTCTCGGTCTGCGGGCGGATGACGTACTGGACGGGGAAGCGGGTGGGTTCGGCGCTGGGGTCGCTGCCGACCGGGACGGTCTCCAGGTGCTCCAGCAGGGTGGGGCCGCCGTACCAGTCCATGTGGGCGGAGGGTTCGACGACGTTGTCGCCGGCGAGGGCGGAGATGGGGACGGCGAGGACGTCCTCGATGCCGAGGGAGGCGGCGTAGGCGGTGAACTCGGCGGCGATGGCGGCGAAGACGGGTTCGGCGTAGGCGACGAGGTCCATCTTGTTGACGGCGAGGACGACGTGGGGCACGCGCAGCAGGGCGGCGACGGCGGCGTGGCGGCGGGTCTGTTCGACGACG
>NZ_JBFAZB010000113.1:0-1324 GCF_040681575.1 Kitasatospora sp. NPDC051702
GGAAGCTCCTATAGATCGTCAAGCGGTCTGTGGGAGCGATTCAGTGGTTTGGATCGTGCGGGGTAGGTGGCGGTAGATCTCGCGGGCGACGAATCGTTTGAGGCAGCGGATGATGTCCTTCTTGACCAGGCCTTCTGCGGTGCGTCGGGCGACGTAGTCCCGGGTGCGCTGGTCGTATTTCATGCGGACCAGGACGATCGTGTGGAGGGCGTTGTTGGCCTGGCGGTCACCGCCGCGGTTGAGGCGGTGGCGGTTGGTGCGGCCGGAGGAGGCCGGGACCGGGGCGGCCCCGCAGAGGTGGGCGAAGGCGGCTTCGGAGCGGAGCCTGTCGGGATTGTCGCCCGCGCTGGCCAGCAACTGGCCGGCGGTTTCCGGGCCGACGCCGGGCAGGGCGATGAGCTTGGGAGCGGCCCGGATGACCAGCGGCCTGATCTCCTGGTCCGCTTCCTTGATCTCCTCGTCGAGTGACTGGTAGCGGCGGGCGAGACGCCTCAGCGCGATCCTCACTGAGCAGGCCGGGTCGGCGAGTTCGCCGGCTGGACGGGAGCGGGCCAGGGAGTCGACCAGCTCCTTCGTGGACAGGCCTCGCAACCTGTCCCGGACGCCGGAGGGCGCGGTGACGACGAGGGTGCGGATCTGGTTGATGGTCTGGGTGCGGGCCTTGACCGCGCTCTTGCGGACCACCCGCAGAGCCCGGATCGCCTCCACGATGCCGTTCCTGGCCTTCGGGGTCCCGCAGGCCCGGCCGGACAGGACCGCGGTCGCCGCCGCGTAGGCGTCGATGGGGTCGGACTTGCCGTTGTCCCGCCGTGCTTTGCGGTCTGGCCGGTCCACCTCGATGACCGTGATCTCGTTCGCCGTGAGGAAACGCGCGATCTCGGCTCCGTAGGCGCCGGTCCCTTCGACCCCGACGGCGAGGACCTCCCCGTGGAGCCGGAGCCATTCCAGCAGCCGCTGGTATCCCTTCGGAGTGGTCTCGAACCGTTCGGTGGCCAGGTGCCGGCCAATACTGTCGATGACCGCGGCCTGGTGGAGGTCGGCGTGGGTGTCGATCCCGCCGACCACCGCTATCTCGTCTGCCATGCTGTGGTGTGCTGCCCTTCCAACGCGCGTCGATGGGAGGGCGCGAGCCGGTCGGGCAGACGGACAAGACAGTGATGGGACCTTTGGCCGGGCTCCTATGAAGTCACAGACGCCCGACCGGCCACGCGCCAAGCGGCATCGCCTGAGAGACCGACGATTCCCAAAAAGGACAACCGAAGCGTCAGTCAGTGGGCGAGTCAGGACCTCAGGCGATGCCATGGCCAATCCTCACTGTCAGTGG
>NZ_JBFAZB010000114.1:0-1302 GCF_040681575.1 Kitasatospora sp. NPDC051702
AAGGGGACGCCGACACGGAGGGGGTGCCGGTGGGGGCTGCCCCCTGTTGTGGTTCCGGTGACCGTCGTGGTTCCGGTGAGTGCAACGCGGACGGGAGCGCCAGGCACAGGACCGCTGCGGTGCAGGCCGCGGTCGCGGCCAGGGCGTGCCGGCGGTGGCGGCGCCGGTCGGCGCGTCTGCGGATCTCCGCGGCGGGCAGGGACGGCGCGGACAACTGCGTGCCGAGCAGCCGCAGCCGGTCGCCGAGGGTGTCGTGGACGGGGTCAGACACGGAGCTTTCCTTCCTCGCTGATCGGGGCCTGGTCGGCGAGTCTGGTCGCGAGCGCGATCCGGCCGCGGGCGAGGCGGCTCTTGACGGCGCTGACGCTGGCACCGGTCTCGACCGCGACCTGCTCGACGGAGAGGTCGCACATGTGGTGCAGGACCAGGGCGCTCCGTTGTGCCTCGGGCAGGTCGCGGAGCGCGGTGACCAGCACGAGGTGCTCCTCGGTGGGCGGCTCGACGGTGGGTGGTTCCTGGCGGTGGTGGCGTCCGGCCAGGTGTAGGCCCCGGGCCAGACGCCGCCAGCGGGAGTGGGCCAGCCGCCGGGCCGTGGTCCGGATCCACGCCTCCGGGGCGTCGTCCGGGTCGAGGGTGCGCCGCCGGTCCCACGCACGGATGAAGGCCTCCTGGACCACGTCCTGCGCTTCGGACCAGTTGCCGGTGATCGCGTAGAGCTGCCCGGTCAGGCGGGAGAAGGACGCCGCGTAGAACGCGTCGAACTCCTGTGGCGTCATCAAGGGCCTCTCCTCCGGAGTGTCCGTCAGCTCGCGGCACGGCCGGTCCGCGAGGAGGCGGTCCTCGGCTGCGGCGGTGGAGCCGTGCGTCCTGGGTGGAGCCTCCCGCCCTGTACGCACGAGCGCCGTTGCGGGGTTGCGCCCACGAACTATGACCTGGATCACGTGTGCGGAGTGCGACCTGCCGGGCGTCAGGAGGCGTACAGGGGTGCCGGGCATCAACCGGACGCCCGCAGGAAAGGACACGGATTCATGCGCATCCGCCCGATCGTGCCTATCGCAGCCACCGCCGCAGTAGTCACCGCCGCAGTCATCGCGACCGCGGGGGGAATGGCCACCGCCGCAACCGGTACCCCCGCGCCCACCTCCACGGCGCACATCGAGCCCTCCGGCGCGCCGGCCTCCGCGGCCCCCACTGCCTCCGGCAGCCCCTCCGCCGGCGCCTCGGTCTCCGGCAGCCCCTCGGCCGGCCCTTCGGTCTCCGGTAGCCCCTCGGCCGGCGCCTCAGCCGCAACCGGCGCGACGG
>NZ_JBFAZB010000115.1:0-1294 GCF_040681575.1 Kitasatospora sp. NPDC051702
GTGACTGGTCGTTGTTTGAGAACTGCACAGTGGACGCGAGCATCTGTGGCCAAGTTTTTAAGGGCGCACGGTGGATGCCTTGGCACCAGGAACCGATGAAGGACGTGGGAGGCCACGATAGGCCCCGGGGAGCTGTCAACCGAGCTTTGATCCGGGGGTGTCCGAATGGGGAAACCCGGCAGTCGTCATGGGCTGTCACCCGCTGCTGAACACATAGGCAGTGTGGAGGGAACGCGGGGAAGTGAAACATCTCAGTACCCGCAGGAAGAGAAAACAACCGTGATTCCGGGAGTAGTGGCGAGCGAAACCGGATGAGGCTAAACCGTGGTGGTGTGAGACCCGGCAGGGGTTGCCATCATGGGGTTGTGGGAATGAGCTTCAGTCGTCTGCCGGCGGCTGGGCGAGTCAGAAACCGTATGGATAGTCGAAGGACATGCGAAAGGTCCGGCGTAGAGGGTAAGACCCCCGTAGACGAAATCTGTGCGGCTTGCTTGCTCATCTCCCAAGTAGCACGGGGCCCGAGAAATCCCGTGTGAATCTGGCGGGACCACCCGCTAAGCCTAAATATTCCCTGGTGACCGATAGCGGATAGTACCGTGAGGGAATGGTGAAAAGTACCGCGGGAGCGGAGTGAAATAGTACCTGAAACCGTGTGCCTACAAGCCGTGGGAGCGTCGTTCATCAGCTTGCTGGTGGGCCGTGACTGCGTGCCTTTTGAAGAATGAGCCTGCGAGTTTGCGGTGTGTAGCGAGGTTAACCCGTGTGGGGTAGCCGTAGCGAAAGCGAGTCCGAATAGGGCGGTTGAGTTGCATGCCCAAGACCCGAAGCGGAGTGATCTAGCCATGGGCAGGTTGAAGCGCGGGTAAGACCGTGTGGAGGACCGAACCCACCAGGGTTGAAAACCTGGGGGATGACCTGTGGTTAGGGGTGAAAGGCCAATCAAACTCCGTGATAGCTGGTTCTCCCCGAAATGCATTTAGGTGCAGCGTCACGTGTTTCTTGCCGGAGGTAGAGCACTGGATAGGCGATGGGCCCCACCGGGTTACTGACCTTAGCCAAACTCCGAATGCCGGTAAGTGAGAGCGTGGCAGTGAGACTGTGGGGGATAAGCTCCATGGTCGAGAGGGAAACAGCCCAGAACACCGACTAAGGTCCCTAAGCGTGTGCTAAGTGGGAAAGGATGTGGAGTCGCAGAGACAACCAGGAGGTTGGCTTAGAAGCAGCCACCCTTGAAAGAGTGCGTAATAGCTCACTGGTCAAGTGATTCCGCGCCGACAATGTAGCGGGGCTCAAG
>NZ_JBFAZB010000116.1:0-1191 GCF_040681575.1 Kitasatospora sp. NPDC051702
CGTCGGCTACGAGATGGCCCTGCTCGTCGACCGCGCCGGCGCCGTCCTCACCCCCGCACTCCGCGCGGAACTCCAGGGCAGTCTCCTGCACTGACGGTTCGTCGGATACCGTCCAGGTATTCGAAGTACCTCCGCGTCCCTCCCGGGCCCGCTTCGGCGGGCTCGGGTTCGGACGTTGTACGGCCTTCGCACCACCGGCTCCGGACCTGCGCCGAAGCTCGCACCGCACCGCCGCACCCTGTGAGGAGAGGAACCGTGACACCGCCCGACGACCGTAGCGGCCAGTACGGCGTTCCGTACCCCGGCACAGGCCATGACGCCTTCGGAGCACCTGGCGTCGGCCACGGTCAGCAGTACGGCCGGCCGCAGCACGCCGAGCAGTACGACCAGCACCAGTACGGGCAGCCCCAGCACCCGTACGGCCGGCAGGAACAGTACGACCCGCAGGGCCGGCAGGGGCCGTGGGGCCAGCCCGGCCCCTACGGACAGCCGCAGCCCTCCTACGGCACGCCGCAGCCCGGCCCGCCGGTCCCGACGCCCGAACCGGCCCCCGGCTACCAGCCGGCCCAGGAGCCCGGGCACGTCGAGGAGTTCGAGGACGAGACCGACTCCGGCCCGCTGATCCGGCCCTTCGCGATGACCGGCGGCCGCACCAGACCGCGCTACGAACTCGCGCTGGAGGCCCTCGTCTCCGCCGACGTCGACCCGCAGCGGCTGGCCACCCTGCTCCCCGAGCACCAGCGGATCTGCACGCTGTGCACGGAGGTCAAATCCGTCGCGGAGGTGTCGGCGCTGCTCTCGCTTCCCCTGGGAGTGGCCCGCATCCTCGTGGCCGACCTGGCCGAGGCCGGCCTGGTCGCCATCCACCAGCCCGCTTCCGGCGGCGAATCCGGAAACCAGCCCGACGTCACGCTGCTCGAAAGGGTCCTCAGTGGACTTCGCAAGCTCTAACGCGGCCGCCCCCACCCGCGCCACCACCTCCGCGAAGATCGTCGTCGCGGGCGGCTTCGGTGTCGGCAAGACCACGCTCGTCGGCGCCGTCTCCGAGATCAACCCCCTGCGCACCGAAGCCGTCATGACCTCGGCCTCCGCCGGCATCGACGACATCAGCCACGTCTCCGGCAAGACGACCACCACCGTCGCCATGGACTTCGGCCGCATCACCCTCGACGAGGACCTCATCCTCTACCT
>NZ_JBFAZB010000117.1:0-1176 GCF_040681575.1 Kitasatospora sp. NPDC051702
CGGCGCCCTGTTCGGCGAGGCGGCGGGCGACCTGCAGGCCGAGGCCGCCGAGGCCGCCGGTGACGAGGTAGCTGCCCTCCCCCGACAGTTCGACGCGCTGGTCGAAGGTCAGCACGACCTTGCCGGTGTGCCTGGTGTGCTGCATGTGGGTGTAGGCCTGCGCCGCCCGGGCGCGGGGGAACACCGTCACCGGCAGCGGACGGAGCCGGCCGGCCGCGAACATCGCCCCGAGCTCCTCGAACAGTCCGGGCAGCAGCGTGGCGTCGAGTTCGGCGTCGTCCCCGAGGTCGAACGGGAAGTACCCGGCGTCCGGGCGCTCCCGGCGCATCCGCTCCGGCGACCAGATGCCCAGCTTGCCCATCTCGACGAAGCGCCCGTCCTTGGCGAGCACGGAGAGGCCCGCCGGGATGAACTCGCCGTTCAGGCTGTTGAGCACGACGTCGACGCCCTGCCCGCCGGTGGCGGCCGCGACCCCGTCGGCGAACGAGGTGCTGCGCGAGTCGAAGACGTGGGCGACCCCGAGGGCCCGGACCGCGTCGTGCTTGGACGCGCTCGCGGTGGCGAACACCTCCGCGCCGAGCGCCAGGGCGATCTGCACGGCGGCGCCGCCGACCCCGCCGGAGGCGGCGTGGATCAGCACCCGCTCGCCGGCCCGGAGCCCGGCCAGCCGGGTGAGCGCGTAGTGGGCGGTCAGGAAGGCCAGCGGGACGGTGGCGCCCTCGGCCATGGTCAGTCCGGCGGGCAGCGCCGCGACCTGGCCGGCGCCGACCGTGACGAAGTCGGCGAAGCCGCCCTCGGCCATCGCGATCACCGGATCGCCGACGGCCAGTCCGGTCACCCCGGCGCCCACGGCGGCCACGACGCCCGCGCACTCGAAGCCCAGCGGGACGTCCGCGGCCCGGTCGAGGCCGTACGCGTCCGCGTAGTGCTCCCGCATCATGCCCAGCATGATCAGCACGTCGCGGAAGTTCAGGCCGGCCGCCCGCACCCGGATCTCGACCTCGCCCGCGCCGGGCGCCCGCCGCTCCAGCGGCTCGGCCCGCAGGTCGTCCGCGGTGCCGTACTCGCCGAGCACCAGCTTGACGGCGCCGGTGTCGGGGGTGGGGTTGGTGGTGGGGGTGAGGGTGGGGGTGTGGCGGGTTTGTCCGCGGAGGGCGCTGTGGGGGTGGTGGGTGG
>NZ_JBFAZB010000118.1:0-1089 GCF_040681575.1 Kitasatospora sp. NPDC051702
CCGTCGGCGCCTCCCGTGCCGCGGTCGACGCCGGCTGGTACCCGCACAGCAACCAGGTCGGCCAGACCGGCAAGCAGGTCTCGCCGCAGCTGTACGTGGCCAACGGCATCTCGGGCGCCATCCAGCACCGGGCCGGCATGCAGACCTCGAAGACCATCGTGGCCGTCAACAAGGACCCGGAGGCCCCGATCTTCGAGCTGGCGGACTACGGCGTGGTCGGCGACCTCTTCGAGGTCCTGCCGCAGCTGACCGCCGAGGTCAAGGTCCGCAAGGGCTGATCCCCGCGGGGAGCACGGGAGGGCGTGGCACCGGGTACTCGGTGCCACGCCCTCCGTCGTGCGCGGGGGCCGCGCCGCACGCCCTCCGGCGTGGCCGCGGCCGCCCGCGGCTACTCGGTGAAGGCGGCCAGGTGCTGGGTGAAGCCGCCCTGGGCCGGCGGCAGCGGGCGCGGTTCGGCGTCCAGCGGGGGCTGCGGCTCCTCCATCGGGAGCAGCCGCAGCTCGGGCTGGTCGGAGTCGGGGGAGGGGAGCAGCCGGACCCTGGTGCCGACCGGGACGGTGCTGCGCAGCCCGTCGACGATGCACCACACGTCGAAGCCCTCGGCCATCCGGATCAGGGACTTCTGACGGACCAGCGGCGTGCGGGCCTGCTCGACCTCGCAGCGCCGGACGACCCCGGTGCCGGTGCTGGCCTCCAGCCGCAGCTCGGTGGAGCCGCAGGTGGGGCAGAGCAGTCGCTGGAAGGTCGGGTTGCTGCACCACGCGCAGCGCTGGAAGTACAGCGTGGTGCTCCGGGTGTCGGTGTCGATGGCTGAGTGGACCACGCTGTCATCTCCCTGCGCTCGGACCGGCTTGTTCGGCAGAAGTTCGGCAGGAAAAAGGATAGGGAACTCAGTGCCGCCATGTGAAGGCACTGAGTTCCCTTTTTGCTGCGCGCATGCATAATGAAGGGTACTGAGTACCGTCGTGAAACAGGAGTGGCGATCATGAGCCAGGACTTCGATCTCTTCCGTATCTCCGAGGAGCACGGGATGCTCCGTGAGGCGGTGCGTTCGCTGGCCGAGGCGAAGATCGCTCCGTTCGCGGCGGA
>NZ_JBFAZB010000119.1:0-1047 GCF_040681575.1 Kitasatospora sp. NPDC051702
TTGAGGGTGTTGAGGGTGTGGGTGAGGTGGGTGGGGGTGGTGGGTGTGGTGGTGAGGGTGGTGGTGATGACGGGGGTGCCGTGGGGGTCGGTGGCGGTGAGGGTGTGGGTGTTGGGGTTGGTGGGGTGGGGGGTGAGGGTGGTGTGGAGGGTGGTGGCGTGGGTGGTGTGGAGGGTGGTGTGGGTGAAGGTGGTGGGGAGGTGGAGGGTGGTGTGGTCGGTGGTGGTGAGGAGGGGGTGGAGGGCGGCGTCGAGGAGGGCGGGGTGGATGGTGGTGTGGGTGGGGGTTTGGGTGGTGGGGAGGGTGGTGGTGGCGTGGAGGGTGGTGTGGTTCTTCCAGGCGTGGGTGAGGCCTTGGAAGGTGGGGCCGTAGGTGTAGCCGTGGGTGGTGAGGTCGTCGTAGAGGTGGGTGAGGGGGATGGGGGTGGTGTGGGTGGGGGGCCAGGTGTTGTCGGTGGGGAGGTCGGTGTCGGGGCCGGTGGTGGTGAGGGTGGCGGTGGCGGTGTGGGTCCAGGGGGTGTGGGGGTTGGTGGTGTGGGGTCGGGTGTGGATGGTGAGGGTGCGGGTGTGGTCGTGGGGTGGGGTGGCGGTGAGGTGGAGTTGGGTGGGGGTGGTGGTGAGGGGGGTGGGGGTGTGGAGGGTGAGTTCTTCGATGTGGGGGTGGTGGAGGTCGTGGGCGGCGTGGAGGGTGAGGTCGAGGAGGGCGGTGGCGGGGAGGAGGACGGTGTCGTGGATGGTGTGGTCGGTGAGCCAGGGGTGGGTGGTGAGGTTGAGGGTGCCGGTGTAGGTGGTGGTGCCGTCGGGGTGGGTGGTGGCGGTTTTGAGGAAGAGGTGGTCGGTCGGGGCCAGACCCAGCGCCGACGGCGTGCCCTTCGGCAACTCGCTTTCCAGCCAGAGGTGTTGGTGTTGGAAGGGGTAGGTGGGGAGGGGGGTGTGGTTGGTGTGGGTGGTGCTGTGGGTGAGGGGTGTGCCGGTGGTCCAGGTGGTGGCGAGGGCGGTGAGGAGGTGGTGGGTTTCGTCGGTGTGGGGGCGGAGGAGGGGGGTGATG
>NZ_JBFAZB010000120.1:0-1039 GCF_040681575.1 Kitasatospora sp. NPDC051702
GCGGTGTGGAATTCGTCGAGGATGGGGTCCATGTGGGGGGAGTGGAAGGCGTGGCTGACGGTGAGGGGTTTGGTGCGTCGTCCTTGGGTGTGGAAGTGGTCGGTGATGTGGGTGAGGGTGTGGTGGTCGCCGGAGAGGACGATGGAGGTGGGGGAGTTGACGGCGGCGAGGGAGACGAGGTGTTCGTGGCCGGTGATGGCGTGGAGGGCTTCTTCGGGGGTGGCTTGGATGGCGGTCATGGTGCCGGTGTGGGGGGCTTGTTGCATGAGGCGGGCGCGGGTGGTGACGAGGGTGGCGGCGTCGTGGAGGGTGAGGATGCCGGCGGTGTGGGCGGCGGTGAGGGCGCCGATGGAGTGGCCGAGGACGGCGGTGGGGTGGATGTCGTGGTGGGTGAGGAGGTGGGTGAGGGCGGTGCCGAGGGCGAAGATGGCGGGTTGGGCGTAGTGGGTTTGGTCGAGGAGTGCGGCGGTGGGGGTGTCGGGTTCGGCGTGGAGGAGGTCGCGGAGGGGGTGGTCGAGGTGGGGGCGGAAGGCGTCGGTGAGGTCGTCGATGGCTTGGGCGTAGGCGGGGAAGGTCTGGTAGAGGTGGCGTCCGGTGCCGGGGTGGTGGCTGCCTTGGCCGGGGTAGAGGTAGACGGGTCGGGTGCCGGTGGTGGTGGCGGTGCCGGTGACGAGGGCGGGGTGGGGGTGGCCTTCGGCGAGGGCGGTGAGTGCGGCGTGGGCTTCGGTGGGGGTGCGCAGGATGACGGCGGCGCGGTGGTCGAAGGTGGTGCGGGTGGTGGCCAGGGCGTGCGCGACCTCGGCGGGGTGGACGTCCTGATCGTGGAGGTGGTCGGCGAGGCGGCGGGCCTGTGCGCGTAGTGCGGTGTCGTCGCGGGCGGACAGCTGCCACACGTACGGCCCGGGCACCTCGACGGGCTCGACGGGCTCGTCGGCGGTGGGTTCCTCGAGGATCAGGTGGGCGTTGGTGCCGCTGATGCCGAAGGAGGAGACCGCTCCCCGGCGGGGCCGTCCGGTCGCCGGCCAGGCCCGGTGCTCGG
>NZ_JBFAZB010000121.1:0-1030 GCF_040681575.1 Kitasatospora sp. NPDC051702
GGCGAAGCTGAGAACTTAAGCGCCAGTAAACGGCGGTGGTAACTATAACCATCCTAAGGTAGCGAAATTCCTTGTCGGGTAAGTTCCGACCTGCACGAATGGCGTAACGACTTCTCGACTGTCTCAACCATAGGCCCGGTGAAATTGCATTACGAGTAAAGATGCTCGTTTCGCGCAGCAGGACGGAAAGACCCCGGGACCTTTACTATAGCTTGATATTGGTGTTCGGTTCGGCTTGTGTAGGATAGGTGGGAGACTTTGAAGCAGCAACGCCAGTTGTTGTGGAGTCGTCGTTGAAATACCACTCTGGTCGTGCTGGATGTCTAACCTGGGTCCGTGATCCGGATCAGGGACAGTGTCTGGTGGGTAGTTTAACTGGGGCGGTTGCCTCCTAAAGGGTAACGGAGGCGCCCAAAGGTTCCCTCAGCCTGGTTGGCAATCAGGTGTTGAGTGTAAGTGCACAAGGGAGCTTGACTGTGAGACTGACGGGTCGAGCAGGTACGAAAGTAGGGACTAGTGATCCGGCGGTGGCTTGTGGAAGCGCCGTCGCTCAACGGATAAAAGGTACCCCGGGGATAACAGGCTGATCTTCCCCAAGAGTCCATATCGACGGGATGGTTTGGCACCTCGATGTCGGCTCGTCGCATCCTGGGGCTGGAGTAGGTCCCAAGGGTTGGGCTGTTCGCCCATTAAAGCGGTACGCGAGCTGGGTTTAGAACGTCGTGAGACAGTTCGGTCCCTATCCGCTGTGCGCGTAGGAGTGTTGAGAAGGGCTGTCCCTAGTACGAGAGGACCGGGACGGACGAACCTCTGGTGTGCCAGTTGTCCTGCCAAGGGCATGGCTGGTTGGCTACGTTCGGGAGGGATAACCGCTGAAAGCATCTAAGCGGGAAGCCTGCTTCGAGATGAGCACTCCCACCTCCTTGAGAGGGTAAGGCTCCCAGTAGACGACTGGGTTGATAGGCCGGATATGGAAGCCCTGTGAGGGGTGGAGTTGACCGGTACTAATAGGCCGAGGGCTTGTCCTCAG